>NZ_JACIBH010000003.1:0-480023 GCF_014195245.1 Rhizobium sp. BK619 | reverse complement strand
TCACCCCAATCCAATGCTTGCAACGAATCGCTCATGACCAAGATGAATCACTCGCGACCATCACCGTCAAGACTAAGTTAGCGCGTATGGGGTCAAGCCCGAGTATGACGGAGGGTGGGGAAACCACGCGGCAAGGGCCGGGACGCTTGGAGCAATTCCAAAGGTGGGCGCCGGTTTTTATGTCCCCGATCGCGTAAAAATAGGGAAAACCCGCGGTCCCAATTTTCTTGTCGTTTGGTGCCTACGGCACTTACTTGCCGCAACGCCCACACCACACTCCGTCGTCCTCGGGCTTGACCCGAGGACCCATGCGGCAAGCGCTGCGTTTTTGTTGAAATGAAAAGCCGAACAAATCAGGCGGAGTGCTTGCGGCATGGATACTCGGGTCAAGCCCGAGTATGACGGAGAATGGGGAAACCCGTGCGGCAAGAGGCGGAACGTCCGGCGGAATTACGGCAAGATGCGCGAGTGCGGATCGCGTAAAATAATCGGCGGCAATTCCTACAAACCACCACGCACGTGCGATCCTTGCCGCAGCGCCCACCCCACTCCGTCGTCTTCGGGCTTGACCCGAGGATCCATGCGGCAAGCACTGAATTCGCGTTTCAAAAGCGCGAAACGCTTTCCGTCCGGAATTACGAGACCGCTAACGCTCCATTGACGCAATCGCCCTGCACATCTCCCTGACCACCGCACTATCTGTCCGGCTGGCGCTCTTCGCCTCGAAACCAAAGGCGACCGCGCGTGGATCGGCGCTTTGAACCGGTGAGCTGCAGGAGCCATGGACCTCGCGAGCGCCGGTTGCCTGCAAGATGGCGGTGACGTTGGCGGGGCGGATGCCGCTGCCGGGCATGATGGATATGCGGCCGGCGGCCTTTGCCGAGAGGCGTTTCAAGGTTTCGGTTCCGTCGGCCGCCTTCGGCGCGCAGCCGGAGGTCAGGATGCGCTCAACGCCGAGTTCGACGGCCTGCTCCAGCGCCTGATCGGCATCCGGCACCAGATCGAAAGCCCGATGCAGGGTCGAGCCGAGGCCTGAAGCATGCGTCTTCAGACGGTGGATCAGCGGCATGTCGAGCGTACCATCGGGCCGGTTGGCGCCGATGACGACGCCGGCAAGGCCTGCCGCGCGCACGGCGTCGATATCGAGCATCATCGCTTCCTCGTCCGCCCTGTCGAAGATGAAGGGACCGGCGTGCGGGCGGATCATCGCGTAGACGGGGATGGGCGCCCTGGCGGCGATCCGCATCAGGCTCGGCAAGGGCGTCAGGCCGCCGAGCTCCAGCGCCGAACAAAGCTCGATGCGGTCGGCGCCGCCCTCGATTGCAGCGGCAAGGCCGTCGGCGCTGTCGACGCAAACTTCCAGCAAGATCGTCATGCCGCGCTCTCCCTTACTCTGTCGGTCGGCGCGACAGGTTCCGACGTCAGTCTCGCCGCCGCGGCGATGATCATTGCGCAAGCATCGGCAGCAGCTTTGCGATGGTTGAAGGCGACGTGATAGGACATCGGCAGATGTTCGTCGAGATCGACGATGCGCACCTTGTCGGCGATCGGCATGGCGCTGACGCGACCCAAGAAAGAAACGTAGCCGTGATTGGCGACGAGGTCGACGATCACGGGCAGCGAATCCGCCGCGGTGATATCCTGGCTGCGGAACCGCCGGTTGGGCGCGCGCTCATAGCTGAAGGCCATCGCCGCGTGGCCGAGGCCGGTGCGCGGGCTCGGCATGCAGATCGCATGGCCGGCGACGAGATCGGCGACATTCGTCTCGGTACTCTCAGGCGGCGCGATCACCACCATGTCGGTCTGCAGCAGCTCGCGATGGCGGAAGCTTTCCAGCCCGAAGACCGAATCCAGAATGGCGACATCGATGCGGCCGCTCTTCAACGCCTCGCGCAGATCATCGGCGGTCATCGAGACCAGCGAGATCGCATTGTTGCTGCGGCGGGCATTCCATTCGGACACCAGCGAGCCCAGGCAGCGCGCCACCCAGCTTTCCGAGCCCGTGGGGATGATCGAGCCGATGCGCAGCGATCGGGCGGTGCGCCGATATCGCTCGTCGGCCGACGATTTCATATCGTTCCAGGCCTGGCTGATCGCCGTGAAGATCTGGTAGGCGCGCCTGCCCTCCTCCGTCAGCACCGAGCCCTGCGCCTGCCGCTCGAACAGGCGGCCACCCAGAAATTTCTCCAGATTGGCAAGCTGAAGCGAAAGCTGCGGCTGACCTAAGCGAAGACGGCGGGCGGCGCGATTGATGCTGCCCTGATCGGCAACTTCGAGAAAACGCTCCATGGTGACGATCTTGACGGGAATGCGGGATGCCCAGGCCTCGTAGGCATCGGCGGCCGCAACGTCATGACCGGTGAAGTGACCGAGTTCGCCGATTGCGGCCATGATCGGCTCCAGTCCCTCCAGCACCCTGCCGCTGGCAAGGAGCGTCACCAGCTCGCCTGAGGCGCGTTCCGTCAGCTTCATCGCGAGCTCGGTTTCGAGATGGCGGATGGCCGTCGAGACGGTGGAGGGCGACAGCTGGAAGCGCCGCGCGGTCTCGCGCACCGAACCGGAGGTCAGGACATGGTGGCTTATGAACAGGGCGCCGAGATGCAAAAAGGCTGGCTCCGGAAAGCGCTGGAAAAACCGGACGATATGATGTGTTCACGAAAAAAGATATCCCTGCTTCTTAAGAGGCGGGCTATCGTTTCGTCATAGAAAAATCCGGGCGGCGGCAATCCGCAACAGAGCACCGGACCACCGCGGAAACACGCAAGGGGACAAAAACAAATCGCGCCGGCCCTGGAAAAGGGAATGCGTTTCCACGCGTAGAGATGCATTCGCCGCCATAATCGTGCCGCGACTGCAAATACTGGAGGGGGCTTGCATCGATTTTTCGGGCGTGCACGCTATTTCCATGACGCACGCAATTCCGGCATGGTGGCGACGTCGTCGCGCTGGCTGGCGGACTTTCTGTGCGCAGAGCTCCCGCTCGGGACTTGCGCACCTGCATAATGCAGCAATTCAAAGTGCTAACGGTGTCAACCAAGGGGATATTCCATGCTGAAGAAACTCGCACTCGCCGTCTCGCTCTCCGCCTTCGCGGCGGGTGCGGCTCACGCCGCGGATGTCGTCGTCTCGTCGAAGATCGACACTGAGGGCACGCTGCTCGGCAATGTCATTGCGCTTGCGCTCGAAGCCAACGGCATCAAGACGCAGGACCGTATCGCACTCGGCGCCACGCCGGTCGTGCGCAAGGCGATCACCGCAGGGGAAATCGACATCTATCCGGAATATACCGGCAATGCCGGCTTCTTCTTCAACAAGGCCGATGATGCCGCCTGGAAGAACATCGACCAGGGTTACGAGCTGGCGAAGAAGCTCGATTACGATGCCAACAAGATCGTCTGGCTGACGCCGTCGCCCGCCAACAACACCTGGGCGCTTGCCGTGCGCAGCGATGTTGCCCAACCGAACAAGCTGAAGAGCCTGACGGACTTCGGCAAATGGGTTGCCGGCGGCGGTGCCGCCAAGCTTGCGGCGTCTTCCGAATTCGTCAATTCGGCCGGCGCGCTTCCCGCTTTCCAGACGACCTACGGCTTCCAGCTGAAGCCCGACCAGATGGTGGTTCTGTCCGGCGGCGACACGGCGGCGACGATCAAGGCGGCCGCCGACCAGACCAACGGCGTCAACACCGCCATGGTCTATGGCACGGACGGCGCAATCGAAGCGGCCGAACTTACCGTTCTCGAAGACGACAAGAACGTGCAGCAGGTCTATGCACCGACCCCGATCATCCGCGAGGAGGTGCTGAAGGCCAATCCGAAGATCGAGGAAGTGCTTTCGCCGATCTTCAAGAGCCTGACCGCCGACGAACTGCGCAAGCTCAATGCCAAGATCCAGGTCGACGGCGAGCCGGCGAAATCCGTCGCCGAAGCCTATCTCAAGGAAAAAGGCTTCCTGAAATAATCATCGCTCGCTCCGCCCGATTGCGGGCGGAGCCTCCCTTTGCTGATAGGGTTGGCCGGACGGGACTGGTCAGACAGGGTTGATTTGATGGAAGAAACCTCAGCGGTCCGCAGGCTGGACCGGCTCGGCTTGGTTCTGGTGGCGGGCGGCATTGCGGCGACGGCGCTGATGCCCTTCATCTATGTCAAGGCGAACCGCATCGCCGCCGGCAAGCCGATGCTGCTGACGCAGCTTCTTCCTCAGCCTTCCGTCGTCATCCTGACCGTGCTGCTCATTCTCACGGCCTTGGCCACGCTGTTTCTCCGCAATGCTCTTGCCCGCCTCGTGATCGCCACGCTCTGCCTTGCGGCGCTGGTCGTTGCGATCGGCCTCGTCTCGACGGCGGCAACGCCGCCGGGCAGCACGGTGGCGCGGATGACGCCCGGCGGCGGCTTCTGGGTGCTCTTCGCGGTGATCGGGCTCGTCATCTCGGATGCGCTGGTGAAGATAAGGCTGCCCCCCTGGATGCGGGTCGCAGCGCTTACAGGCTACACGGCGCTGCTCTTCATCTCGCTCGCCTCCGGCCTGCTCGACAGCCTGTCGATCATGAAGGAGTTCTCGACGCGGGCGCCGCAATTCGAGACGGAAGCGATTTCGCACCTGCTGCTGGCCTTCGGTTCACTCGCCATCGCCATTATTCTCGGCCTGCCGCTCGGCATCCTCTGCTTCTGGGTGCCGAAGTTGCGGGCAATCGTGCTGCAGGGCCTCAGCCTGATCCAGACGATCCCCAGTCTCGCGCTCTTCGGCCTGCTGATGCTGCCGCTCGGTTATCTCGCTACCCATGTGCCGCTGGCATCGGCCATCGGCATTCGCGGCATCGGCACAGCGCCCGCCTTGATCGCGCTGGTGCTCTATTCGCTGCTGCCGATCGTTGCCAACACCGTCGTCGGCCTTCAGGGCGTCGACCCTTCAGTGCGCGATGCCGCGGCCGGCATGGGGCTGACGCGCCGGCAGATCCTGACCGGCATCGACATGCCGCTTGCCTTTCCCGTCATCCTCACCGGCATCCGCATCGTGCTGGTGCAGGCGATCGGCATGGTGACGATCGCCGCGCTGATCGGCGGCGGCGGCTTCGGCATCTTCATCTTCCAGGGGCTCGGCCAGACGGCCATGGACCTCGTCCTGCTCGGCGCCGTGCCGACCGTGTTCTTCGCCTTCTCATCGGCCGTCATCCTTGATGCGGTCATCGACAGCATCCGGAGATCCGCCGCATGAGCATGATCGAGATCAGGAACGTCACCAAACGCTATGGCGCAGCCACCGTCGTCGACAATGTCTCGATGAACGTCGAGAAGGGCGAGATCACCGTCATCGTCGGCACCTCCGGCTCCGGCAAATCGACTCTGATGCGGATGATCAACCGGCTGGTGCCGATCACCGAAGGCGAGATTTTCGTCGGCGGGCAGAATGTGATCGACGTTGAGGTGACGGAGCTGCGCCGCAAGATCGGTTATGCCATCCAAGGGCACGGGCTCTTCCCGCATCGCACCGTGGCGCAGAATATCGCCACCGTGCCGCAGCTTCTCGACTGGGATTCGGCCCGCATCGCCAGACGGGTCGAGGAACTGCTCGGGCTGTTCAACCTCGATCCGGCTGATTTCGCCGACAAATATCCGCACCAGCTTTCCGGCGGCCAGCAGCAGCGCGTCGGCGTTGCCCGGGCGCTGGCGGCCGAACCGGAACTGCTGTTGATGGACGAACCCTTCGGCGCGCTCGATCCGGTCATCCGCGGCAAAGCACAGGACGACCTGCTGGCGATCCAGAAGCAGTTCGGCACCACTGTCATCCTCGTCACCCACGATATGGACGAGGCCTTCCATCTCGGCAACCAGATCGCGGTGATGAGCCAGGGCCGGCTGCTGCAATGCTCGACGCCGGAAAAGATCCTCACCGAACCCGCCGATCCCTTCGTCCAGCAATTGACCGGCACCTCCGACCGGGCGCTGAAACTGATGTCGCTGCTGCCGCTGAAGGAGAGCATGGAGCCGGCCAAGAGCGGTCTCGCCTATGCCCTGCCGCAATCGCTCAGCCTGCGCGACGCGCTCGCCGAAATGATCTGGCAGGGGGTCGACGAGGCGGCGGTGCAGGATGGCGAGAAGGCGCCTGTGGGATCGATCTCGATGAGCCGGCTGCTCGAACTGGGCCGCAAGGCATGAAACTCCTCGTCGCCAATCTCTTCCGCCTGGCAGCACTCGCCCTGCTGCTCATCCTGCTGTTCAGGACCGAGTGGCTGTCCTTCCTGCTGGTGCCGCTGACCAACAACAATGCCCCTGCCGTCTATACGCAGAACAGCCTTGCCTCGCTCGCCGTCGGCCATCTGCAGCTGGTGATCGGATCGATTGCCTGCAGCGCCGTGCTCGCCGTTGCCGGCGGCATCTTCGTCACCCGCGAGAGCGGCGCCGACTTTCTGCCGCTGTCGCGGGCGATCGCCAATGCCGGACAGACCTTTCCACCGGTGGCGGTGCTGGCGCTTGCCGTTCCGGCCACCGGCTTCGGCGCCATGCCGACGCTGATCGCGCTCTTTCTCTACGGCCTGCTGCCGATCTTCGAAAACACCGTCGCCGGGCTGAAGCAGGTGTCGCCGCAGGTTCTCGACGCCGCCGACGGCATGGGCATGAACGGCAGGCAGAGGCTGTTGCGCGTCGAGCTGCCGCTTGCCCTGCCGCTGATCCTCGAAGGGCTGAAGGTTGCCACCGTGATCAATATCGGGACGGCGACGATCGGCTCGACGGTGGCGGCAAAGGGCCTCGGCGAGGTGATTATTGCCGGGCTGATTTCCGACAATACCGCCTTCATCCTGCAGGGCGGGCTGATCGTCGGCTTGATGGCGGTGCTGATCTATGACGCCATGGGCCTTGTCGAAGCGGCGATCACCCGAAGAATCGGCTTGCGCCCGGCGTGAAAGCACCGCTACCAAGACTGCTGTGACCGAAAGAATGGGAGGCAGAATTGGCGAAGATGATCCACTCGATGATCCGCGTTCTCGACGAGGCGCGCTCGGTCGAATTCTACAGCAAGGCCTTCGGCCTTTCGGTTGCCGACCGCGTCGATTTCGAAACCTTCACGCTGATCTATCTCAGCAATGCCGAGACCGGCTTCGAGCTGGAGCTGACGGTCAATAAGGGCCGGATCGAACCTTACGATCTGGGCAATGCCTATGGCCATCTCGCCGTCTCCGTCGAGGAGGTCGCCGTCGAGCGCGAGCGGCTGTCGAAACTGGGGCTGAAACCGGGCCAGCTGGTGGAGCTCAACCGCGACGGCAAGCTTTTCGGCTTGTTCTTCTTCATCAGCGATCCGGACGGCTACAAGATCGAAGTGCTGCAGCGCCACGGCCGGTTTCTCTGACGCACAATGCGCCGCGGCCGATCGCGGCGCCCTTCCAACGACACCTCACCCCACAGTTTCGAGCGGCATAATCAGGAGCCCGCATGATCGAGAAGACCACGCTCAATTCCGGCTGGACACTCCACTGCAACGATACAGGAAGGCCCGGCCTGCCGGAATCGATCGCCGCGACCGTGCCGGGATGCGTGCATCTCGACCTTCTCGCCAATCGGCTGATCCCCGATCCCTATATCGACGTCAACGAGATCACCAACGACTGGATCGGCAAGGCCGACTGGACCTATCGCTGCACCTTCGAGGCCGCGCCTGACGATGACACGGCGCAGGAGCTGGTCTTCGACGGGCTCGATACGATCGCGGTGATCGCGCTGAACGGCGAGGAGATCGGCCGCAGCTTCAACATGCACCGCACCTATCGTTTCGATGTTTCCGGGCAGCTGAAAACGGGCGCCAACGAACTCACGGTCACCTTCCGCTCCGCCTATGCCTATGGCGCGGAGATGGAGAAGCATTACGGCTACCGGCCGAACAACTATCCGGGACCGGGCAATCTGATGCGCAAGATGGCCTGCAATTTCGGCTGGGACTGGGGCCCGACGCTGGTGACGGCGGGCCTCTGGAAGCCGGTCAGGCTGGAAGGCTGGGATCGGGCGCGGCTTGCCGAGACACGGGTTTCGGCAAGTCTTGCCGGCGGCGACGGGCTGGTGAAGGTGCAGGCCCGGCTGGCGCGGCATGGCGACGGAGCGGCGTGCAGGCTCGCCGCGACAATCGGCGGCGTGATCAAAACGGTGGCGATCGGCGCCGGCGAAGAGGCGGTTTCTTTCGAGCTTACCCTCCCCTCGCCGCAGCTTTGGTGGCCGCATCATCTCGGCGCGCAGCCGCTTTATCCCCTGACGCTTCAACTCGTCGACGAGGCCAGCGGCGATCTGTTCGACACTTACGAACGCGAACTCGGCTTCCGTTCGCTGAGGCTCGACACCGCAGCCGACGCACACGGCTCCGCCTTCACCTTCGTTATCAACGACGTGGCGCTGTTCATCGCCGGCGCGAACTGGATTCCGGACGATTGTTTCCCGTCGCGGGTGACGGCCGAGCGTTATGCGGCGCGGATCGAGGAGGCCAAGGCCGCCAATATCCATATGCTGCGTGTCTGGGGCGGCGGCATCTTCGAGCGTGACGAATTCTACGAAGCTTGCGACCGCATGGGCATGCTGGTCTGGCAGGATTTCCTCTTTGCCTGCGCCGCCTATCCGGAGGAGGAGCCGCTGAAGAGCGAGGTCGAGGCTGAGGTGCGCGACAATGTCGCGCGGCTGATGCCGCATGCCAGCCTGATCCTCTGGAACGGCAACAATGAAAACATCTGGGGTTTTGACGAATGGGGCTGGCGGCCGATCATCAAGGCGGGCGAAAGCTGGGGGCTCGGTTATTATCTCGATCTGCTGCCGAGGCTCTCAGCCGAACTCGATCCCGACCGGCCCTATTATCCCGGCAGCCCCTATTCCGGTTCGATGGAGATCGAACCCAATGCCGACGCGCATGGCTGCAAACATATCTGGGACGTCTGGAACGATGTCGGCTACGAGGTCTACCGCAACTATATCCCGCGCTTCTGCTCCGAATTCGGCTGGCAGGCGCCGGCCGCCTGGGCGACGATCGAAGAGAGCGTGCATGATCAGCCGCTGACGCCGCAATCGAACGGCGTCTTCCATCACCAGAAGGCCACCCAAGGCAATGACAAGCTGATCCGCGGCCTCTCCGGCCACCTGCCGGAACCGCAGACGATGGACGACTGGCACTTCGCCACCCAGCTCAACCAGGCCCGCGCCATCCGCTTCGGCGTCGAGCACATGCGCTCGCACCGATCGATCTGCAAGGGTGCGGTGGTCTGGCAGTTCAACGATTGCTGGCCGGTGACCTCCTGGGCCGCACTCGACTCGGCCGGGCGCCGCAAGCCGCTCTGGTATGCGCTGAAGGCCGCCTATGATCCGCGCCTCTTGACGATCCAGCCGCGCGGCGACGGGCTTTCGGCGGTGGCGGTCAATGAGAGAACGCTGTTCTGGCGGGCGAAGATCAGCGGCAGGCGTTTGCGGCTCGATGGCAGCGTGCTGGCCGAGTTCGAATTCTGGCGGCTGCTCTGCGACCGCTTCGAGGCCAAGGAATTTCCGCTGCCCGACGATATCGTCAGGCCCGGCTTACCGAAGGACGAGGTTGTTGTCGTCGAGATGCTCGACAGGCGAGCCTTTCATTATTTCGTCGAGGATATCGAGCTTGCCCTGCCGGCGCCACGGCTGAGCGTCGATGTCAGCGCGAGCGATGGCGAGTTTGCGGTTACGGTGACGGCTGAGAGTTTCCTCAAGGATCTCTGCCTGATGGCGGATCGGCTGGATCCGGACGCCGTGGTCGATACGATGCTGGTGACACTGCTGCCGGGCGAGAGCCATGTGTTTGCGGTGAAGACGGGCAAGACGATCGTCGCGGAGGATATCACCATCGGCACTGTGCTGCGGTCGGCCAATGATTTGGTGGCGGGCTCGCGGTAGTAGCTGCCCCTCACCCTAACCCTCTCCCCGTAAACGGGGCGAGGGGACGTGCCACGCGAGACGTTAGCGAGGGACGGAGAGGTTGCTGCATATCCCTTCGCCCCGCGAGCGGGGAGAAGGTGGCGGCAGCCGGATGAGGGGCTGGCCGCAGCAAACCTCCACGCACCAAAAAGGCCCCGCATCGCACGGGGCCCTTCCAGCTCAGCCTATCGGACGACGTTACATCCAGTAAGGCGGCACGCCGTAGTAATCATAAACTCGGCGGCCATTGTCGTTGTACCAGCTGTCGTCATCGTCCGCATAGCTCGGGGCGCCTTCGATCTGTTCCTTGGTCAGGTCGATGCGATAGCCATCCAGCTGCGTGTCGTAGTTCAGCTTTTCCCAGGGCAGCGGATAGTGATCGTGGCCGATGCCGAGGAAGCCGCCGAAGCTCAGCACGGCATAGGCGACGCGGCCGTCGAGCTTGCCGATGATCAGACGTTCGATCGAGCCGATATGCCTGCCATCGGCGCCATAGACACGGGTGCCTTCGACGCGGTCGCTGGCGATCAGCGAATGTGTGCTCTTGGCGTCCGGGTCACGGCGGTTGGCGTCAGTTTCCTGATTGAGCATGATTCATCTCCTTTGGGTTTCCTCGGATTGGGTATGGAAGATCAACGTCATGGCGGGTTCAAAGTTCCCCCTCTCCGGCACGATTGCGCCGTCGGCGAATGTTGACGTTTACGTCAAGGTTAGTATAGCTTCATTCGGCTTGAACCATTCGAGCAATGGCATAAGCTGCCGGACTGGAAGATGGAGGATCTTTCGGTCGATCTGCCGACCGATCGTCGGCGCGGCGGCCGCAAGGGAGAGAGACACGATGAACAGCATTTCCGTCCATCCGAACGGCTCCAAGCCTGAAAAACCCTGGCTTGCCGCCTATCCGGATGTGGTTCCGGCCGAGCTTCCGCCGCTGGAATATGCCTCGCTGGCGGAACTGCTGGAAAAATCCTGCGCCCGTTTCGCCGACCGCACCGCCTTTGCCAGCATGGGCAAGGCGATGAGCTACCGCGAGCTGGAAAGCCAGACGCGCAAGGTCGCCGCCTGGCTGCAGAGCACCGGCCTTCAAAAGGGCGACCGCGTCGCGGTGATGATGCCGAACGTGCTGCAGAACCCGGTCGCCACCTACGCCATCCTCAGAGCCGGTCTCGTCGTCGTCAACGTCAATCCGCTTTATACGCCGCGCGAGCTCGAACATCAGTTGCGCGATTCCGGCGCCAAGGCGATCTTCGTGCTGGAAAATTTCGCCCGCACGGTGGAGCAGGTCCTGAACAAGACCGACCTCAAGCATGTCGTCGTCACCTCGCTCGGCGAAATGCTGGGGCTGAAGGGGCTGATCGTCAATTTCGCCGTGCGCAAGGTGAAGAAGCTCGTTCCCTCCTGGTCGATCCCTCAGCACAAAAGCTTCGGCCAGGTGCTGCGCGAAGGGGCGAATAAAACCCTGCAGCCGGTCACGCTTGCCGGCAGCGATATCGCCTTCCTGCAATATACCGGCGGCACGACGGGCGTTGCCAAGGGCGCGGTGCTGACGCATGCAAACCTGCTTGCCAACAAGCTGCAGCTGTCGCTCTGGCTCAGATCGGCCTTCGAGCGCAAGAAACAGCCCGAGGTGCTGAATTTCCTTTGCGCTTTGCCGCTCTACCACATCTTCGCACTGACGGTGAATTCGCTGATGGGCATGTCGCTCGGCGCCCGCAATATCCTGATCGCCAATCCCCGCGACATTCCCGGCCTCGTCAAGGAATTCGGCAAGTCGGAGGTGCATATCTTTCCCGGCCTCAACACTCTGTTCAATGCGCTGATGAACAATGCCGAATTCGCCAAGCTCGATTTCTCCCCGCTGATCATGTCGCTCGGCGGCGGCATGGCCGTGCAGCGCCCGGTCGCCGAACGCTGGCTGAAAATAACCGGCACGGCGGTGACGGAGGGTTACGGCCTTTCCGAGACCTCGCCTGTTGCCACCGCCAACCGCTTCGATTCGCCCGAATTCACCGGCTCGATCGGCCTGCCGATGCCCTCCACCGATGTCGATATCCGCGACGAGGACGGAAAATCGCTGCCGCTCGGCGAGGTCGGCGAGATCTGCATCCGCGGGCCGCAGGTGATGGCCGGCTATTGGCAGAAGCCGGAAGAAACGGCGCGGGTGATGACCGCGGACGGCTATTTCCGCTCTGGAGATATGGGTTTCATGGACGCGCGCGGCTATACCAAGATCGTCGACCGCAAGAAGGACATGATCCTGGTTTCCGGCTTCAACGTCTATCCGAACGAGATCGAGGAAGTCGCCGCCATGCATGCCGGCATCCTCGAGGCAGCGGCGATCGGCGTGCCGGACGGGCATTCGGGCGAGGCGGTCAAACTCTTCGTGGTCAGGAAGGATCCGAACCTGACCGAGGCCGAGGTGAAGGCCCATTGCATCGCCAACCTCACCAATTACAAACGCCCGCGCTTCATTGAATTCCGCACCGAGCTGCCGAAGTCGCCTGTTGGCAAGATCCTGCGCAAGGACCTGCGCGGCTAAGTTTGACAGGTTGATGAAATTGCTAGCCATCCGCTTGCCGCGGGTGGCTTTTTTGTATCTGGAGCGGCGGCTGAACTTGATTTAGGCCGGATAAAGCGAATAGTTTCCGCAACCTTTCCGCCTCCAAAGGAGCCTCCCATGAACGCCATCGTCGAACAGCTGAAAAGCACCGCCGCCGCCACCAAGGCGACCGATCTCCGTGCGGCCTTCGCCGCCGATTCCGAGCGTTTTTCGCGCTTCTCCGTCTCGCTCGACGACCTGCTGATGGATTTTTCCAAGACAGCGGTGAACGACGACATCCTCAAGCTGCTGGTGAAACTCGCCGAAGAAGGCGGCGTCGAGAAGAAGCGCGAGGAGATGTTCTCCGGCAAGGCGATCAATTTCACCGAGGATCGCGCCGTACTGCACACCGCCCTGCGCAACCGCTCCAACACGCCGGTTCTGGTCGACGGCAAGGACGTCATGCCCGATGTCAACGCGGTGCTGGCCGCCATGGGCAAGTTCGCCGACGGCGTCCGCTCCGGCGCGCTGAAGGGCGCGACCGGCAAAGCGATCACCGATGTCATCAATATCGGCATCGGCGGCTCGGATCTCGGCCCTGTTATGGCGACGCTGGCGCTTGCCCCGTTCCATGACGGTCCGCGCGCCCATTTCGTCTCCAACATCGACGGCGCCCATATCGCTGATATCCTGAAGTTGGTGCAGCCGGAGACGACGCTCTTCATCGTAGCCTCGAAGACCTTCACCACGGTGGAGACGATGACCAATGCGCAGACGGCGCGCAATTTCATCGCCAAGGCGCTCGGCGAAGCGGCCGTGCAGCACCATTTCGCCGCCGTCTCGACGGCGCTCGACAAGGTCGCCGCCTTCGGCATCGACAGCGCCCGCGTCTTCGGCTTCTGGGACTGGGTCGGCGGCCGTTACTCGATCTGGTCGGCGATCGGCCTGCCGCTGATGATCGCGATCGGCCCGGAGAATTTCGGCAAGTTCCTCGATGGCGCCCATGCCGTCGACAATCACTTCCGTAAGGCGCCGATTACCGAGAACCTGCCGATGCTGCTCGGCCTGATCGGCTTCTACCATCGCAACGTGCTCGGTTATTCCACCCGCGCCATCCTGCCCTACGACCAGCGGCTGTCGCGTTTCCCCGCCTATCTGCAGCAGCTCGACATGGAATCGAACGGTAAGGGCGTCACCATCGACGGCACGCCGGTCGAGGGCAATTCCGGCCCGGTCGTCTGGGGCGAGCCCGGCACCAACGGCCAGCACGCCTTCTACCAGCTCATCCATCAGGGCACGAGCATCGTCCCGGCCGAATTCATGATCGCCGCCAATGCCTTCGAGCCGGAGCTGCGTCACCAGCACCAGCTGTTGATCTCCAACGTTCTCGCCCAGTCGGAAGCGCTGATGAAGGGCCGCAGCTTCGCGGAAGCCAAGAAGCAGCTGACCGATAAGGGCATGGACGACAAGAAGGCCGATTTCATCGCCCCGCACCGCGTCTTCACCGGCAACCGTCCATCGATCACCTTCGTCTACGACAAGCTGACCCCTTACGCCCTCGGCCGCCTGATCGCACTTTACGAACACCGCGTCTTCGTCGAAGGCGTGCTCTTCCGCATCAACTCCTTCGACCAGTGGGGCGTCGAACTCGGCAAGGAACTGGCAACGGGCCTGCTGCCTGTCGTCGAGGGCAAGGAGAGTGCTGCGGGACACGACTCGTCGACGCAGGGCCTTGTTGCGGCGCTGTCGAAGCTCGCGAAGTAAGTCCTCGCGGCAGCCGCCTCATCTTAACGCAAGCGGCCGGGCAGACGTCTATGCCCGGCCTCCGCGCCCTATCCTGGGAGCGGCGTCCCGCTGCGGGCTGCGACCCGCGCAGGCCATCCATGGGCCGATCGCGACGGGCGCCAACATCATCATTGCGGCCGCAGATGGTGAACCGACATCGGCAGGATCTTGTGCGCGCGCCCGCATCGCCGCCCGTCGTGCGGAAGCGGATGAAACGTTCTTCTAATGGAAAATTGTAGAAAGAATTCTTTCAATCTGCGGCAATCGCCCTAGATTCAAGCAAATTCTGTGCAGGGGCTCTTCCCAAGTCATGGCCTATCGAGCCTGGGGCGACGCTCCGTTCCATCACTCCCATCGGCCGATGAGCAGGCGCTTCCATGAAAAGCTGAACCGCTCTCAGGCAAAGGAACCCCATGAGCCGTCTGATCGTCGTTTCCAATCGTGTTCCCGTGCCGAGCAAGGATGGGGGTGCTGCTGCCGGCGGCCTGGCCGTTGCGCTGCAGGCAGCCCTGCAGGAGCGCGGCGGCATCTGGATGGGGTGGTCGGGAGAATCGAGCGGCGATCGGGAACCGGGCCCGCTATCGCAACAGCAGAAGGGCAACATCACCTATGCGCTGACCGACCTCACCGACACTGACGTCGAGGAATATTACCGCGGCTTTGCCAATCGCGTTCTCTGGCCCATCTGCCATTATCGCCTGGACCTTGCCGAATATGGCCGGAAGGAAATGGCCGGCTATTTCCGCGTCAACCGCTTTTTCGCGCACCGGCTGGCGCCGCTGATCGAGCCGGATGATATTATCTGGGTTCACGATTACCACCTCATCCCGCTGGCGGCCGAGCTGCGGCAAATGGGGCTGAAGAACCGGATCGGCTTCTTTCTGCACATTCCCTGGCCGCCGGCCGACATTCTCGTCACCATGCCGGTCCACGAAGAAATCATGCGCGGGCTTTCGCATTACGATCTCCTCGGCTTCCAGACCGACTACGACCTTCAGAACTTCGCCGGCTATCTCAGAAGAGAAGGCATTGGCGACGACCTCGGCAACGGATTGTTCGATTCGCACGGGCGGGTCTTCAAGGCCGGCGCCTATCCGATCGGCATCGAAACCGCTGGATTCGCCGCATTCGCCGAAAAAGCCGCAAACAACGTCATGGTCCAGAAGACCCGGCGCAGCATTGAAGGCCGCGATATGATCATCGGGGTCGACCGGCTCGATTATTCGAAGGGCATCATTGAGCGGCTGGAGGCGTTCGAGCGCTTCATCACCAGCAATCCGGCCTACCAGAACAAGGTGACCTTTCTGCAGGTCACGCCGAAATCGCGATCGGAAGTTCCCGAATACGAGCAGATGCAGAAGATGGTCGCCGAACAGGCCGGCCGCGTGAACGGCGCCATCGGCACCGTCGACTGGGTGCCGATCCGCTATGTCAACCGATCGATCAGCCGCAACGTGCTCGCCGGCCTTTTCCGCCTGGCGACGATCGGGCTGGTCACGCCGCTGCGCGACGGCATGAACCTAGTCGCCAAGGAGTATGTCGCCGCCCAGGATCCGGATCGCCCCGGCGTCTTGGTGCTATCGCGCTTCGCCGGCGCGGCCCGCGAGTTGAAAGGCGCGCTGCTGGTCAATCCATATGACGTCGAAGGCACGGCCAATGCCGTCGCCAGAGGCCTTGCCATGTCGCTCGAGGAACGCCGCGAGCGCTGGAGGATGATGATGGACCATCTGCTCTCGCACGACGTCTCGCTCTGGTGCGAGAATTTCTTGCGGGACCTGGTCACTGTTCCCGATCTTCGGCCGTAGCGTGGGTCCCTCTTCTCCCCGGCGGGGAGAAGGTGCCGGCAGGCGGATGAGGGGGCCGCACGGCACAATATAAAACTTATGCGAAACGCCGCGCTGCAGCGCCCTGAACAAGGTCGAAACGATTCCCGCGCGGCCGAATCCCGCAGCAGCGTTGTGAAGACCGGCTGCGCCGGCCCCCTCATCCGCCCTACGGGCACCTTCTCCCCGCTGGGGAGAAGAAGGAATCGAGAGGCTGGCCTATTCCCTAAAGCCCAATCTCCCGCGCCCAGGGCGGGTTGGCGCCGGCACGCGAGACGGTGACGGCCGCCGCCTTTGCGCCGAGCGTCAGGGCGTTGCGGACCGCCTGTTCGTCGAGCGCGGCGACTTGCGGCTTGGTCAGCAGGCCGTCCATCTTCAGCGAGGCCAGGACGCCGGCATCGAAGGTGTCGCCGGCGCCGACCGTGTCGACGACCGCAACACGCTGGCTCGGCACCGTCACCTTGCGCTCCCTGGTATAACCGGAGGCGCCTTCGGCGCCCTTGGTGATGACGACGAGCTTGGCGCCGTGGGCGAGCCAATGGGCGGCGAGCGCGTCATGGTCGCCTGCGAGACCGAACCAGTCGAGATCCTCGTCGGAGAATTTGACGATATCGGATTTGGCGGCCATGCGCTTGATGCGGGCCATATGCGTCTGTTTGTCCTTGATGAAGCCGGGGCGGATGTTGGGGTCGAGCGAGATGACGCGCTTTTCGGCCTCACGGTCGAGCAGCGCTTCGTAGGTTTCGCCGCAGGGGCTCGGGATCAGGCTGATGGCGCCGAAATGCAGCGCTTCGCAATCATCGCCAAGATCAGGCAGGTCGGCCTCGGTGATCATCCGGCCGGCCGTGCCTTCGTCGTAAAAGGCATAGGTCGCCTGGCCGTTGACGAGTTTGACGAAGGCGATCGTCGAGGGGCGCTGCGTAATGGCGCAGGGGCTGTAATCGACATTGCTCGCCTTCAGCGTCGCAAGCAGGATTTCGCCCATCATGTCGTCGGCAATACCGGTGAAGAAGGCGGTGGGAATGCCGAGGCGGCCGAGCGCGATGGCGGTATTGAAAATCGCGCCGCCGGCATAGGGCGCAAAGCCCTTTTCGCCCAGGGTGGTGTCCCTCGGCAGCATGTCGATCAAGGCTTCGCCGCAGCACAAAATCATCGAATTTCTCCCAACAGCACTGATATGTTCATCAACCGATTAAGCGGGCTTTTGTCAACTGGTTAGAGCGAAAGCTCACTGACGCCACCATTGCGTCCCGACCAGGCGAGCGGCGCATCGAGGAAGGCCTCGACCTCTTCAAGCGTCTTGTCGTCGAACAGCTTCTGCGCCTTGGCGACCGCGAGCATATTGCGCCAGGTGGCGATGTGATGCAGTCTCACCTTGCCGTCGGTAAAGCGCTGCTGGCCGAAGATGTCGTAGAAAAACAGCGCGATGCCGTGATCGACGATGCCGCCGGCAGCGCGCACGGCATCGATGAACTTGAACATGCTGGTTCCGGCCGTCGTCAGGTCCTCGATGACCAGCACGCGCGACCCTTCCGGCATGTGGCCTTCGATCTGGGCATTGCGGCCATGGCCTTTCGGCTGCTTGCGGACATAGATCATCGGCAGGCCGAGGCGATCGGCAAGCAGGGCGGCGAAGGGGATGCCGGCGGTCTCACCGCCGGCGATGCAATCGAACTGCTCGAAGCCGGCATCGCGCAGCAGGGTGCTGGCGGCGAAATCCATCACTGTCGAGCGGATGCGCGGGAAGGAAAGCAGCTTGCGGCAATCGATATAGACCGGGCTCGCCATGCCGGAGGCAAGTTTATAAGGCTGGGCGGCATTGAAATGCACCGCCTTGATCTCCCAGAGCATTTTGGCCACCAGTTCGGCCATGACGGCGCGGTCGGGAAATGTCGTCTGGATCATGCGGCTCTCCTTCAGCTTTGTGTCTCCGGCAATAGCAGCAAGAGCCCATCGTTTCCAGACGCAGGCGCGGCTATTCCAGCAACAGACGGCCGATATCGGGTCCCTGCATCTTCTTGAACAGGGCAATCGCCGCACCGCCCGCTTCCGCATCCAGCGAAACGGCATAACGCACGGCGGCGGCAAGCAGCTGCATGGTCAGCCGGGCGATCGCCAGAAGCTCGCCGCTGTCGCGATCCGGCCACAGGCGGGCGAGCACGGCGAGCAATGCCTGGGCATGGAATTCCATGTCCTCGGCATCGACCTGCTGCAGCAGCTTGTCGGTATGGGTCGCATGCCAGATGTCGCGCATCACCGGCTCGCGGCGGAAAAAGGCGTAATATTCGTCGGCGATATTGGCAAGCGCGCCGGTGAGCGCCGCAGCGTCGGTCACCTCAGCCAGTTCCGCCTCGACGCAGCGCCTGCCCTCCTCGTTGAAGCGCTCGGCCAATGTGCGGATGATCGCGCTCTTGTCGGGAAAATATTGGTAAAGCGCGCCGAAGGAGAGACCGGCCTTTTCGACGATCTCGCTCATCTTCAAGCCATCGCTGCCATGGCTTTCGATCAACTCGGAAGCGACGGCGAGGATCTTTTCGAAGCGGTCGCGGCCGCGCTGCTGGCTGGGGATCCGGCGCGGCTGCCCCGAATGCTGCTGATTGCGCCTGCGCGTTGCGGCCGGCTGCTCCGACATTGCCTGCTCCTCATGTTGACAAAGAAAATAAGAGAGTTTATCTCATTTTGCAAATAAGAGAGTTTCTCTTGTTTTCCACGCTTGGAAGGAGCTTCGACATGCAGTTCGTCCTCATCCTCTCGCTCGTCGCCGCGGCCATCGGCAGCGGCCTCGTCGCCGGCATCTTCTTCGCCTTCTCGACCTTCATCATGACCGCCTTCTCGCGCATCCCGGCCGAGCAAGGCATTGCGGCGATGAACTCGATCAACGTCACGATCGTCCGCTCGCCGTTCATGGCGCTCTTCGTGCCGACGGCCATCCTCTGCCTCGTCATCGCGGTGCTGGCGCTGATGAACTGGCGCGGCGGCGCATCCGCGCTGATGCTGGCGGGTGCGGCCCTCTATATCGTCGCCTCCTTCCTCTCGACCATCGTCTTCAACGTGCCGATGA
Source organism: Rhizobium sp. BK619 (assembly GCF_014195245.1). Taxonomy (NCBI): domain Bacteria; kingdom Pseudomonadati; phylum Pseudomonadota; class Alphaproteobacteria; order Hyphomicrobiales; family Rhizobiaceae; genus Rhizobium; species Rhizobium sp. BK619. The sequence goes on along the minus strand of NZ_JACIBH010000003.1, from coordinate 460,913 downwards.
ACGATGCGCTGGAAAAGGCAACCGGCGGCGGGGCGCAGGCAGTCGAGCTCTGGACGGCCTATGTCAGGGACTGGACGTGGTGGAACCATGTGCGGACCGTGGCCTCGCTGCTCGCCTCGGTCGCCTTCGTCAGGGCGCTGATGATGGTTTGAGAAAGCGGTGCCGGTGGCTGCCCCTCATCCGCCTGCCGGCACCTTCTCCCCGCTCGCGGGGCGAAGGCGGATAGCCGCAACGTCTCCGTCCCTCGCCAACGTCTCGCGTGGCACGTCCTCTCGCCCCGTTTACGGGGAGAGGGTTAGGGTGAGGGGCAGCCACCGTACATTGCTACAGCGCCCCGCCTATCTCTGCTCGCAAAAAACGATGCGGTTGCTGAAGGGGTCGATGACGGTCATCTCCAGGCCCCAGGGGGCTTCCTCCACGCCGGGCTTCATGTAGCGATAGTCCTTGCCGGCGAGTTCGGCGTGGTAGGCGCGCACATTGGCGACGCGGACGAAGGCCTTGGCGCCGGGGCTGGCGTCGCCGGAATGCTCGCTCAAGTGCAGCGCCATGCCGTCGCGCGAGACCTGGCAATAGAGCGGGAAATTTTCGCCGAAGCGATGCTCCCAGTCGAGATGAAAGCCCAAGAAGTCACAATAGAATTCCATGGCCTTTTCCACCGAGAAGATGCGGAAGATCGGCATCGGCGGCTCGATGCCGATCGCGGAGCGGGGCGCACCCGCCGCATCGATCTTGGCCGAGAGGATATTCCATTGCTCGAGCCCGAACTGGCGGGCGACGATTTCGAGGGTCTCGCTGTGGGTCAGCGAAATGTCGCGGTCGGCAAGCGCCTGCCGCAAGGTCTTTGCCATGAGTTTGGCATCGCGAAAATCGCGCATATGTCATCCTTCCGTCGGCGGCAAACAGGACGATCAGTGCCCGCGTCTGCTGACCCGTTCGCCATCGATCGCCAAACGGCAAGGGATGTGAAGGATGGTTTGGATGCATTCACCATAACGCCGAAGCGTCGCGGGGCGGCTGGCCGCATCCGGCCGAGGGCGATATTATGAGGGGAGCGGTCAGGAATCAAGACGCCGTGCGCGACGCCTCGACCGGAACCGCCTGCAGGTGGCCGGCAAGCTCGACGCGGTTGCGGCCGCCCCGCTTGGCGGCATAGAGCGCCTTGTCGGCGGCACTCAGCATGGCGTCGAAATCCAGGCTCTTGGCGCGCCCGGGCGCAACGCCGACGCTGACGGTGCATGTCAGCACCTCGTCGTCGATCTCAATCTCGCGCGCTTCGAAAGCCCTGCGGATGCGCTCGGCCGCCAGCTCTGCCCGGCCGGGCATGGTTTCCTTCAGCACCAGCGCGAACTCCTCACCGCCCAACCGTGCGGCGATGTCACCGGCGCGGCAATGGGCGGCGAGTTCGCCGGCGAAGGCCTTGATCACCCGGTCGCCGCTCGCATGGCCGAAGCGGTCGTTGACCGATTTGAAGTGGTCGATATCGAAGACGATGACGGCGGTGGTCGAGCCCATCGGACGCGTGCCGTATTGATCGAACAGGGCGCGGCGGTTGAGCAGCCCGGTCAGCGGATCGGTGATCGCCTCGAGCCGATGGCGGGCGGCAAGCCGCCACTGATGCAGCGCCAGCGACAGGGCGCCGATCCCGGTCATGCCGGCGATGCAGACGGCAAGGCTCAGATCCTCGGCCCAGTTGCTTGGCGCCTTGCCGAGCACCAGCTTGCCGTCGGAGATCAGCACGGCGGCGCAAAGCACGAAGGAGATCCCCGTCAGCGTATAGAGCGCCGTGATGCCGAGGATCGGCGCCGGCGCCTCGGCGCGAGCAAGCCAATATTGCCGGGCGGTGGCAAAGAGCAGCAGGGCGATGGCAAGATTGTCCGATATGAAGGCCAGGCCGTCATAACCCGATAACAGCGGCACGATGGAGAAGGTCATCGCCGCCAAGGCGCGGATCGCAATGCCCGGCAATGGCAGGCGGCCGGTGAGAAACTGTCGGCCGGCACCCCAGATGGTGGCGAAACCGGCATGGAACAGCACGAAATTGGCAATGCCGAACCCTATCTCCGGCCTGTCCACATAGCCGCTGTAGACAAAAATGCCGCTGACGACGAAGACCAGGCCGACGGTGGCGGTGAGCAGCACGGTTTCGGCCCGGCGGACGAGCCAGCCGCCCATCAAGGTCACGGCAAGGCATGCTGTCGACACGCCGAGCGCCAGCAAGAGGGAGTTATAGTCAAGCATCATGCTTTTCAGTCTCCGCAGGTGTTTTCCCGCCGGATGATCGGCAGCCTATGTCCGCGTGAGAAATGTCTTATGCATCCGTTAACAAATGATGCATTGCACAATGAAAATGTTATGCGCCTAACGTCGGCGCACAACTTTAATGAATATTCTATTTAAAATTGATAACGGGGCCGCAGCACCTACGCCACAACGTGCCAATGCAGCGGATACATCGGATCGAACACCGTCACCGAACCGGCGCCGGTTTCTATCTTGGCGGGAAAAACGACCGGCTCGGCCTGCTTGGACAAGGTGATGCGTTCCTCGTTCGGCTGAAGCCCGTACCAGGCCGGTCCGTTGAGCGAGGTGAAGGCTTCAAGCCTGTCCAGCGCACCCTCCTCCTCGAAGACATGGGCAAGGCAGCTCATCGTGTTGATCGAGGTGTAGATGCCGGCGCAGCCGCAGGCGCATTCCTTCAGCGGGTCGACATGCGGGGCGGAATCGGTGCCGAGGAAGAAGCGGGCGTCACCGCTCACGGCGGCGGCGCGCAGCGCAAGCCGATGGTTCTCGCGCTTGGCGACCGGCAGGCAATAATAATGCGGGCGAATGCCGCCGACGAGGATGGCGTTGCGGTTGATGATCAGATGATGGGTGGTGATCGAGCCGGCAAGATTGGCCTTGGCCGCCTTGATGTAGTCGATACCATCCGATGTCGTCACATGCTCCATCGTCACCTTCAGCTCCGGCAGGCGCCGGCGCAGCGGATCGAGCACGGTGTCGATGAAGACGGCTTCGCGATCGAAGATATCGACCTCAGGTGTCGTCACTTCGCCATGGACGCAGAGCGGCAAGCCAATCGCAGCCATGCGCTCCAGCACCGGCATCGCCTTTTCCATGTCGCGCACACCGCCATGCGAATTGGTGGTGGCGCCGGCCGGATAAAGCTTGACGGCGGTGATGAGGCCGCTCCTGGCGCCGGCCTCGACATCGTCAGGGCTAGTATGCTCGGTGAGATAAAGCGTCATCAGCGGCTGGAAACCATGGCCGGCCGGCAGCGCCTTCAGGATGCGCTCGCGATAGGCCGTCGCATCCGACGTGGTGACGACGGGCGGCACGAGATTGGGCATGATGATGGCGCGGGCGAAGGTGCGGCTCGTATCGGCGATCACGCCTTCCAGCATGGCGCCATCGCGCAGATGCAGGTGCCAGTCGTCAGGGCGGCGGATGGTGATCGATTGCATGGCAGGCCTCCGAAGCGATGCGTCTGCGGCCTGATACCACCATCCGTCATATTAAGACAATCGTCGCGGCCTTACGCCAGCGCGATCTCCAGCGTCACATCGGCCGGACGGCGGTTTTCGAGGATTAGCCGGCCGTTCGGCAGGTCGTTGCCGTAGACCTTGGCGCTGGCGGCCTCCTCGCTCAGATTATAACCGCGCCAGCGCGCCCAGAGCCGCTCCTCGAGCACCTCCATCGGCGGCGCCAGCATGATGGTGTAATCGAAGATCCCGTCGAGTTCAGCCCATTTTCCCTCTGTGAAGAGCAGATAGTTGCCCTCGACGATGATGAAACGGTCCTTCGGATCGATCGGCCGGGCCGATGCGATGGCGAGTTCCCGGGAGCGGTCGAAGACCGGCACGAGAACTTCCTGATCGGCCGGCCTGACGGCACGGACAATATCGAGGAAGCCCCGGACATCGAAGGTTTCGGGAATGCCCTTGCGGGCCAAGAGCCCGCGTTCGATCAGGATGGCGTTGTCCATGTGGAAGCCGTCCATCGGCAGGACCGCGGCGCTTTCGCCTCTGGCCTTCAACGCCGCCGCCAGATTGTCGGCCATGGTCGACTTGCCGGAACCCGGCGGGCCGGCAATGCCGATGAGGAAGCGTCTGGAATCACCGGCGCGGTTGATGACCTCGCCGGCGATTTCCTCGGTGCTGACCGTCATGCCGCAACGGGCTCCGTCGGCACTGCCTTCGCGCCTGTCATGAAGGCGACGGCGTCGGACATGGTGTATTCCTTGGGATCGATCACCGTCAGGCGACGGCCGAGGCGGTGGATATGGATCCGGTCGGCCACCTCGAAGACATGCGGCATGTTGTGCGAGATCAGCACGATCGGCAGGCCGCGGGCTCTGACGTCGAGGATCAGTTCCAGGACGCGGCGACTTTCCTTGACGCCGAGGGCTGCCGTCGGTTCGTCCATGATGATGACCTTGGAGCCGAAGGCGGCGGCGCGGGCGACCGCGACACCCTGGCGCTGACCGCCGGAGAGGGTTTCCACCGCCTGGTTGATGTTCTGAATGGTCATCAGGCCGAGTTCAGACAGCTTGTTGCGCGCCAGCTTTTCCATGGCCGGCCGGTCGAGCATGCGGAACATCGAGCCGAGCATGCCCGGTTTGCGGATCTCGCGGCCGAGGAACATGTTGTCGGCGATCGACAGCGCCGGCGACAGAGCCAGGTTCTGATAGACGGTTTCGATGCCGGCATCGCGCGCTTCCATCGGCGAGCGGAACTGCACCTGCTTGCCTTCGAGGGTGATCACCCCCTCGTCGGGGGTAACGGCGCCTGAAATCGCCTTGATCAGCGAGGACTTGCCGGCGCCGTTATCGCCGATGACGGCGAGGATTTCGCCGGGGTAGAGGTCGAAATCGGCATTGTCGAGGGCGGTCACGCGGCCGTAGCGCTTGACGAGACCCCGGGCAGTGAGAAGGGGGGCAGTGAGAAGGGGTTCGCGAGCCATGATTACACCGAAACCTTTCTGATCCACTGGTCGATGGCGACGGCGGCAATGATCAGCACGCCGGTCAAAAGGACTTTCCATTGCGGGTCGGCGCCGAGCATATTGAGGCCCATCGAGACGACGCCGACGATCATCGCGCCGAACAGCGTGCCGAGAATGGAACCGCGGCCGCCGAAGAGCGAGATGCCGCCGATCACCGTCGCGGTGATCGCCTGCAGGTTATAGTCGGTGACCGCCGAGGAGGGCGAGATCGAGCCGTTGCGGCCGATCGAGACCCAGGCGGCGAAGGCGGCGATGACGCCCGAGATGGTGTAGACGGTGAGCAGCACCTTCTTGGTCTGGATGCCGGAGAGCTTGGCCGCCTCAGGATCGTCGCCGACCGCATAGACATGCCGGCCCCAAGCGGTGTGATTGAGCACATACCAGAGCACCAGGACGAGCAGCACCATGGCGATGACGCCGAGGGTGAGCACGGCAGTGCCTGCCTTGAAACTCAAGGCGAACAGATGCAGCAGCGGCGCCTGTTCGTCGACATCGGTGTCGCGGATCGTCTCGTTGGCGGAATAGATGAAATTCGTCGCCATGACGATATTCCAGGTGCCGAGCGTGACGATGAAGGGCGGCAGTTTCATGTAGGCAACGAGGAAGCCGTTCAGCAAGCCGCAAAGGCCGCCGACGAGGAGGCCGCCGATAACGGCGATCGGCGTCGGTATGCCGTAGGTGATGGCGACATTGCCCATGATGACAGCCGAGATCACCATGATGACGCCGATCGAAAGATCGATGCCGGCGGTCAGGATGACCAGCGTCTGGGCGGCGCCGAGAATGCCGACGATGGCGATCTGCTGCAGGATCAGCGTCAGCGTATAGGACGAGAAGAACCGTCCGCCGATGGTGGCCCCGAAAATGATGATCGCCAGCACCAGCACGATCAGCGGCACGGCGGCCGGCGTCGAGTGCAGAAAATGCTGGGCGCGCTTGATCAGCGAGACATCCTGGTGCTCGAAGGAGGCGACGTTCTTGTCGCTGCCGTCGAGGACACGTTCGAATTCCTGAGTTCCGGTCATGGTTCCTCCTCCGCATCCGTGCGCCGAACTCGCACGGGGGCCGTCACCGATATCCTTCCGGTCTATTCTGAGCCGGTTCGTGGGGCGACGGTACATCGTCCGTCGAAAACGGCCGGGGATCAAGCCCCGGCCGCTCTAGTTTCAAGAGATTGGGCTCAGCCCCAGCACTTGTCCGTGCCTTCCTTGGTGTCGATCGACTTGACGCCGGAAACCGGCTTGTCGGTGACGAGCGAGACGCCGGTGTCGAAGAAGGACTTGCCTTCGGTCGGCTTCGGCTTTTCGCCGCTATCGGCGAACTTCTTGATCGCCTCGATACCGAGCGACGCCATCAGCAGCGGATATTGCTGCGAGGTGGCACCGATGACGCCTTCCTTGACCGACTTCACACCCGGGCAACCGCCGTCGACCGAGACGATCAGCACGTTCTTTTCCATGCCGACGGCCTTCAGCGCCTGATAGGCGCCGACAGCGGCCGGCTCGTTGATCGTGTGGATGACGTTGATGCCCGGATCCTTCTGCAGAAGGTTTTCCATGGCCTTGCGGCCGCCTTCTTCATTGCCGTTGGTCACGTCGTGACCGACGATGCGCTTGTCGTCTTCGTCGCCGATCTTGTCCGGGTTCTTCGGGTCGATGCCGAAGCCCATCATGAAGCCCTGGTCACGGAGAACGTCGACGGTCGGCTGCGACGGGGTCAGGTCGAGGAAGCCGACCTTGGCGTCCTTGGCCTTGTCGCCCATGGTTTCCTTGGCCCACTGGCCGATCAGCTTGCCGGCGAGCAGGTTGTCGGTGGCGAAGGTGGCGTCGGCAGCATCGGCCGGCTCGAGCGGCGTGTCGAGAGCGATGACCAGCAGGCCGGCGTCGCGGGCCTTCTTGACCGCAGGCACGATGCCCTTGGTGTCCGAAGCCGTGAGCAGAATGCCCTTGGCGCCGTCGGCGATGCAGCTTTCGATCGCGGCAACCTGGCTTTCGCTGTCACCGTCGATCTTGCCGGCATAGGACTTCAGCGAGACGCCGAGTTCCTTGGCCTTGGCCGTCGCACCTTCCTTCATCTTGACGAAGAAGGGGTTGGTGTCGGTCTTGGTGATCAGGCAGGCGGAAACATCCGCCGCCATCGCCGGAGCGGAAAAGGCGACACCAAGCGCGAGCGCGCCGAAAGCGAGAACTGATTTCTTCATGGAACTCCTCCCAGAGTTTGCCGGCACCGCCCGTGCGGGCCGGAATTTTAAGATATGACACTTCGCCGTGGATTGTTAAGCTTCCAAAGCCGTCCCGTGCCCTTGACGAGGGCAATTAAGAGCGAAAAGAAATCGGCTTGTCAATAAATAAATCCAATTGAATTATTAATTCGATGTGGCATGCTCGATCGAATTAGGGCATAGGCCAACAATCGGGAGGAGCGGCCATGTCGTCTTTGGATGGACCGGAACACACGCCGGTCCCGCCGCCAATTCTAAATCCGGCCGGCGGTGCGAACCAGGTCAGGGTCCGGGCCTATAACGAACGGCTCGTGCTGTCGCTGGTGCGTCTCTACGGTGCGCTGTCGAAGGCCGATATCGCGCGCCGCAGCGGGCTGTCGGCGCAGACCGTCTCGGTGATCATGCGGGTGCTGGAGAAGGAAGGGCTGCTGTCACGCGGGGCGCCGGTGCGCGGCCGTGTGGGACAGCCGTCGATCCCGATGCATCTCAATGCCGACGCCGTCTATTCCTTCGGCCTGAAGATGGGCCGGCGCAGCGCCGATCTGGTGCTGATGGATTTCGTCGGCCGCATCCGCATGCAGCTGCACCGCACCTATGCCTATCCGCTGCCGGAAGAAATCCTCGCCTTCGTCACTTCGGGCATCCAGGAGCTCGAAGACCGGCTCGACGACAAGCAGCGCAGCCGCATTGCCGGGCTCGGCATTGCCGCCCCCTTCGAGCTCTGGAACTGGGCCGAAGAAGTGGGCGCGCCGCCTGGAGCCATGGAGGTCTGGCGCGATGTCGACCTGCAAGCCGACATCGCCGCGCGCGTCTCCCATCCGGTCTTCATGCAGAACGATGCGACCAGCGCCTGCGGGGCCGAACTGGTGTTCGGCGTCGGGCCGTCCTACCCGGATTTCGTCTATTTCTTCATCGGCTCCTTCATCGGCGGCGGCATCGTGCTCAATTCGGCGATCTTTTCCGGCCGCACCGGCACGGCCGGCGCAATCGGGCCGCTGCCGGTGCGCGGAAAGAGCGGCGAGACGATGCAGCTGCTTGAAATCGCCTCGATCTTCGTGCTCGAAAACATGCTGCGCGAGCGCGGCATCGATCCCGAACCGCTGTGGTATTCGGCCGACGACTGGGTGGATTTCGGCGAGCCGATGGAGACCTGGATCCAGGACAGCGCCAAGGCGCTGGCGCAGGCGATCGTCGCCGCCGCCTCGATCGTCGATTTCAGCGCCGCCGTCATCGACGGCGGTTTTCCCCAGTGGGTGCGCAGCCGCGTGGTGCAGGCCACCATCGACGAAGCCGCCAAACTCGACCTGCAGGGCGTCGTCATGCCCGAAATCATCGAGGGCGCAGTCGGCGCCCAGGCACGCGCCATCGGCGGCGCCAGCCTGCCGATCTTTGCGCGTTACCTCACCGACCAGAACGTACTCTTCAAGGAGGTAGACCATGCTGAAAGGACTTGATCCGCTGTTGAGCCCGGAGCTGCTTTTTACGCTTCGGGCCATGGGCCACGGCGACGAGATCGCCATCGTCGACGGCAATTATCCGGGCGTCGAACATGCGCGCCGGCTGATCCGGCTCGACGGCCACCACCTCGTGCCGGTGCTCAACGCCGTGCTCAGCGTGATGCCGATCGACGATTTCGTGCCCGAGGCGATCTTCCGCTCGACCGTCAAGGCCGAGCGCGACAAACTCGACCCGGTGCATGAGGAGATGATCGACTGCTGCGCCCGCCACGAGCCGCACCGGCAGGTGGTGCCGCTGCTCGGCCCGGATTTCTACGGTCGGGTGAAGGCCGCCCATGCGGTGATCCAGACCGCAGAGCCGAGGCTCTACGCCAATATCATCCTACGCAAGGGGGTGATCTATCCGAAAGAACCAGGCGCGCAGTCGGCGGCCGGGGTAGATCCGTTCGTTTACTAGCGATCGTCTGGTCGTCATCTCGTCTGTGTGGCGATCAGGTCAACCATTTTTCGGGCCGAGCCCAATGCCAGGGTCCAGCCGAGCATTCCGTGGCCGGTGTTGATGTAAACACCTTTCAGATGCTCGGAGGGGCCGATGATCGGGCGGGATGACGGGGTCATCGGCCGCTCGCCCGACCAACGCATCAGAGCGACGCTGCTATCGAAGAGATGCGGCAGGACACCGGCGGCTGCGCTGCGCAGCGCTTCGAATCGTGCTGGGTCGAAGCCCGCGCCCGGGCGGTCGATATCGGCAAGACCGGCGACGCGGAAACGATCCCCGATCGATGCAAAAGCCAGCTTGCGTTTGACGTCGGTGAGACTGATGGCGGGTGCGGCAGCGGTCCGCGGCACGGTCAGCGAATAGCCTCTCACCGGACGCACCGGGCGAACCTCCGGCAGCTCCGCAGCAAGCAGACGGACCTGTGCGCCCGCAGCGACGACGGCAGCATCGACCGCGAGTTCCTCCCGGTCGTTGAACCTCACGGCTGCAAGCCTGTCCGCCTCTCGCGAGAAGCCCGCCACTTTCCGGCCGAAGAGCAGCGACACCCGGTAGTGCTGTGCAATATGGTGTGTCAACTGACGGCAAAAACCGGCTGCATCGCCGAGCGCATCACCCGGCGTGTAGACCGCACCGGCGATTTCGCCTTGGTAACCGGCAAGAGCAGGCTCGATTTCCTGGGCTTCTGCGCGCGACAGCATGTGCTGCTCGAATCCGAGTGCATTTTTCCGCGAGACGGCCGACTGGGCCGCGGCAAAGCTGCGCTGATCCGGGTAGAGATGCAGCTTTCCCGCAAGCCGGTAGTCGAAGGAAAGACCGGTTTCCGCCAGCAGCAATGCGAGTTCGCGGCGCGACTCTCCGGCGAGTTCCAGAATGGCCCGGGTATTGCTCCACCATCGCGAAAATGGTGCGTTGGCGAGGAAGCGCAGCCCCCAGAGAAAAAAATCCGGGTCGAGCTGCCAGCGAATCCGGAACGCCGGATCGCGGCCCAGCGCAATGGCCGGCAAATGCCGGAGCAGTCCGGGAGATGCCATCGCATCGCCATAGGCCCAGGAGAGCTGTGCGGCGTTGCCGGCGCTGGCGCCGCTGCCGGGTTCGGCTGCTGCATCGATAAGCGTCACATCGTGCCCTGCCTTGGCCAGAAGATAGGCCGAGGAAACGCCGATCACGCCGGCGCCGATGACCGCGATGCGCGCCATGTCACACCTCGTTTCCCACAAGCGCGGTCAGCTCGATTTCGACCGGAACGCCCCGCGGAAGGGATGACACGCCGATCGCAATGCGGGCATGCTCCCACCGATCCGGAAAGAGATCGCGCAGCAGTTCGGACGCGCCGTCGGCGACCGCCCCGTGGCGGGTAAAATCATCCGTTGCGGCAACATAGCCGGCAAGCCGCACGAAGCCGTGCACCTTGTCGAACCCACCGCTGGCGCGCTCGAGCTGAGCAAGCACGTTGAGAAGGCAGATCCGCGCGCATTCGCGGCCCTCCTCGATCGAGATATCCGCCCCGAGCCGACCGGTGCGCCAAACGGCTCCACCGGCCACCGGCACCTGACCGGACACGGTGACGATATTGCCGGTTCGCACAGCGCCGGCGAAAGCCCCAGGCGGCATTGCGGCTTCCGGCAAAGTGAGGCCGAGGGCGGCAAGGCGCCGGTGCACGGCATCGCTTCCGCTCATGCCGGGCTCAGCCCTTCTGCTTTCCCCGGCTTCGGCGCTGCGCGCGACAAAAGCCTTGAGAATTTCGAGATCGAGGGCCGTCAGACGGTATTCCGGATGCCACTGGACGCCCAGGCAAAATGCCTCGGTCTCGCCCTCGAATGCCTCGATGATCCCATCGGGTGCCCGCGCGATGACACGAAAGCGCCCGTGACCGGACAGCGCATGGCGGTGCAGGCTGTTGACCCGGGTCGGCCCTGTCCCGACCCAGCCGGCAAGCAGGCTGCCCGGCTCGACGATGATCTCGTGCGCCAGTTCATCGGGCAGGTCCTGCGGGATGTGCGAAATGCCGGTCGCCGGAAGCTCGCTGAGGAACTCGCCGCCAAGGCACTCGCCGATCAGCTGCATGCCATGGCAGATACCGAGGAGCGGCTTGCCTCTCGTCAGCGCCTTGGCCACCAGCTGACGCTCGAAGTCGCGGCGCCGATCGGCCACTTCGGCACCCGGCCGGGAGCCGGTCAGAACGATACCATCGGCAAACGCCAGCGCCGCCTCGATGTTTTCGGCGTCATAGGGCAGGATCAGCGGGACCCCGCCGGCGCTGGTGATTGCTTCGGCATAGTTCGAGCGCACCACATATTCGCACTCGGTCGGCTGTTGCGGCGTCTCGCCGAGATCGGGCGTTATGAGAATGAGGGGGCGGGCCTTGCGTGCGGATGCGGCGGGAAACGCAGTGACCGCGGCAACGGTCATATCGGTGGTCATGATCTGAACCTTGTGATGAATTAGCGGGCGGGCATGGCAAGCCGGCGGGAGACGACCGAAAACGGCCAGGCGATCGCGAAGTAGCAGAGGCCGACCGCCACATAGATCTGCAGCGGCAGGAAATACTCTGTCGCCATCGCCCGGCCGGTTAGAACCAGTTCGTTGACGGTGATCAGCGATGCGAGCGAGGAATCTTTGAGAAGCGCGACAAAGGTGACGATCATCGGGGCCAGGATGACGCGGACGACCTGCGGAAAGATGATCAGCCGGAAGCTCTGAACCGGCGTGAGACCGACGGCCAGGGCCGCCTCGCCCTGCCCCGCCGGGATCGCCTTCAGTCCGGCCCGGAAGAGTTCGGCGATCTGAGCCGCAAAACACAGCGCCAAACCTGCGATCGCCGCGCCGAAAGCATCGAAGACGATCCCAATGCCCGGCAGGCCGAAGTAAAGCAGAAACAGCACCGCGAGCAGCGGCACGCCGCGCACGACCGTTACATAAAGGGCCGCGAAATGGCGTAGCGCCGCTAAGCCTGATCTCTGGCAGAGCGAAAGCAACAGACCGAGCACGAGCGCCAGAGCAAAGGCGCACACGGAAAGCACTGCCGTATTTACCATTGCTCGCAACAACAAGGGCAGCCATTCGCCACCATAGTCGCGGTAGGGTGCGAAAAACCCGCTCATCCTTTCAGTCTCCCGTAACGCCTTTCGAGGAATTTCGTCGCCTGCATCAATGGCAGGCTCAGCAGCAGATAGAGTGCCGCCGCCGTCGCGTAGATCATCGTAGTCTGGAAGGACGAGGTGACCATGGAGCGGGCGAAGAACATGATTTCAGGCGCTGCGATGGCCGAGACGACGGAGGTGTCCTTGAGGAGCTGCACCGCGTAATTCCCGAGCGCCGGTAGCGCGATCCGCATGGCCTGCGGCGTCAAGATTTCGAAAATCGTCTGGAGCGGCGTCAGACCTGCAGCAAGCGACGCCTCCGCCTGGCCTTTTGGCAAAGAGGCGAAACCGGCGCGGAAGATCGATGAGGTAATGGCTGCGCCGATCAACCCGAGACCCAAAATGGCGGCGGTGATTGACGTCAGCCTGACGCCAATGCTGGCAAGCCCGAAATAGAGGATGAACAGATGCGTCAGGGCCGGCACGTTGCAGAGGATTTCGCAATAGGCATCGATCGCCAGATTGACGACCCTGATCGCTGTGAATTGCCTGACGAGAGCAAGAAGAAAGCCGATGCCGGTTGCAAAAGCCAGCGAGGCCAGCGTCACCAGGACGGTTACCCCAAGCCCGGCGGCAAGCCCCTGGACGACAGAGAAGAATAGCGAAAATCCGCTCATGGCGCCTAGTGCCGGATCTTGTTGAGAAAGGCTTGCGTGCGTGCCTCGCGCGGCGCGGTAATAACCTGGCGCGCCGGTCCGGCCTCGACGATCTTTCCGCCGTCGAGGAACAGCACCCGATCCGCGATGTCGCGGGCAAAGGCAATCTCGTGCGTGACGATCAGCATCGTGCGTCCTTCGGCGGCGAGCTCTTCCATCACTTTCAGAACTTCGTGGACCAATTCGGGATCAAGAGCGGAGGTCGGTTCGTCGAAAAGCATGAGTTTCGGCTTCTGGGCGAGCGCCCGGGCGATCGCCACACGCTGCTGCTGGCCGCCGGACAGCTCCAGCGGTGAGGCATCGGCGCGATGCGTCATGTGCACTTTCGCCAGCATCTCCAGGGCCAATTCGCGTGCCTCGGCGGCAGACAGGCCGCGGACCTTGCGTGCGGCGATCGCAACGTTTTCCGTCACCGAGAGATGCGGCCAGAGATTGAAGAGCTGGAAGACCATGCCCATCTCGGCGCGCTGTGGCGCAAGCTGCCGGTCTCTCATCACCTGGCCGTTGCGAACGCCGATCCGCTCGCCATCGAGGCTAATCTCACCGGCACTCGGTTTCTCCAAAAAATTCATGCAGCGCAGACAGGTAGATTTCCCGGAGCCCGAGGGGCCGATCAGGGCAATCTTCTCGCCGGGTGCGACGGTAAAATCGATCCCCTTCAGGACTTCGACCGGGCCATAACTCTTGCGCAGGCCCGCCACGCTCAAAAGCGCATTCATCGCCGTTTCCTTGTGCTGTTGTGTCTTGGCGAAGAGGTCGGATGAAAGCCGCTTGCCGCAGCCTTCATCCGTCAGCCCGGTCAGCCGCCGGCTGCGCAGGAGGGAAGCTTGTAATCGCCGGGGCGGTCGACGCCGGCACGGAAGTTTGCACCCACCGGCTTGAACCAGACATCGGCGGACAATCCGTAGCGGGCGCCGATCTCTTTCATCTCACAGCTCTTCCACATATCGGCGATGATCGCGTCCATCTTCTGGCGCAGATCGTCGTTCTTCTGGTTGAGACCGTAGACGACCTGACCGAGCCCGGTGAGCAGCGGGAAATCCGGGCTGTTATCCGTGAAGGCCAGGAAGTGCATGTTCCAATCCGAGTTCTGCTTGATGGCGTAGGAAACCACCGGCGGGTCGCCGATGACGGCATCGATACGCCCGGCGATGAGATCGCGCACGGCAGCGTCGGAGGTGTCGTAGAGCGAGAGGTCAATGCCCTTGATCGTCTTCAGTTCCGGGACGAAGGAGAAGCCGGTGATCGTGCCGACCTTCTTGCCTTCCAGGTCGGAAAGCTTGTCCCAGTTGGTCTTGTTCGACTGCATGATGCCGTTCTTGAAATAATGGATCGGCTCGGACAACGTCATGATCTTCGTACGTTTCTCGGTCCAGCCCATCGTGCCCAGCATCACGTCGACGCGACCGGATTGCACGGAGGCGATCGTGCCCGACCATTCCATCAGCGCCGGTTGTATCTTGAGGCCGAGCTTGTCGGCGATGCGCTGCATGATCTCGCCATCGTAACCGATCAGCTTGCCGTCCTGCCAGCCGGAGCCCGGCATGTCTCCCGTAAAGGCGACCGTCAGCTTGCCCTGCTCGGCAAGTTCGAATGCGTTTGCGAGCGGTGCCGATGCCATGAAGCTGCCTGCCAGCAGCGCGCACATCACCACCCTTCTCGAAAGAGAAAGTGCCATTGTTCTGATCCTTGATTTGTTTTTGGTTCCCCGGTCCGGTGGGTCTTGTCGCCGGATGTCGAGTTCGACGAGGGAGAGCTTGCCACCGAAAGGCGGCGCTGAATTTTAGAAATCGGACATTTTCTTTGAAATAGCGACATGGCTGACGTAAGGTCGGCCGCCATGAACGCAGACGCCAACCTTTCAGATGCACCTGCCATCGAGCCGGACTATGTCCGCTGGCTCGATGGTTTGTGGGCCGAACGGCTTTTGGCCGCCCGAGACCGCAAAGCCGATCTCTCCATCGGCATTCTGCTCTGGCCGAGCTTCCCGATGATGTCGCTGACCGGGATCGTCGAGCCCTTGCGGCATGCGGCCGATTTCGCCGACAACTCCCGGCCTCTGCATTGCCGCTGGTCGATCATGGGAGCGCCGGGCCACGCCGCGGTGGCGAGCTGCGGCATCCGCGTGCAGGCAGATGCGCCCTATATCAACCCGACGGACTTCGACTATATCGCCGTCATCGGCGGCCTCCTGCCGCATCTGCGCGCGGCACCCAGCAAGCATCGCGACTACCTGCGGGTCGCCGCATCCGCTGGAGTCCCGGTGATCGGTGTCTGCACCGGCGTCTTCGTACTCGCCCAAGAAGGTCTGCTGACCGGGCGCAAAGCCTCCGTTCATCCCTTCCATGCCGAGGATTTCAAGATCGCCTTTCCGCGCCAGGCATTCTCGACGCGCGACGACTTCCTGATCGAGAACGGCCGCATCACCGTTCCCGGCGGCGTCTCGATCCTGTCGCTGATGACTGAACTCATCGGCACCCATTGCGGTCCCGACCGGGCGGCCAAGGCAGTTCACCAGCTGTCTCTGACCGAGCACAAGGGCCTGAGCGCTTTCGACCAAGGCCGGGTTTCCAGCTTTCGACATGTCGAGGATTCCCGCATTCAGCGCGCGGTCGTTTTGATCGAGAGCCGCAAGGGCCGTGACGTATCACCCGAGCAGGCGGCCAGCATGATCGGGCTGTCGCCGCGTCAGTTCGGGCGCCTGTTCCAGCAAGGCATCGGCATGACTCCGAAGCGGTTCATCATCGAGACCCGCCTGCGTTACGCCCGCTTTCTGGTAGAAAACAGCACGCTCTCGATGACGCAGATCGCCTTCGAGACCGGCTTTTCGGATGCGGCACATTTCGCAACCGCTTTCCGCCAAAAATTCAACCAGTCGCCGCGACAATTGAGATAAGGGATTTCGGTTTCGCCTCAAAGAACACGGCGCGCCCTCCCCGAAGCAATCTTCCGCTCGACCGTCAAGGCCGAGTGCGACAAGCTCGACCCGGTGCATGGGGAAATGATCGACTGCTGTGCCCCACCGGCAGGTGGTGCCGGTGCTCGGCCCGGATTTCTACGGCCGGGTGAAGGCCGCCCATGCGGTGATCAGACCGCAGAGCCCAGGCTCTACGCCAACATAATCCAGCTGCTGCGGCCCTGAGCGCCCGACTGCGCGTCGGGGGAGTCATCCATGAGCAAAAAGATGACGACTGAAAAACGCAGCCAGGTGTTTTGAAACCTCGACCGGCGCGGAGTCTGGGAAAAAATGCCCGCCTGGCACAGCTCGGGCATTGATGGTCGTGCAGCGATCCGCCCAAGTGGCTGGGAGATCATAGAGTTTGGCCATTGCGCCAGAGGCGCCGTACAGAATCAAAGCGGGCGTAGATATGCGTCTCCCCTGCTCCGCCAGATCGTCGGCGAGATCGACGGCCAGCGCCGCTCGGTAATCGTTGCAGCCACCGGCAATCGCTTCGGCATCATGCCATGAGGCCCGATAAGCAGCGAGCTGTTCAGCATCGAAATCCTGCGGACCCGCCGCGCCCCATCCGAAGAGGCAGGCTTCATAAAAGAAATCGGGATTCGCTTCGATCATTCGCTCCGGGAATGGTGCAGGTTGCGCGAGGAAGAACCAATGCCAGTAGCTTTGAGCGACGTCTCTGCGCAGGTCGGTTAACATGATGGCAGTCGGCACGATATCCATCAGAGTGACGCTGGCCACAGCCGCAGGATGATCAAGGGCCAGCCTATACGCGACCCGAGCTCCACGGTCGTGACCGACGAGATGAAATCGCGCGTGTCCAAGCGCTTTCATCAAACCAAGCTGATCGGCTGCCATTGCGCGGAAACTGTAGTTGGCCAGATCAGCTCGAGCCAGTGGCTTGCTGGAGGCGCCATAGCCGCGCAGATCAGCACAGATCACCCGATATCCGAGCGCGACCAGCTCCGGTGCGATCCGTGCCCAAAGTGCCCTGGTCTGCGGAAAGCCATGCAGCATCAGCACCGGCTCTCCCTCACCCGCAGCGACATAAGCGATCTCGGTCTCGCCGACGGTGACGCGTCCGCTTTCAAAGCCGTCAAACATCAATCCCTCCCTTTTACCCCGAATACAATACCTCAAAAGCCAGGGCGCCTGCCTGCGAGAGGGCTACCCTCAATCTCGACGAGAGGCTCGGCGCGATGAGATCGAGCGCCTGCGACAAGACGCGAGCCTATGACGGTCGCAATTATTAATGATATACATCATCAATAAGTCAAGCTATAATGATAGCTGACATCATAGTTGGGGCATGGCGGTCGAAAGGGCTGTAAAGTGCGGATCACCAAGGAAAAGAAACAGGAAAACTACGATCGGATTATCTCCACGGCGTCGGAGCTGTTTCGCGAGCGCGGGTTCGATGGCGTCGGGGTAGCGGAGTTGATGGAGCGCGCGGGGCTCACCCATGGCGGCTTCTACAATCACTTCCGCTCCAAGGAGGATTTGATCGCGGAGTCGACCGAGAATGGCTTGAACGAGACCTTGCAGCGCTATGCCGGTTATGACGTGCTCGCCGTCATGGAACTTTATCTCGCGCGCGGACACCGGGATGGACGCGGCCAGGGGTGCACCGCTGCAGCGCTGAGCTGCGACGCAGCTCGGCAGCCTGAGGAAACCAAGGCCGTTTTTGCTGCGGGAATAGATAGACTGGTGCGCGCAATCGAGGACGGCATTGCACGACACCACGTTTCCGACACCGGAGACCGCGCGCAGGCCATCACCATCCTTGCTCAGGCTGTCGGAGCGATCGTGCTGTCGAGGGCCTGCCCGGATGATTCCCCGCTGGCGGACGAACTGCTCGACGCCTGCCGGGCGGATTGCCGCGACGCCATCGAAAATCGGGCCCGAGATAATAGGGCCGCCGTATAGGCGGCCCTATGCCGTCAAGCGCTAACCGGTTCGGCCATTTCGGGATAGTCCGTATAGCCCGCCGCGCCGCCGCCATAGAGCGTCGCCATATCGAGATTGGCCAGTGATGCACCGATTTTCAGACGCTCGACAAAATCTGGGTTGGCGATGAACGGCCTGCCGAAGGCAAACAGGTCCGCCAGCCCCTGCTCCA
The DNA here is from genome assembly GCF_014195245.1 of Rhizobium sp. BK619. Classification (NCBI taxonomy): domain Bacteria; kingdom Pseudomonadati; phylum Pseudomonadota; class Alphaproteobacteria; order Hyphomicrobiales; family Rhizobiaceae; genus Rhizobium; species Rhizobium sp. BK619. The sequence continues at coordinate 442,861 of NZ_JACIBH010000003.1, read as the reverse complement.
GCCTGGCCGTCGCGAGTTCCCGATCGTAGCCGTTATTGGCGATGTAAGTGTTCCTGAACCTGCGGCGAAGCGCCTCGTAATCGAAGGGCGCAACATCGCGCGGCCCGCCCGTCGCACCTTCGACGACATGGAGGTAGGCAATGCCCATCTCGTCGAGCTTCTCGACGATGTAGTTGAACTGCGCCTGCGGATCGGTTGCTGATATTCCGTTGGCCGGCGACACCGGTGAAATCCGAACTCCGGTACGCTTCGCCCCCACTTCCTTAATGACTGCCGCCGTCACCTCGAGCATCAGCCGGGCCCGGTTTTCGATCGAGCCGCCATAGGCGTCGGTGCGGGTGTTGGCTCCGTCCCTGGCGAACTGGTCGAGCAGGTAGCCGTTGGCGCCGTGAATTTCGACACCATCGAACCCGGCGGCAATGGCATTGGCGGCGGCCCGGCGGAAATCCTCGACGATGCCGGAGATCTCATGCAATTCGAGCGCCCGAGGTGCCGACACGTCGACGAAGCTGTTGTTAACAAAGGTCTTGGTTTCGGCCTTGATCGCGGAAGGCGCCACCGGGGGCTGCCCATTCGGCTGTAGGTCGACATGCGATACCCGACCGACATGCCAGAGCTGCAGAAAGATGTGGCCGCCCTTGGCATGCACCGCATCGGTCACCTTGCGCCAGCCGTCGATCTGCGCCTGCGTGTATATGCCGGGCGTGTCCTGGTAGCCTTGACCCTGCTGCGAAATCTGGGTCGCCTCCGAGATGATCAGGCCTGCCGAGGCCCGTTGAGCATAATATTCGGCAATCAGATCGCCCGGCACAAACCCGGCACCCGCTCTGTTGCGCGTCAATGGCGCCATGACGATGCGGTTGGAGAGTGTGAGAGAGCCGAGTACGAAGGGTTCAAAGAGTGTCTTGCTGGTCATTTTTCGCTTTCAGAGTTGGAATTATTTCTCGCGTTCGTCTCGCAACGCACGCCGCGTCGGTCAGGTCGACCTCAGTCTGCGACCGTGATGACCACCTTGCCCTTTGCACGCCCAGTCTCGACATAAGCCAGCGCATCGCCGGTTTTTTCAAACGGGAAGACCTTGTCGACGACCGGCCGGATCACACCTTGTTCGATCAGGCGCGTGATCTCATTCAACTGCCGCCCCTCGGCGCGCATGAACAGGAATGAATAGCCTATGCCGAGACGCTTGGCCTTTTTCCGAACCCCTCGGCTCAGCAAGCGCAGCACCAGTTTCAGAAACAGGTTCAGGCCGAGTTCCCTGGCGAAAGCAGGATCGGGCGGACCGGAAATGGAGATGAGCCGGCCACCCGGCTTCAGCACAGCCAGCGATTTTTCAAGCGTCTTCGGATCCTGACTGTTCAGCACCAGATCATAGCCCGACAAGACCTTCTCAAAATCCTGGCTCTTGTAGTCGACAATCACATCCGCCCCGAGACTTTTGGCGAGCTCGGCATTTCCAGCGCTGGTCGTCGTCGCCACCATCGCGCCAAGATGTTTGGCGAGCTGAATGGCGAAAGTCCCGACACCGCCGGAACCGGCCTGAATGAAGACCTTCTGGCCGGGCTTCACCTTGCCCACCTCGACCAGCGCCTGCCACGCGGTTAGCCCCACCAGGGGGATGGACGCCGCTTCGGCCATGCTGAGGTTGTTTGGTTTCAGCGCCACATCGGCTTCATCGATGGCGATGAATTCGGCGAATGTGCCGACCCGATGATCGCGCGGCCGTGCATAGACCTCGTCACCCACCTTGAGCCGCCTGACCCTCGGTCCCGCCCTAACAACTGTTCCGGCAACGTCGTGGCCGAGGACGAAGGGCGGACGATAGGGAAGAATGAGCTTGAACTCTCCGTCCCGCAGCTTGGAGTCCAGCAGATTTACGGCCGTAGCCTGAACCCGGACAAGGACATCATTGTCCTGCAATTCCGGTTCCGGCAGGCTGGCCAGGCGCAAAGCGCCCTTCTTTTTGTACTTATCAACGACGAATGCCTTCATGAGGCTTTCTCCAATTCGAAGTCTGGTGGGATGTCAGGCTGCAAGGAAGGACAAAGCCTTCGGCACGAAATCGGCGTGGTTCTGGAAGATCCCGCCATGTCCGGCGTCGTTATAGGTAACCAGTTGCGCGCCCGGAATGCGCCTGGCCATATCGGCGCTGTTGACCGTGGGGACCATGATATCACTGTCGCCATTGGCGATCAGGACCGGGATAGTGATACGGCCGAGATTCTGAGGCGCCTGCCGCCCCCAGGCCTTGATCGCCTTGAGTTGCCGCAGAAACGCCCTTGGCGTCGGGCTCTTGTCCCTTCCCGCCTTGCGCTCTTTCAGGCGATCGAGAAAGGCTTTCGCGGCTCGGCGACCATTGGCGGTGGAGGTGAAAAACAAATAGGTTTTCGGGTCGCGCAGCGTCAGCAGACCCTTGATCATCAGCGGCCAGGACACGGCTCCGACCTTCTCTATCCCTTTTCCGCCGGCCGGGCCCGTTCCAGTCAAAATGAGTTTCCGCACAAGGTCCGGCGCCTTCAGCACGATGTCCTGCGCGACAAATCCCCCAAGGGAAAAACCGAGCAGATCGACTTGTTTGAACCCAAGCGCTCGGATCAACGCGATCGCGTCGCGCGCCATCTCGTCGATGGTCACAGGGGCCGTGCCGCCTGAGGCGCCGATCCCCCGGTAATCGATCGCGATTACGTGATGCTTGCTGGCCAGACCGTCGACAATCCGAGGATCGAAATTGTCCAACACCGCGCCCCAATGGTTGAGAAGAATGACCGGCACGCCGCCTTGGGGACCGAGGTCGCGATAGACGAAAGGCGTCTCCCCAACATTGACCCAGAGATTTGGCGCCTCGGCGTAGCAGGTGGCAGACCGAAGGTATCTTATCGTCGCGTTCATGGTTTACTCCACACCCCGGCTCGTACCGGCACGCTCATCATCGCCATTATCCTTGCCCTTCCGCATCGACCACCGACTTTCGCGCAAAAGGAAACCAACTGCGGTCACGCAAATTTTTAATGACAACCGTCATCATAGATCTTTAATGATACTCATCATCAAAATTGTCAAGTGGAATTTTTCCGCAGATTGTCACGGAAGAGTCTTGCATCTGCATTCTTGATCAGTCATTCTAGAACAAGCGATAAAGAATCGGAGCGAGTGTGGGCAGAACGCGGGAATTTGATGAGGAGGCGGTGCTGAAGGGGGCGATGCAGGCCTTTCGCAAGCACGGCTATCAAGGTGCGTCGATCCGAGACCTGGAAGAGGCGACGGGCCTCAAGGGCGGGAGCATCTATCACGCCTTCGGCGACAAGGCCGGCCTCTTCGACGCGGCGTTCCGGCATTATAATCGGACGGTTCTGGAGGGGCGGATCGAGCGATTTGCGCCGCCGGGGGGCGGAGTTAAAGGCTTGCGCGAACTGTTCCTTTCACTGCTGCATGAGCCCAACAATGGCTCCCTGGGCTGCCTGATCACCAACACGGCCGTGGAGTTCGGAGGTGACGTCAACACGCATCCCCGTGTCGAGGCAGCCCTCGGTCTTCTTCGCAGCACGTTCCGCTCGAGGCTCTGCGAGTCGTCGACCTTGGCTCGAGATACCGACGAAGCCAAGGCGGACAGGACAGCTGTCCGTCTCCTTGCCCTCTATCAAGGCTTGCTCGTGCTCATTCGCGGCGGCGAAGACAAAGCCAGCCTACGGCAGGCGATCGAAGATGAATTCAATCAACTGGAGACACTGTTATGACGCCTGAGGCGCTATGGAATCGATATGCGGCCATCTGGTCGCTGGACGCTGACGCGCGCGAGCCGGAAATGTCGGCTTGCCTCGCCGACGATGTGACCTATTGCGATCCGAATGGAGCGATCGCTGGGCGAGCCGGTCTCGCGGCTTACATGGCCGGCTTCAAGGAGAGCGTACCGGCAGGCCGGTTCATAATTTTGGGCGTCCTCCATCACAATGAACGGTCGCTGGCACGCTGGGAACTGCGCCACGAGGACGAGACCGTCCTGCAAACGGGGACGAGTTTCGCTGCCATGTCCGATGGCCGGCTCAGCGCTATCACCGGCTTCTTCGATCCTCTGGCGGGGCGGCACCATGGGTAACGAGGCGGCACGCAGCCTGGCGCTCGAATTTGCGAGCCAGATCGCCCCACCGGGCGCCATCGATATAAGGCGGTTCTTCGGTGGATCCGCCCTCGTTCGAAACGGCGCGCAGTTCGGGTTCGTCATGAAGGGCACGTTATATCTGCGCGTCGACGCCACAATGCGCGCGGAGTTCGAGGCAGATGGCTCCGAACCGTTCAGCTACCGCGCTGCCGGCAGGGAGGTGACGGTTCGCCGCTATTACGCGGTGCCGGCGCATGTGATCGAAGATCCCTCGCTGCTGCGCAGGTGCTCGGAGCGCGCATTTGACGCGACCACGCGGCCCGCCCGCAAACGCTCAAAAGCCACCCTCGCCGTCAGCCTGCCTGGCTGATGCCGATGTCCACCCGGCCCACCACAGCCTAACGCTCAGATCTCCCCAGCCGACGGTCCCCAGACATCCGTGAGCGCAAAGCCGCCGGGATGCGGATCGAAGGGGTCGAGGGCCACCTGGGTCAGGCCGAAGGTGAAGCCGCGGCCGGTGATGGTGGGAATGACGGCCGGGCGGCCGGCGACCTCGGTCACCGCCTGCAGCCCGACCTCGAATTCGGAGCCGATGATCGATTTCGAGGTGAAGACGTCGCCGATTTTCGCCTTGCCGCGGGCATGAAGCGCGGCCAGGTTGGCGGAATTGCCGGTGCCGCAGGGCGAGCGGTCGGCCCGGCCCGGCCACATGGTGGTGCAGGTGCGCACCGTGCCATCGGCTTCGCTATCGCGGAACATCACATAGGCGACGCCTGATATCGCCGGGATCTCGGGGTGGACAACCTTGATATCGCGGTTGATCAGTTCTTTCAGGATCATGCCGGCCTGGACGAGGCCGGCGGCATTGGCCTTCTCGATCGTCAAACCGATCTGGCCGACATCGACCAGCGAATAGAAGATGCCGCCGTAGCAGAGATCGGCCTTGATCCTTCCCCAATGCGGCGTGTCGATCTCGACGTCGAGTTCGTGCACGAAGGAGGGCACCATGGTGAGCTTGACCTTTTCGCAGCGCCCGTCGCGGCAGGTTGCCGTCGCCTTGACGAGGCCAGCCGCGGTTTCGAGCGTCACGATCGTCTCCGGCTCCTGCATCTCGACGATGCCGGATTCGAGCAAAGCCGTCGTCACGCAGATCGAGTTCGAGCCGGAGCTCGCATGCGCCTGGTCGGGTTGCAGGATGATGAAGGCGGCGTCTGCTTCCGGATGCCTTGCCGGCAGCAGCAGGTTGACCGAGCCGATCGGGGCGCCGCGCGGCTCCAGGCAGAGGAAGCGGCGCAGCTCGTCACCCTTCGGATCGGTGTTCAGCCAATGCAGCTGGGCGGCGATGGTCTCGCCGGGGATCTTCGGCACGCCGCCGATCGCGACGCGGCCGATCTCGCCTTCGGCATGAACGTCCAGCAGCTGGATCGTGCGCTTCCACCTCATGTCGTAAACTCCAGTTCGGATGTGACGGCCGACGCCGCCATCGACAGTAAATCCTAATATCGGTCTATGCGGAACGGGGTGATGTCGAGAGGTGGTTTGAGCCCGGTCACCATATCGCCGATCAGCTGCGCTGTCGTTGCCGCATAGGTCAGGCCGAGATGGCCGTGGCCGGTCGCATAGAAAACCCCCGGCATTTTCGAGGACGGCGAAATGATCGGGATTGTATCGGGCAGCGCCGGGCGATGGCCCATCCAGTCCGTCGCCTCCTCGAGTTTGAGACCCGGCAGCGCGCGCTGGGCATGGCGCACCAGCACCCGCGGGCGGCGGAAATCCGGTGCGGCATCAAGCCCGGCGAGTTCGACATTGCCGCCGACGCGGATGCCGCCCGCCGTCGGCGTCACCATGAAGGCGCGCGCCGGCCAGATCATCGAATAGCGCATGGAGATGCCCGGTTTCATGATCTGCGTGTGATAGCCGCGCTCGGTTTCGAGCGGGATCGGCTCACCGAGCTTTTCGGCGAGGAAGCGGGTGTGGACGCCAGCGGCAAGCACGACGGAATCCGCCTCGATGCGGCTGCCGTCTTCAAGCAGGACGACGGCGGTGCCGTCGCCCCTGCGCTCGATATTCCGCACCGCACCGGAGACGAAGGCCGCGCCCGCAGCTTTGGCCGCCTCGGCGAGTTTCACCACCAGCTGATAGGGATCGCGGATCGACTTGTTGTCGGGCAGCAGCACGGCCTTGGCGATCGAAGGCGAAAGCGCCGGTTCGTAATATTGGATGGCGCCGTTGCTCAACACTTCGAATTCAAGGCCGTAGCGCTGCATCATGGCGAGATGGCCGCGATCGGCGGCAAATTCCGCCTCGGTCTCGTAGATCGCCAGACACCCCTCCTCGGTCATCAGCTCGGGCGCGCCGATCGCCTCGAGCATCTGCCTGAAGTCGCCGAGCGCTCGCTGCGACAGGCTCATGCCGGCATCTTCGATCGCGCGGAGGCGCGACGGGTGGCCGGCCGCAAGGAAACGCAGGAACCAGGGCAGCATCTTTGCCGCATAGGAGGGCCGCAGCCAGACCGGGCCTTCGGGATCGAGCAGCCAGCCCGGCATTTTCCTCCAGGTCGAGGGGCCGGAACCGGCGACGAAATCGAGCGCGATGCTCGCCATATTGCCGTAAGAGGTGCCCCGTCCGGGATCAGCCTTGTCGATCAGCGTCACCGCACGGCCACGCCGCTGCAATTCGAAGGCGATCGAGGCGCCGATCACGCCTGCGCCAACGACAACAACCCTCTTCTTCGTCTCTTCAGCCATGCCGTCAACCCACCCATACGGCAGTCAGAATTGCCGTTCGTCACTCTGATATATCAGATCGGCGATGATGCCTAGAGAATTTCCGTTTTCTCCGAAGCACGGAAATTCTCTATCTCTTTGTGTTCGCAATTCGCTGGGAAAGTCGCTTTGCGCTTTTCCCGGCAAAACCGCCATGCGCTTTTGCTGGAATTGCTTTGTGGAATTTTTACTGGCTTTCCGGCAGGCCGGCGCCGACACTGTCGCCGACCGAGCCGACGGTATTGTCGACCGACCGGCCGAGGCGCTTCAGCTGGGCGTCGTAGTTGCGGCGGGTGCGCGGATCGAAGATCGCGATCGGCGTGCTGACGGCGACGCTGACGGCACTTCCGGCCGTCTGGGCAGCGCCCATCGCCACCGCGCCGACGGCTTCGCCGAGGCCGACATTGGAATCGGTGATCGTCTGGCCGGCAATCAGCCGGTCGCCGATCAGCTTCACCACCTCGGGGCTTTCGGCGAATTTTCCGTGGTTCAGCCGGTCGCCGCCCTTGAGCTTGGTCAAATCGAGCACGGTGATGCCGGCCGCCTCCAGCTTGCTGCGATAGGGCTCGACCGAAGGATCGATCTGGCCGAGGCGGTCGACATTGCCGGAAATGCGCCGCGACAGCGCCAGAGCCCGGTCATCCCTGGAGACGAAGATGGTGAAGTGCGGGCGGTCCTTGCCGAGGCTTGCGAACTGGCGGCCGAAGACATCGACATCGAGATCCGGCGAGGCGAGGATGACGTTGTTGATCTTCGACGCGACATGACCATTGCGGATCGCCATCTGCCTGAGCGCTTCGACGGTCAGCCATGTGCCCATCGAATGGGCCATGATGGTGACGTCGCTGACGGCGGGATTGGCGGCGGTGCGGGTCAGCAGCTCCTCCAGCGCATCGCGGGAATAGTTGGTGCTTTCCTTGTCGTAATTGTAATCGAAGATGCTGGCACGCGATGGCCAGGTGAAGACGACGGGGGCGACGTCGGCATGCGAATCATGGACGATCTGGGCGAAGCGATAGACGGCGTCCTCATAACGATTGTTGAAGCCGTGCACGAAGACCAGCACCCGGCGACTCCTAGGCATATGACCCTTCAGCCAGGTCTCGCCCGCCCGCTCGCCTTCGAGCGGATCGACCGACACGGTGACGAAATCGCGTAAGGGATCGGCCGGCAGCCGCTTTGGCCATTGTACCTGGCCGACCTTGCGATTGGTCTCCGGCGGGATCGAGACATCGACGGCGTTGACGGTAAGGCCAGTGCCGCGTTCACCAGAGAAAAGCACGGCGGGATTGTCATCGGCAGCGCGCGTCGTCGCGACGAGAAGATCGACCTTCGACGTGCCGGGCGGCACGCTGCCGGCCGCCTGCATGACGCCGACCGGCCTACCGCCGCAGCCGGTAAGCGCGAACGCCGCCAGCAGAAGACCTGTCAGAGCCGCCCGCGGGCCGCGCCATCTGCCGATCATGATCAAACTCCAACCGGTTCGCGCACCGACAGGCGGCGCCCGTTCAAATAGGCTGACGGTGCTTGCCGAGTCAAATTTGCGCGTGGTGGAATGCCTGGGGGGACAAAAGAAAAGAGCCTGGCGCGGGAGGAGGTGCGCCAGGCTCTTGATCCTGACTGACAACTGGGAGGAGGAGTGTTGTCAGTCCGATGTAAGAGCGCTGGGAGGAGGAGTGCGCTGCTTACGGAGATATATGTACCGCTTTCATGCGAGCGGGAACAGCGAAAATACCGCAATGCAGCAATGCAGCAAGCGCATGGCCTGCCCTGAAATTAACAGGCCACCGCCTCATTTTGCAGCATGTTTAACCAGATGGTCAAAATTGTGCGGAAAATTTAAGCCTGACGGGAGGTGCCGCCTGCCCCTCATCCGCCTGCCGGCACCACCGGGGTCGAGCCACGGGTCTCGACCCGTCCCTCGGACCCCCGTTTTACGGGGAGAAGGGGATATGCCGCGACCTCTCCGTTCCCCACAAACCTCTCGTAAGGCACGTCCCCTCTCCCCGTAAAACGGGGAGAGGGTTAGGGTGAGGGGCAGCCACCTGCGCCGCCCGTCAGCTCCCTCACGCTGCCTTGAACGCCTTCCGGCCCTCAGCGTCGAGCGCCGAGAATTCCTCGTCCGACAGCGTGATACCGACGGCCGCGACGTTTTCTTCGAGATGCTTGACCTTGGAGGTGCCGGGGATCGGCAACATCACCGGGCTGCGCTTCAGCACCCAGGCGAGCGCGATCTGGCTTGGCGCGGCATTGTGTTTCCTAGCGATCGTATCGAGCAGCGAGCCGGATTTGGCGAGATCGCCGGCTGCCAGCGGGAACCAGGGGATGAAGCCGATATTGTGCTTGGCGCAGTAATCGAGCACGTCTTCGCTGGTGCGGTCGACGAGATTGTAGCGGTTCTGGACGGTGGCGACCTTGAAGTGTTTCGACGCCGCCTCGATGTCGGCGACGGAAACTTCGCTCAAGCCGGCATGGCGGATGAGACCGGCATCGAGCAGCGATTTGATCGCATCGAATTGCTCCTTCGCCGGTACCTTCGGATCGACGCGGTGCAACTGCCAGAGGTCGATCTGCTCGAGCCCCAGATTGCGCAGGCTCTTATGCGCCTGCTGGATCAGATATTCCGGGCGGCCGACCGGCAGCCAGATGTCGGGGCCGTGGCGGGTGAGGCCGCCCTTGGTGGCGACGACGGATTTGCCGCCATAGGGATGCAGCGCTTCCTTGATCAGCCATTCGGAAATATCGGGACCGTAAGAATCGGCGGTATCGATGAAGTTGACGCCGAGTTCCGGCAGGCGCCGCAGCGTGCGGATGGATTCGGCATGATCGTCGGGCTCGCCCCAGATGCCCTTGCCGGTGACGCGCATGGCGCCGAAACCGAGGCGGTTGACCGCGATCTCGCCGCCGATCTTGAAGGTGCCTGACTTGGCTGCGTTATGACTGGACATGATCTTTCCTCTCCTGGTCAGTGAAATCGTTAAAGTCGGTGGAGCGGCGCGGTGCCGCCGGGTTCACCGGTCATCGGCGCGTGGTGATGATCCGCCGATCACGGTGATATCGAGACTATGGCCGTTACGACGCTTGCACATATAGGAGGGCGCCGCGGGCGCGGACAGGGACGGAACCGAAAATGCCGCAGGCGCGCGGTATCAGCGACCGACATCAAAGCCTGGCCTTCGCCTCGTCACCGAATTCCGCCAGGATCCTCCAGAGCTCGACGAAGATTTCCTTGGCAAAATCCTGCGGCGCGGCACCCGGCGGGCGCTGCCAGAGTTCGGCCCCGACGCGCAGCGCGCCGATGACGATCGCCGCCAGAATGCGCATGCGCAACCGCTCTTGCGGATCATTTCCCTTACGCAGAAGCAGCGCCTCGGCGAGCTTCTGTTCGACCCTCGCATATTTCAGCTGGTCACGGGCCCTCAGCGCCGGTGTGCGATGGATGAGTTCAGCAAGCGCCAGGCCGCGCTCGTCGATAGAGGCGATGACGGTGGCGGTGATCGCCGCCTCGACCACAGTCACCAAGGGCTCTTCCGCCGGCCTTGCGGCGATCGCCGCCATCAGCCGATCGGCAAAACTATCCTGCCAGGCGAAAACCACCTCTTCCTTCGAGGGGAAATAATCGAAGAAGCTGCGTTTGGAGACGTCGGCCGCTTCGGTGATGTCCTCGACGGTCGTGGCCTCGAAACCGCGCTGGAGAAAGAGGCTCATCGCCGCCTGCTCGATGCGCTCGCGCGTCTGCCGCCGCTTGCGTTCCCGCCGGCCTTCCGTCGCCGCCCGCTTGCTGTCAGCCATGTCAGCCCGGCATCATCGCTCAGCCGCCGGTTTCGTTTGAGAAAGCGGCGATATCGTCGAGTTCGGCTTCGCTCTCACGATAGCTGAAGCGCTCGCGCGACAGCTCCAGCGGTTTGCGGCGGGAAATCCGGTAGACGGAGGCCGGCGGCAGGTTGCGCACCGTGCCGCCGATGCGCACCGCCTTCAGGCCGAGGCGGTCGAGGATCGGCCGCGGCACCGGGCAGCGCGGACCATAGGTAAACTGATAGACAGCCCCGCCCGGCCGCATATAGGCAAAGGCGCCGGCCAGGATCGAAGCGATCTTGCGCGGTGACATCGACAAAAGCGGCAGGCCGCTGACAACGGCGCCAACCGGTTCGCCCTCGAAAATATCGGCATGGGCGAGATGGGCCGCATCCATCTGCAACACGCGCGCCGTCGGGAAACGCGCCTGCAGCGCGGTGATGAACTCCGGACCGTACTCGATCAGGGTCAGATCCGCCTCACTGACGCCGCGCGCCAGCAGCGCTCGGGTGAAGACGCCGGTTCCGGGGCCGAGCTCGATGATCGGCCCGTCGAGTGCGGCAATTTCACTGGTCATGATCCGGGCAAGCGAATCGCCCGACGGCGCGATGGCGGCGACGCGAAGCGGGTTGCTGATCCAGGAGCGAAAAAAATGCAGGAAATCGGAGCATGCAGCCTTTGCGGTCATGACTATCCCACCTGTCTGAAATTCGATTGATTATGAAATGCGACCATCGCGGCGAGCATGGCAATTCCAAGGCAGACGCATCAAACACCTGTGCGAACAGGCGATTTGCGCGACTTTTCCTCTCGAGCTCTCCGTTAATTTTTTACTTATTGCATTTTTGCAGTTGATGCAAGATTTGATAAAGGACGGTTTCACCGGTCCCCTACCGCGGAAAGGCGGCCCAAAAAGGCCGCCTCCAGATCGCCGACAAAGTCTGCCAACTCAGCCGCGAACGGCCGAGCGCCTCATCAATAGTTGCAGCTGGAGCTGCTTGTCGGGTTGAAGCCGAGTTTGCAATCCATGTTGAGGGGCTTCTTCGGGTTCATCATATAATGTGTCGAACCCATGCTTTCCGCGCGCTCGCCGATCGAACCGGTCGTGCGCCTGTCATGGTCAACCTTGGTTTCCTGCGCAACCGGGCGCACTGTCGCACCTTGCTCCGTCGCGCTCGACTGGAGGGGAGCTGCCGTGGCCGAAAAGGCAGAGAGGCCGAGGATTGCACTGAGGGTGGCGGCGGCAAGGCCGGTCTTGAAGGTGGTGGTCATAATCGTCTCCTTGGGAGGATTCAGGGAATTTACGCCCCGGAGTTAGGAAGGCGATCTGTCACATACTACGGCGCCAAAATGGAGGTCACGGATATGTGAGCGGCCCCATGATCGAGAAAGAGGCGGCTCCTCGCCGCCTCTTTCATTTGCCGGCTCAATAGCCGTTATCGCAGGGCATGCTGCCGGGGCCGATCGATCCCGAAAACGTAGGGTTGCACATTTCCGGGGCCGCCGGTCTGTTTACCGGCTGGCGGATTATGGAGCCGGTGGTGCCCGGCTCGACGCCAAAGGCGGCAAGCGGATACCAGTAGCCGTCGGAATGCCGGCGGGTGCCGGGGCGCTCGGTGCGAAACCCTTGATAGCCATGCCAGGATCCGACATGTGGTTTATATTGCACCATTTTTACGGTTTGGATATCGGGCGGCCGAACCACCTGAACGGGTGCTGCCTGCGCCGGCGCGATCGACGCGAGGGCGAGAAAGGCACTGAGCGCTGTGGTGGAAGGGGTCAGTCTGAACATCTTCATGATAAACCCTCCTTCGTGGATTTACCTGATGAAAATGCCTTTTCCAGCCGCCGGGTTCCCCGCTCACATGCAACTTCCAAAACTCGTGATTGCAGGCGATCCGGCGTGACCAAATCGGCGAAAAACGTGAAAAGCCGCGATCGGCCAAAGGTTCAAACGGCGCTGGAGCGGAATTGCGAATTCTCTGTTCTCAATTCGCGTATAATGTCCGGTAGCCCTGGCCGGAGAGGCAGGCGACATATTGCCGGTGGGCCGCGGCGCGCGCGATCGTTTCCGCCTCCAGTTCGTCGGCCTGAGCATAGCCGGTCAGCTGGGCCCGTATCTGATACTGCTTCCTCGCCTCGTCATACATGGCGTTGCCGTCGGTCGTGCAAATGCCATGGGCCACGGCAGGCGGATTGACCGGCACGCCGACCGCCAGGAGCACCGGATCATTGGCATGGTCGATGCAGCCGGCAAGCGCCGTCATCATCGCAAGGACTGCCAGAGCCCGAAAAATTCCCACCATCATGCATTCCTCCGGCCGAAGCGCCTCTAAGACTCATCAGACCTGCGGGTACATCAGCAAGGTTGCGCGAAACTAGGCGAGCCGGCTTCGAGCGTTTAAATATTGCTTAAATTATATATTAATGCTTACTTATAGTCGCAGACGCTAATCTCTCCTGGGGAGGAAGATTATGGCTTCGCCGTGGGTAAACGACGCGCTGTCGCATGCGCGATCAGCTTTTTCCAACAAGATCAACACTGATATTCTTGAGGTTGGCGGCGGCTCTCGCACCCATATTCCCTTGGAGGGCGCCAGATATACGGTGCTGGACATCTCGAAGGAGCAGCTCGAAAGGAACCGCGACGCTTCCGAGCGGATCCTCGGCGATGCGCAAACGATCGACTACGGAGACCGCCACTTCGACGCCTGCGTCTTCTGGGACGTTCTCGAGCATTTGGAAAGCCCGCGCTCTGCTTTGCTCAGAGCCCATGACACCCTGTCTCCCGGGGGTCTCGTGTTCGTGAAGGGTCCGATCCTCAACTCGGCCAAAGGGATATTCACCGACCTCACGCCCTGGTGGACCCATGTCCTGTTCTATCGCTACGTCCTCAGGCAGAAAAACGCGGGAAAGCCGGGTTATGCCCCGTTTCGCGTCGAGCACGCCGCAGAGGCCTCACATTCGGAGATTGCCGGGACACTGAAGGAACTCGGCATGGATATCGTCTTCATCGGCGAATACGTGTCGACCCAGGTGCATGCGCTCAAGGACCGGATTCCCCCGCTTTATTGGCTCTATGAGGCTTTCGGCCTTTTGCTTCGCACAGCTTCGGCCGGAAAGATCGGCGGGCGGGAGACGGAGTTTCTGATCGTGGCAAAGTGCCTTCGTTAAAGCATGTCGCGCAAAAGTGTGCAGCGGTTTTGCGGCAACGACATGCGTAAAAACAAAGAGCTAAGCGCATCGCATGAATCAAATTTGACGCGACGCGCTTTAGATAACTCCCACCAAACTCTATATAGCACTTCGGAATCCCGAAATTGGTTGCGGCATTGAAATCCCTCGATATTTCCTGAAGGTCGCAGCTCACGAAGCGCGGCGAATTTCGGAATCCCGAAGCGGTGGGATTTCGGGATTCCGAAGTGGCGTTTTTTTCTTGCGGCCGACGCGCCCGCGTTTGTCGGCAGCAAGCTTGCGGTCGGTCTCGGACCATTTCCGGCAGTTTTCGACTGTACAGCGCTTCCAATCGTCGGTGGCCGGCGCGCCTTCATGATCACCGACAAATGTCAGGGTGAAGCGGTTGGGATGCGCGACCCCGCTGCCTGCCCGGCCGCGGTGAATTTTGATCAGCCCCTTATAGTCCAGCTCGTCGAGCGCATCGGCGACATATTCGCCGGTGACGCCGTAGGAGACGAACTGGGGATGGGTTACGACAAGCTTGCCGTTTTCCAAGGCGGCATGGGCGGTGTGCTCGATGACGATGCGGAAGAAGGCGCGGCAGGCATTGGCGCTCAATGTCGTGAATGAGGGGGATTCCAGCAGTTGGATCGTCAGCCACTGCCAGCGGAGGCTGCCATCATCGCTCCGGCCGGGCGGAGCGGTATGCTTGCGCACCATCGCCCGCGTCTTTCCGGCACTGGTGCGGCTCTTGTCGCGCGGGTTGAACTCCACCATCAGCCCCTCACCCTCGTTTCCGGCCGATGCTTCGGCATGACGCCAATCTTGCGAGGCCGGGAATTCTGCAGGCGACGGCCGAAGCTCCTCACCTCGCCGACGGGGAAAAATTTGCTCGACATCCGGCACTCCGTGGTTGCAATTGCGGGCAACCTAGCGCACGAACGATCCATGGACTAGGAAAATATTCTTAGTCTTGATCTTATGTCACCGAGGTCTTCCTGCTAAGGTGTGAGCAGGGATGTCAGAGGCCAAGCAGCATGAAATCATCGCACTGGAACAGAGTTGTCTGGTTTTGCGTCTGCGTCACGCTCTCCACTCCGGCATGGTCCGACGACGGCATCACCATCCCCGGCTATACGCCGGCGACCGGCGTCGAGCGCGGTTACAGCGTTCAAAAAGCCACCGAAACCGATATGTCGTTTTGGTTCGACAATTCAGGCGCCTCGGTGACGGCGCGGGGCGTATTTCACCCACGCATGACGGTTCTGTCGCGCGATGAAACCGGTATGCGGGTCCGTTGGTCACTCAACGCCGAGCTGCCGGAAGGCACCGCAGGCCCTGCCGACAGCTATCAGATGAACCTGCTCTATCGGAATTCCCTGGCAGCCTATGGCACCAGTACGCTCGAGGTCGAAACGGATTTGAACGGCTTTCCCAGCAATCCCGTCGGCGTCGATCGGATCCTGGCGCATATGCGAGAGATGGCCGCCAATGCGCCGGGTGGGGAGAACGGGGTCAACGGCATCATCGGCAAGATAGAGCAAAACCCGCTGCTGATTGTCACCGCCTTGGTGCCGGAAGCGCAGCTGCTGGCGTCAGGACAATTCTATCAGGACCAGGTGATGCAGATCGGGCAGGCCGCGGTGGAGTCGCGGATCGAGGATTATAATGGCGTCAATGTCTCCGTGACGTCGACCTGGACCCTTGAGTCCATCGACGCAGCCTCCCACACGGCAACTCTTTCCCTCTCGGAGGAATTCGATCCCGCAGCGTTGAGCCAGTCGCAGCAGCCGGCGGCGGCAAAGATGATGGCTGCCTTTCCGGAACGGGTTAAGAACCTTACCGCCGATCAGCTGGCGTCAATCAAACGCGCCGGCAAGACCCGAAGCGTCAAGTTCGTGGTGTCGCTGGACGATGGCTCGGCGGTCGAAGCCACCGAGATCGTCAGCGTGACCACCGGCGGGTTTACGCTGCGCACCTACACCCACATCCTGCGCGATGATATGCCGGCACGCTTGCCGCTCCCCGCCGTGCTGACGGCCAAGGTCTTGCAGACGCCCGATCTGCATGTCGAGCCGCTGCCGTCTGCCAAGGCCGAGCCGGGCATTCTGGACGAGCTTTCCACGCCGCCTTCGCCAGCAGAATCGCAGGAGACCGTGGCGGCGACGGAAAAAGACGGGGCTGAAGCGATCGCGCCCGTCTCGCTCGAGGCGAAGAGCGCGGAGGTCGCCCGGTCCGCCATCTCCTACGACCGGGTGCTGAATATTGAGCTGACGCCGGAAAGCGCCGCCAAATTCCGCGATTTCACGCAAGCGGCATTGGGACGGCAAACGCAGTTGCTGATCAACGACCAGGTCGTCATGGAACCCTGGATGAGGGAGCCGATCATGGATGGCCGTATTGTTCTGGCGGGCACGGATGGAAAGGATCTGGAGACGATGGCGGAACAGTTGAAGGTTCCGGGAGCGTCGATCGTCGTCCGGCTGCGCCCATGAGGGTGCGCTGATCCCATATCATGGCCCCCAGATTATGGATTGATCCATCGGCAGGCGGCAAGGGCACCCCTCTCGTCATAGGTCGACAGCGCCCTTCGATTGCCCTGTCTTCGCAACTGGAACCAGTCAAGTGTCCCGGCACGAAAGATCAACAGGCCGAAGTGCGGCTTTCCCTCCGCCTCATCCGCAGGCTTTGGAAGGGCCGTCTCGTCGATGACGTCAAAGGCGCACTCGTCCCCGGGCGGACCGCCGGTGTAGGTCGTCCGCGTCCAGGGGGAGAGCTTGTCCCAGGCGGCGTTTGCCTGATCGCTGCCGGGGGCATGCAGTTCGATCGTGCCCTGAAGGCGAAACTGCAGCCGCGTCTGCGGGCAGAATCCGAGGACAGTGGCATGGGGATTTGCCGAAAACTCGAGCCATTTCGGGCTGCGGGTATCGGTGTGAAATTCCAGAACCCGCAATGATCCGTCGGCGCGCCGCAGGACCACCATGCGCGCCTGCGGCTTCTGCTCCGCATCCACGGAGCAGAGGTTCAAGAACCGGAAACCCGACTGCGGGCTCGATGCCGCCGTTTCCAGCGCACGCCATGCCGAAGCGTCTATATCTGCGAGGGTCAACGGCACCGCTTCATGATCGGTCTCCATGGCGTCAAACGGAGCGGGTAATGCCGCCGTCGACGCGGATGTTCTGGCCGGTGATGTAGCCGGCGCCCTCGGATAGCAGGAAGGCAACCGTTGCGGCGATTTCCTCGGCCGTGCCATAGCGGCCCATCGGCACGCTGTCGCGCCGCTCGTCGGTGGCGGGCAGGCTGTCGATCCAGCCGGGCAGGACGTTGTTCATGCGGATGTTCTTCGCCGCATAGGTGTCGGCGAATATCTTGGTGAAGCTCGCCAGCCCGGCCCTGGCGAAGGCCGAGGTGGGGAACATCGCCGATGGCTCGAAAGCCCATGCCGTCGAGATGTTGACGATGGCGCCGCCGCCCTGGGCCTCCATGATCGGCGCGACCAGCCGGATCGGCCGTACGGCGCTGAGGAAATAGACTTCCATGCCCTTGTGCCAGTCCTCGTCGGTGATCTCGAGGATCGGGGCGCGCGGCCCGTGGCCGGCGGAATTGACCAGCGCGTCGATCCGCCCCCATCTCTCCATCGCCAGGTCGACGAGCCGCTTCACATCGTCATTCACCAGGTTCGAGCCGGTGACGCCGACCCCGCCCAATTCTTTGGCGAGCGCTTCGCCCTTGCCCGATGAGGAGAGCACAGCAATGCGATAGCCGTCCGCAGCCAGTTTCCGTGCCGCGGCAGCACCCATGCCGGAACCGCCTGCGGTGATGAGAGCGACTTTTTCTGTAGACATCGGAGCCTCCAACGATTGATTTGCGAAGCAGTATGACAGAGACAGCGCCGGCTTTCGCGTCAGAAAGAAACGTGTCAGACTGTAGAAATTCTACTGGAATATCCGGAAATCTCAATGGTCCAACCCCGCCGCAAGCTGCCGCCGCTGAATGCGCTTCGCGCCTTCGAAGTCTCGGGCCGCCGGTTGAATTTCCGCGCCGCCGCCGAGGAGCTGGGGGTGTCGCAGGGTGCGGTCGCCCAGCAGGTGCGCGCGCTAGAAGATCAACTCGGCCTGATGTTGTTTCAACGCCTGCCGCGCGGCCTGGCTCTGACCCCGCAGGGTGCTGCCTATCTGGCGGATGTGACCCGCGCCTTCGACACGCTCGGTGAGGCGACCGGGCGGCTTCTCGCGCGGCCGGACGCCGTGACGATCAGCGTCACCCCGACGGTCGCCGCCAAGCTGCTGATCCCGCGCCTCGCAGAGTTCAAAACCGCCCTCCCCGATGTGGAACTGCGGACGGTCGCCACCGAGGCGCTGTCCGACTTCGACCGCGATCAGGTGGACATTGCGGTGCGGCTGACCCGCGGGCCTTTTCCGGCCTCGCTGGAGGCAAGGCTGCTGTTCCGCCAGGAGCTCGTCGCCGTCGCCAGCCCATACCTGGTCAAGGGCCTGCCCCTTCCATTGACGGCCGACGCGCTTCGCAAGCTGCCGCTTCTGCATGACGCCGTCAGCCCCTGGCCGCTCGTGCTGCGATCGCGCGAGAAGCTGCCGGGTGCGGTGTTCAACCATACGACGCTGGCGCTCGACGCCGCCCTCGCCGGCCAGGGCGCCGCCTTGGCGTGCCGGGCGTTCGTGGCAGCGGATCTCGAGGCGGGGCGGCTGGTGCAGGTGATCGATGCGACGACGCTTATCGAACCCGACTACTTCCTTATCCGTAAACGCGCGTCATCGCCGCGAAAGGCGGTCGATGCGGTATGGCATTGGTGCGCGGCGCGGCTGTCGGTCGGTTAAACCGATAAACCGAAGTCGGATTTCAACTCTTGGGTTCAGGGATCAGGCGTATCAGCGTTCCGTTACGTGCCGCGCCGCTGATTGCCGTTGATATCTGCCGAAGCGGTCCACGGGCGATGAGCATCTCTGGCGCAGGGTGATTTCCGGGAGCCGGATCGGCAAAGGCTGAAAAGGTGTGATCCGACTCGAGCATCGCCATGAATGATGTCGCGACGATAGCTTCGCCGCAGGCGGCGCATCGAAGAATATACGAACCGAGGTGCACGATCGATTCTGTTTCGTCCAATCCGCAGGATGGGCAAGCCAACATATTGTTCATCGGTCCACTCCAGCCCTATGAGCCAGCGGCCGATACGATGGCGATGACGAGCAGCATCGGGCCCATCCACTTGAAGTGGCGAACCAGAGGCGGGTTGGCCGAGTAGCCGGGCAGTGGCAGATAGCCAAAGCCCACCGAGGTCATCCACAGGCCGGCGCAAAACATGATGATTTCGTCGATATAGGCTGCGATCATGGCTCTCCCGCCGTCGTAAGGGATTGTGATGCTCTGTCTCGGGCAGCGAGCTGCAATTAGACATCTCGCAGCACTTTCGAAAAGACCGAAAGCTAAACTTAAGGTGGCAATGCCGTTCCGAATCTCCTAAGCATCCGGACTTAATCGAACGCGGCCCGCTACTGCCACTCTTGGGAATATCATATGCATAACGCCAAATTCATTCGCACCGCTGCCTTCTCGCTATGCGTTGCTGTGCAGACATTTCAGGCCGAACAGGTCCTGGCCGCTTCGGCCAATGAAAAGTTCTTCGACGCGGCCCTCTGCAAACCGCCCTATTCGATAACATCGGCAACGGAGATTTACGATGCCGCGGAAGCTCTCGCCAAGCCGGACACCTCGTCGCTCGGTGCGGCGATCTACAAGATCCCGAGCCAGATCGGCCGCGACGGCTTCAAGTCGACAGAGGTTTTCTTTGCCAGCAATGCGGTCGGAATTCTGGTCGAGGGCCAACGCGCTGACGATCTGGCGAAAAAATACCGGTTGAAGCCGGAGAGTTCGGACCTGCTTGGAACATCCACCAAGGGCTATTCGCGCGAGCTTGCCGCCGATCAGCAGCCCGAACCGGGACTTGCCGGCCCCGGAAAAGTCCGGATTGTCGCCCGCCAAGGGGACGCCTTGCCAGGCAAAACATTGCTGGCGTGCGAATTCACCCAGGATTTCTGAGAGGCGCCGCATAGGCCTGCAATCGGCTTTGCTGGAAAAAGCATCTCGTGCAAGCCGTCGCCTCGCCATGCGGGATAAACCGCCTTATGTGAGGAGGCGGCAGAGAAGATGCAGCGGAGGTCCTCAGACAATGCAAACCATTTGGAAGAAGCCGGTGACGTTAGCCCTTGAAGGCCCGGATCAATGGGTGGTGATCCAGACGACCCAGGCCGCAACATGGGCGTTGGTCGAAGACTGGCCGACCGAGGAGGGTCCGGCGCTCGATCGGGCGTGCGCGGTTTGCGCCGATGTCATGTCGGGCAAACGAAACCGGGAAGAAGCGCGGCAGGCCTTTATCGAAGCTGCGATCGAAGCCGGAATCCCAATCAAGGCTTGAGGCCATTTGGACCCTGTTGGGCTTGATGCCTCCATAAAGGGGCGCGAGCCGGCGTTTCCGGCATGGGTGCAGCTTTTGTTGTTCTTTCACGCGTGCGGAGGGAAAGACCGGCCCAAGCGTCCACATCGCCAATCGCCACATATTCTTCGAAATTCAACATTCCATGGTTGCAATGGCAAGCAATCTAGAGTAAGAACATTCCATGAACTAGGAAAAAAATCTTAGGGCATTTTTAAGAGCGACTGATCCCGTCGGGACAGGGAGTTGCACGCGGTGGAGGCCAGGATGCGGAAGGTCGGCATGAGGAAGAAGGGCGCGACGATCTATGGCCAGCTGCTGCTGGCGTTGGTTTCGATCCTGCTGGGAAGCGCCGTCCAGGCCTTTCCCTGTGATCAGCCGGTCGTGATATCGAATTGGTCGCTCTGTGCGACCGGCAATGTGAGCGCTGAGGGAGGCGCCGCAGATTGGAAAGTCGTTCCTGCATGGACTCGCCAGAAAGCCATAAGCGCGTATTTCGGAAATGAGCCGCGGCTCCTGGCAAACCACGGCCTTTGCAACGCAAAATTTCAGCGCGTGGTAACCTGCCTGCCGGGATGGGAAATGGGCGACCCGGATGAGTGCTCATATCTGATTTGCAGTGGCTATTACTCATCCGCCTCTGGGAAGGAAGAAAGGGAAGCCTATGGAAGAGACTTCCCGGCCGAGCAATAGTTTTTCGCTTCGCTGCCTTGGGGGCACAGACTGTAGCGGCTATCGCGGCGAACTTTTCATCCGCTTGCATTCTTGAACACGAGGCACTGTGTGAATCGGTTGCCGTTGTCCACCGCTTCAGACCAATTCACCACAATTTCCCCTTCAAGCATCATGACCTCCGACAAAGCTCTTCCCAGATCCCAGACAAGGGGAGAGAATTGTTCGTTGGTCAGATTGTCGGCCTGAACGACAAGGTAAGCGTTCGTCTTCATGCGTTTGCAGATCCGGCCGTATATTTCCTGCATTCTTTTCAGATAGATGTCATAGCCGTCATAATCCGCATCGCCGTTGTAAAGCGGGTTCCATTTATGCCAATGAGGCATGTATGGCGGGGATGTGATGCAGAAATCCATCTCGGGAAAATCGAAGGCTGCCAGCTCTGCGCTATCACCGCAGACCAGATGATGCTTTGTCGTGATGCGTTGCTTGACCCATTCATATCTCTGCCGGTCGGCTTCTATCCCATAGGGGATTCTGCCCCTCTGCTCGCAGACAAAGAAAGTCGTCCCCAAGCCGACAAAGGGATCGAAGACGGCGTCTCCTGATTTTGTAAACCGATCAAGCAATGCCGACACCAAAGCGCCGGGAAACCTGATTTCATCCCCGTTCTGAAAATCCGGCAAGGGAAATTGATGTCGGTTGGAGACCGTCCATAATTCTGAAATTGCCACGGCAAACTTCCTCGCTTCGCATCAGCTTTTTCTTCCCGGACATAGCTCCTTCGAGGCACCAGGGAAGTACGATATCATTTGATGGCGGGGGTGAAGCGTCGAACGCTGATTTCGTCGGCGCATTGCCAGGACGATTAGACCTCGTCCGGCCACTCACGCGCGCCGTGCCGGACAAACAGAACTTCGATATGGTCGTCTCGAACGCGGTAAGCAACGATGTAAGGCGTTGCCGGAATGACAAGCTCGCGTGTTCCTCTGATTTCGCCGGCACGCCCTAAGAAGGGATTGGCGGATAAAAGCTTCTCCGTCTTTGAATGAATGCCATTGACGACGCGCGCTGCGGCGCGCGGGTTTCTCTCGCCGATGTAATCGTTGATGTCTGCAAGCTCTTTGAGACAGCGTTTCGTCCAGACAAGGCGCACGGGGCTGTTATGCCTGACTGTATTTGTTCAGTACGGCAGCAATTTCTTCATCCGTGGCGAAGTTGCCTCTGTCGGCGTCTTCGATCCCCGCCTGAACGCCCGCGATCCATTTTTCCTGCCACGCAAGAGAGCGACCATGGGAAAGCGCGTCTTCGATAATCTGGCTGCGTGTCAAGTTTGAACGCTCTGCCAGCATGTCGATGCGACGGCTAAGATCGTCGGAAATATCTACATTGTTCTTCATGTGTTCATTCTGCCATATCGCGGCGGTACCGCCAAGAAAATCTGAAGTCCTGTCTGGGCTTCGATGTTCAGGGAATTGCAGGAGATTGGAAAATCGCCGCGCGATGCTGAAACTAACCTTCGCCGATAGGCTAAGGTATAAGCGGAATGAAGGATTTAGAACGGCGGATTTGAGCTTCCCGTTCAAGGCCTTAACATAGTCTTGCAATGAAAAAGAGGAAGTGGCGCACCCGAAGAGATTCGAACTCCTGACCCCCAGATTCGTAGTCTGGTGCTCTATCCAGCTGAGCTACGGGTGCGTGCAATTGCGGCGGTGCCGCTTGCGTGGGCGATCCTCTAAAGCGTCCTTCGGGACAATGCAAGAGCATTTCGGAAAAAATCGCGCGTTTCATAATTTGCGGCCGCGGCTTTCGGAAGCCCGTCACTTTTCGCTGTGCGTCCGGCTACGGTAATCCTCCAGCGAAACCGGGCGATCGGGGATCTCGATGCGGAACTGGGTTCCCACCGTCGGCTTTTCCACAAGCGCGATCGTGCCGCCATGGGCGAGCACCAGCTCGCGGGCGATCGTCAGGCCAAGGCCGGTGCCGCCGGAGCGGGCGGAGCCGCGAAAGGCAGCAAACAGGTTCTGGCGCGCCTTCAGCGGCATACCGGGGCCGGTATCATCCACGGTGATGCTGACGACACTGCCGACGCGCTGGGCGGCGACGGTGATGCGCCTGACCGTACCCGGGGCACCCTCGCCCGGCGCCGTCAGCGCCTGCAGCGCGTTGCGGCAGAGATTGTGGATGACCCGGAACAGTTGCTCACCATCGGCATCGACCTTGAGATCGGCGCCAATCTGCTCGGTGAATTCGATGCCGCTTTGCGGATCGATCGCCAGCATGTCCTTGACGTCCTGGGTGAGTTCCAAAAGCAGGACATGGCGGCGGCGCGGGGCCGATTCGCTCGCCTTGCCGTAGGACAGCACCTCGGTGGTATAACCGACGGCGCGGTCGATGGTGCGCAGCAGCTTCGGGGCGAAGCTCTTGACCATCGGATCATCGACATCGACCAGCCGGTCCGACATCAGCTGCGCCGAGGCCAGGATATTGCGCATGTCGTGATTGATCTTGGAGACGGCGAGGCCGAGAGCGGCGAGGTTCTTCTGCTGCTTCAGCGTCTTCTGCAGCTCCATCTGCATCGAGGTGAGATTGCGGCCGGCGACCGCCAGTTCGTCGCGGCCGCCGTCGCCGATATAAATGTGGGCGGGGTTCTCCGGATCGGAGGAGAATTGCTGCATGCTGCCGGTCAGCCGGCGGATCGGGCCGATCAGGATGCGGTTGATCGCAAAGAAGATCAGCGTCGCGGTGAACAGCGCGATCAGCACCGACAGCAGGAGAACGTTGCGGGAATAGGCAAACATCGCCGTGCGCAGCTGCTTGTCCTTCATCACCACCTCAACGCCGGTATTGGTGTCGCCGACGGGGCCGTAGACACGGATCATCCGGCTGCCGCCGAAGATCAAGGTGTCGAGCGCATCGCGCATCGCCGTTGCCGGCGGCACGTCGGTCAGATCATAGGCTTCATCGACCGAGGTCGGCATATCCGTCGTCGCCAAGAGCCGCGACGTGCCGTCCTTGCGCAGCACGATCGCCTTGGTGCCGGTCGCCTCCAGCGTCTCCTTCTGCAGCGCACGCGGCAGCTCGACCGGCTGCAGCCCATCGATGACGATGGCGGCGGCGGCGGCCGTGTTCAGCCTTTCCTCCAGCCAGCGTATGCGCATGCTGGCGACCGAAGGGAAAAAGATCAGGATTTCGGCGAGCATGATAAAGAAGACGGTCAGCCAGAGCAGCTTGCCCGACAATCCGCCGAACATGCCAGCAGACGGGCACGGCGCCCTTGCGGTCTCGCCGGCGGCGGGAATATCCGCCGAAGGATTGTCGCCCTGATCTTGTACCGGCATTTTCGTCTCGCCCGATCGGCAGCACTTCAGCCGCCCTCGAGTTCTATATTAGACCAAAAGCCTCCGCTTTCAAATCTTTGCGAGCAGCGTCATGTCGCCACAAGAAAACGCCGCCCGGAGGCGGCGTCGGGCTCATTGAATCACTCGGCCGTCCAGCTCGCGATAAGGGCTGCCCCTCACCCTAACCCTCTCCCCGTAAACGGGGCGAGGGACGTGCCTAGCGCGACGTTGGCGAGGGACGGAGAGGTTGCGGCATATTCCCTTCTCCCCGCGCGCGGGGAGAAGGTGGCGGCAGCCGGATAGGGGCTGCCGCGTAGATTATCCGATCGGTCGGGATCAGAACTCTTCCCAGCTCTGTTCCGCAGCGGCCGCGTTGCCGCCGAAGGCGCGGGCGACCTTGGCGATCGCCCGGCGGGCGGGCGAGGCGACCGGTCTTTGCGGCTCGTTGCGCACAAGCGCCACCGGTGCCGACGCATCATCCGACAGCTTGAAGCGGGAGATGAGGCGGACCAGCCCGCCGGCTTCGGCCGAAAGCCTGTGCGTGGCGGCGGAGGTCTCTTCCACCATCGCGGCATTCTGCTGGGTCACCTGATCCATCTGGTTGACGGCGGTATTGACTTCCTTGAGGCCGGTCGACTGTTCGGTGGCAGCCGTGGCGATCGAATGGATATGATCGTTGATGGCGATGACGCGGGTGCCGATTTCCGCCAGCGCCTCGCCGGTCGCCTGGACGAGCTTGACGCCGACCTGCACCTCGTTGCCCGATTTGGTGATCAGCGCCTTGATGTCCTTGGCAGCCTTTGCCGAACGCTGGGCGAGCTCGCGCACTTCCTGTGCCACAACCGCAAAGCCCTTGCCGGCCTCGCCGGCGCGTGCCGCCTCGACGCCGGCGTTCAGCGCCAGCAGGTTGGTCTGGAAGGCGATCTCATCGATGACGTTGATGATCTGGCTGATTTCGCGCGATGCCTGCTCGATGCGGCCCATGGCCTCCACGGCATTGCCGACGACGACGCCAGACGCGCCTGACTTGTCCTTGGCTTCCGACACCATGATGGTGGCTTCATGCGCCCGCTCGGTGGAATTCTGAACGACGGCGGTGATCTGATCGAGTGCCGCCGAAGTCTGTTCGAGGGCGGCGGCCTGCTGCTCGGTGCGCTTCGACAGGTCGTCGCTGGCATTGCGCAGTTCGGCGGTGTTGCCGTTCATTGCTTCCGTCGTCTGGCGCACTTCGCGCATGGTCGCCTGCAGGGTGACGAAGGTGTTGTTGACGTTCTGCTGCAACTCGGCGAAGGCGCCCTGGAAACTGCCGTTCATCGTCTGGGTGAGGTCGCCATCGGCAAGGCTTGCAATGACGCGGCGGGTCTCGCCGATGCCGGCATCGACGCTCGACAACAGCGTGTTGATGTTGCCGGCGAAGCGGTTGAGGTTCTCGTCCTCGTAGTCCTTGCTGATGCGATGGCCAAAGTCGCCGGCCGCAGCCGCAGCCACGACGACGGACATGCTCGACTGCAGGTCGTCGCTCTTGGCGCGCATCGCCGTCTCCTGGGCATTCAGGCGCTGGACGGCAAGGCCGTTGGCCTTGAAGACCGCAACGGCTGCGGCCATCTCGCCGATTTCATCCTGGCGCCCGGCAAAGGGGACCTCGGCTTCGAAATTGCCGCTGGCGACCTCGTTGATCGCCCGGGTGACGCGCTTGATCGGGCGGCTCAGATGGCTGGTGCCGATATAGAAGCCCATGCCGATGCCGACCGCGATGCCGATGCCGGTGATGCTGAGGACGAGCATCAGTACCCAGGTCCGGAAGCTTTCGATCTCGGTGTTGACGGTTTCGAGCGCTGCCTTGTCGGTGGCGACGACCGCGTCGATTTCGGCCTGGAACGCCTTGCGGTTGGCGCGGTTGGCGTCATTGTTGCCCTGGGCGCTGGCGGCCTCGGGGCCGACTTCGGTGCCGAGACGGGCAGTCTCCATGCGGAAGGTGCGGAATTCCGCAGCGCGGGCGACGAGCTTGGCGAAATCGCCCTTCTCGTCTTCCGGCACCAGCGGCGCCCAGCCCGCGATGACCTTGTCGATCTCGTCGAGGC
This sequence comes from Rhizobium sp. BK619, assembly GCF_014195245.1. Taxonomy (NCBI): domain Bacteria; kingdom Pseudomonadati; phylum Pseudomonadota; class Alphaproteobacteria; order Hyphomicrobiales; family Rhizobiaceae; genus Rhizobium; species Rhizobium sp. BK619. The sequence continues at coordinate 416,486 of NZ_JACIBH010000003.1, read as the reverse complement.
CGGCCAGCAGGCCTTTGGCGAAGTTCGGGGTGTCCTTGATCGTCTTGGCCGCATAGATGCCGCGCGCTTCCATGACCACGGCCGTGACGAAGCGGTTGAGGCGTTCGCCGGCATAGGCGCGGGCGGCAGCCTGCTCGTAAGCCGTCAGGTTGCGATTGTATTCGTGCATTGCCGAGAGTGCGGTCGCGCCGATCAGAAGCGCCACCGCGCCCATCACGCATACCAGCAGATTAATTTTGCCGCGGATCTTCAATGCACTGTCTCCTGAGCTACGCCACTGCCTGGAAAGCAAATTCCAGCCGATGATCGGAATATCGGCGAAATTTATTAAAGTTAGATTTCCAATATTTACGATTATGGCCGGGGAAATTATCCATGTGGACCAGAGTCCTGGACGCACAAAGCCCTGGAAACCGGGGCGATCGATCTGCCGCGCCGGCAAATCACAACCATTCGGCGCAGATCGAGTTTATTAATACCGGAGTGCGAAAATACTTACCAAGCCGGCGCTTGCTGTGAAATTATCCGGTATAATTGACTTTCACCGGCTTCATCCCTATAAGCCGCCGCACGTCCGGTCACTCAGCCTTTTACGGCCCGCCCGTTCGAAAAATAACGCTCCTTGCATTATGCAAATTCAAGAAGGGCCGCACTCCGCGGTGTTTAAATAAATGAAGCGTACCTACCAACCATCCAAGCTTGTTCGCAAGCGTCGCCACGGCTTCCGTGCGCGCATGTCTACCAAGGGTGGCCGCAAGGTCATCGCCGGCCGCCGCGCGCAGGGCCGCAAGCGTCTTTCGGCTTAAGGCCGGGTTGCCCGAAAAGAGATGGCGGGCGAATTGACGACCAAAAAAGAAAAACACGCTGTCGGGCGGCTGAAAAGCCGCCCGCAGTTTCTTGCTGTGCGCGAGGGCGAAAAACGCCGCGGCGGCCTCTTCCTTCTCGAAGTCCTCGACCGGAAGGAACCCGACAGCCAAGCCCGCGTCGGATTTACAGTCACCAAAAAACATGGCAACGCAGTCGAACGCAACCGCATGCGCCGCCGCCTGAAAGAGGCGGTACGGCTTCATGCGGGGTTTGCAATGCAGCCCGGACACGACTATGTGGTTGTCGCGCGCAGGGACGTGCTTGAGGCGTCCTTCAAAGAATTGGCCGCGGAACTGAAATTTCGCGTGGAAACCAGGCCGAAACCCCGGCGCTCCGGAGACGGACGCCCCAGGAACGTATGATGGAAAAAAACCGCAATTACTTCATTGCGATCGCTCTCTCGGTGCTGATCGTCCTCGGCTGGCAGTTTCTCTATATGAATCCGCGCATCGAGGCCCAGCGCAAGGCGCAGGAAGCCCAGAAGGCACAGCAGAAGACCGAACAGGTGCAGCAGCCCGCAGCAAACGGCGCGGCGCCGGCCCCGACGAGTGGGACCGCCCCCTCCGGTCAGGCCGTCGCCACGGCGACGCTCGAACAGGCGCTGGCAAAGAACCCGCGCGTCGTCATCGATACGCCTGCGCTTTCCGGCTCGATCAACCTTGCCGGCGCCCGGCTCGACGACCTGAAACTCAAGGGCTATCACGAGACCGTCGACGACTCGAGCCCAACCATCACCCTGTTCAGCCCGGCGGAAACCAAGGATGGTTACTTCACCGAGCTCGGCTATATCGGCAGCGACGCCACGGGCAACGTTCCCGGCGCCTCGACGCTCTGGACGGCGCCCGAGGGCGCCAAGCTCACCGACAAGACGCCGGTGACGCTCTCATATACCAATGACAAGGGCCTGACCTTTACCCGGACGATTTCCGTCGACGAACGCTACATGTTCACCGTCGCCGACAAGGTCGAAAATACCGGCCAGGCTCCCGTATCACTGTCTTCCTACGGCCGCGTGACGCGTTACAACAAGCCGACGACGCCCTCCGTCTACGTGCTGCATGAAGGCTTCATCGGCGTCATCGGCGATGACGGGCTCGTCGAAACAAAATATACCGCCGCCGAGAAGGAAGCCGTCATGCCGCCGAAATCCACCGGCGGCTGGCTTGGCATTACCGACAAATACTGGGCCGCGACGATCATTCCGCCGCAGACGTCGGCCTATGAAGCACGCTTCTCGCATTTTGCCGATGGTCAGCCGCGCTATCAGGCCGACTACAAGGACGATGCCTTCACCGTTGCGCCGGGCCAATCGATCGAGCTCAAGAACCTCGTCTTCGCCGGCGCCAAGGAAGTGCCCGTCATCGACGGCTACGAGACCAGCTATTCGATCCCGAAGTTCGACCGGCTGATCGACTGGGGCTGGTTCTATTTCATCACCAAGCCGATGTTCAAGCTGATGGACTTCTTCTATCGCTTCTTCGGCAATTTCGGCGTGGCGATCCTGTGCACCACCATCGTCGTCAAGGCCCTGTTCTTCCCGCTCGCCAGCAAGCAATATGCTTCGATGGCGAACATGAAGCGCATGCAGCCGAAGATGGAGGAGCTGAAGGCGAAATTCGCCGACGACCGCATGGGGCTGCAGCAGGCGACGATGCAGCTCTACAAGGAAGAGAAGATCAACCCGATCGCCGGCTGCTGGCCGGTGGCGCTGCAGATCCCGATCTTCTTCTCGCTCTACAAGGTGATCTACATCACCATCGAGATGCGGCACGCGCCGTTCTTCGGCTGGATCAAGGACCTTTCGGCCCCCGATCCGACGACGATCGTCAATCTGTTCGGCCTGCTGCCCTTCGAAGCGCCAACCATCCTGCATCTTGGCGTCTGGCCGCTGATCATGGGCGTCACCATGTTCCTGCAGATGCGCATGAACCCGACGCCGCCCGATCCGACGCAGGCGATGATCTTCACTTGGATGCCGCTGGTGTTCATGTTCATGCTGGCAAGCTTCCCGGCCGGCCTGGTCATCTACTGGGCCTGGAACAACACGCTCTCGGTGATCCAGCAGTCGGTGATCATGAAGCGCCAGGGCGTCAAGGTCGAACTCTTCGACAATCTGAAGGGCCTGTTCCGGCGAAAAACGGCGCCGTCGAAATGACGCTCTCAAGCCCCGCTCCGGCGGGGCTTTTCATTTCCGGGCGGACCGAGGCGCGAAACGCAGACCACCTCAAAGCTTGACATCCGTCCGCAAAACCACGAAGCCGACAGAAGACCGAACCCTAGGATTGCCGAGCCCGCATGCCCGAAACCGAAAAGCCGCTCTTCGGCCACCCATGGATCTTCATCCGCGGCGTACCGTCGCTCAACTTCCTGCCGCCGGAAGGGCCGCTGGAGGTGGCCTTTGCCGGCCGTTCCAATGTCGGCAAGTCGTCGCTGATCAATGCGCTGGTCGGCCAGAAGGGGCTGGCGCGCACCTCGAATACGCCGGGGCGCACCCAGGAGCTCAATTATTTCGTTCCGGACGGTTATTCCGGCGAAAGCGGCGACATGCCGCCGATGGCGATCGTCGACATGCCCGGCTATGGTTATGCGCAGGCGCCGAAGGAGCAGGTCGACAAGTGGACCAAGCTGGTTTTCGACTATCTGCGCGGCCGCGCGACGCTGAAGCGCGTCTATGTGCTGATCGACAGCCGCCACGGCATCAAGAAGAACGACGACGACGTGCTCGACCTGCTCGACAAGGCGGCCGTCTCCTATCAGATCGTGCTGACCAAGACCGACAAGATCAAGGCGCCCGCCGTGCCGAAGCTGCTTGCCGAGACCGCCGAAAAGATCCGCAAGCGCCCGGCCGCCTATCCCGGCGTGCTGTCCACCTCCTCGGAAAAGGGCGACGGGCTGGACGATCTGCGCCAGGCGATCGGCGAAACCGTCGGCGTCGCCCGCTGGAAATAAAGGGGCGCCGGCCGGCTTGCTCGCCGACGGCTGCCGGAATGGCCTGAAGCAAGGGTTCGGATCTTCATCATCGCCGCATAATGAAACTGCTTGCGTAAGCTGATCGGCGGCGATTGCACTTGCGTCCCCGCAGTATTTAAAGCAACCCTCCATCGAGGCGGTGCAACAGCAGTCCGCGTGCGCGAGTAATGAGATGACCGATAGCAAAGACCAGCCGCTGTCGCCGGAAGGCGTCGGCAACCTGCCCCACCTGGCCGAAGCCCTTGATGACCATCGGTTTCGACACTTTCTCGATCACGTCCCCTTTGCCGTGGCTGTCTCCGAGCTCGGCGACAACGAAGCGCTGATCTACGTCAATCTCGAATTCGAACGGCTGACGGCGCTGAGCGCAAAGCAGGTCGAGGGAAAGACCTGGTCCGAGCTCGAATTGAATTCCACCGCTATTTCGGGAGGCGCGACGCTCACCGCCGCCGTGACCTCTGCCGAGGAGTATATTGGCGCATTCTCGCTGGTGGCCGAACCCGAAAGCACTGCCATAATCGATGTCTGGTCGAATACCATCGTCAACGATGATGACACCCCGCTGTTCCGATTGGTGGCCTTTGCGGCGCGCAATGAGGCGGCGGCTGACCAAAGCTTCGGCGAACTGCTGACGGAGAAGGATGTCCTTCTGCGCGAACTTCAGCATCGCGTGAAAAACAATCTCCAGATGATCACGGCGCTGATCCGGATGGAGGCGCGCAATGCGCAACAGAGCGAGGAAAGCGAAAGGTTTGCACGGCTTGCCGGGCGAATTGAGGCCCTGGCGCTGTTGTATCGCTCGCTATCGGACGAAGAGAAGGGCGCCACAGTCGATCTGGGAACCTATGTGAGCCAGATTGCCGCCTCGGTCATGGCGGCTCACGCCGTGGAAGGGATCCGGCTGGACATGAAGGTCGACACCTGGCCGGTTTCGGTCGATGTGGCCATGCCCGCCGGCTTGGTCATCAACGAACTGCTGACCAATACGCTCAAACATGCCTTCGTGGGGCGTGATGGCGGAGAGATCACGCTGCGCTGTGTCGTCAGCGATGCCGGGTGCAGGATCACCGTCGCCGATAACGGGGTCGGCCTTCCACAAGATGTGACTTGGCCGCACCCGGGCAAACTCAGCGCGATGATCGTACAGTCGCTGAAACAGAACGCTCGCGCCAAGGTCGAAGTCACCTCGTCCCCCGACGCCGGCGTGAGTGTCTCGCTCGTTTTCCCAATAGCCGAAGCGGCCCGATAGCCTGATCGCGGGAAAACTGGTCGGAAGTCGCAAGAAGTCATCCTCGTCTGTATCTGGGGCGCCCCGAAGAGCGCCCCAGGCCCTGCCAAGATGGGCGGGCTTACATCTTCGGCAGCAGCACCTTGTCGACGACGTGAATGACGCCGTTCGACTGTTTGACGTCGGCGATCGTCACATGCGAGACGCCGCCGTTTTCGTCGGTCAGGGTGATCTTGCCCATGCTTTCCTTGGCTTTCAGTACGCAGCCGCCGACGGTCTTGATGTCGTGCTCGCCGCCGTCATCCTTGATCATCTTGGCAACCGTCTTGGCCATCGCATCGGCGGCAACGACATGGCAGGTCAGCACCTTGGTGAGCGTCGCCTTGTTTTCCGGCTTCAGCAGCGTCTCGACGGTGCCCTTCGGCAGGGCGGCGAAGGCTTCGTTGGTCGGCGCAAAGACGGTGAAGGGGCCCTTGCCCTCGAGCGTGCCGACCAGGCCGGCCGCCTTGACGGCTGCGACCAGCGTCGTGTGATCCTTGGAATTCACGGCGTTTTCGATGATGTTCTTGGTGGCGAACATCGGCGCACCGCCGACCTCCGGGTTCTTGGCGGCGGCAAAGGCGACAGCGGACAGGGCGGTGGCGAGCGCAAAACCGCGCAATACGGACTTGATCATGATTTTCTCCTCACCGGACACCATCCGCGGGCTTTATGCCTGAGCGTCGTCCGGACATTTCGAACTACGGCGGCTTACGCCAAAGAGTTTCAGCGAGGTGAAAATGATTTTATGGCCGGCGCGATTTGCGACCGGCGCCCGATCACGGCCGGCGCAGCGCGCCGCTTGCGATCACCGGACCGGTCGCCTGGCCGGTCGGCGAGCCGCCGAAGGGTTCGAGGCTGACGGCAAGCGTCGCACCATCGGCGAGATTGCTGCGCAGATCGGCGGGAATGACGAGTTCGCCGCTCTCACCCGGCTGGAAGACGCCGAGCGATTTCGGCAGGCCGCTGCCGGGCACCAGCCAGAGTTCCAGCGACTTCTCCTCCGGCTTGCCGGCGGCGACCGGCACGATCTTCAGCCGGCCGCTCTGCAGCTCGTAGGAGGCAAGAAGATTGATGGCGCTGTTCTGGCCGGCAAGCGAGGCCACCAGCGGTGTCGGTCCCTGCGGCTCAGGCACCACGCCCGAGGCGAAGATGACCGCGCTGACGGCGACAACGACGCAGGCAAAGCTCAGCGAGCGCCAGAAAACCGCCGAATTCCAGAGGCCTTGCGAAAAGGATGCAGGTTTTTCAGCATCGCCGAAAAGCCGCGCCTCGATCTGCTTGAAGGTTTCCCGGTTCGGCGAGGCGGTCTCATATTCGTCATTGAAGGCGGAAAGGTTGGTTTCCCAGCGGCTGACGATGGCGGCAAAGGGCCGATCGTGGCGCATGCGCTCTTCCACCACCCGCCGGTCCTGCAGCGACAGGACACCAAGCACATATTCGCCGGCGAGAACCTCGTCGCGGGAGCGGTCTCCCTTGCTTTTGTCGGGCGATGTCATCGTTCCATGCACTCTCTCAGTTTCAACAGGCTGCGCCTGAGCCAGGTCCGCATCGTGTTCAGCGGGACACCAAACTGATCGGCCAGTTCCTGATAGCTCAGCCCTTCGACATAAGCCCGTTTCACCGCGACCGCACGATCAGCTTCCAACTCTTCCATGCAGGTGTCAATCCGCCTTCCTTCATCCTTCGTCACCGTCTGCATTTCCGGGTCGGGCGCGGCGTCGGCAAGATCGTAGGCACTGTCGATTTCGTCGGCGACCGGCTTGCGCGACCGCAACGCGTCGATCGACCGGTTACGGGCGATCGCCGACAACCAGGCCGAGGACGAACCCGTGGCTGACTGGTAGCTTCCGGCCCTTTGCCAGATGCTGATATAGACTTCCTGCAGGGCTTCTTCGGCTTCCGTGCGATCCTTCAAGATACGCAGGCAGATGGCAAAAAGTTTCGGCCCGGTCTGATTGTAAAGGGCCACAAAGGCCCTGCGGTCGCCGAGCGCGACGCGGCCGATCAGGTCTGCAATCTCATCGCCTTGCATGCCGTTCCTCATCTCATGCTTGGGTGCGCCGGACGCTAAAGGCCACCGGCTCCGCGCCAGATACGAAAAACTATTGCCCTCTGGATTATTCCCTCTGTCGGAAACTTGCGATAAAAGGCCGCGAACAATTCCGCGGGGTCCCCATGAACGAGTCCGAAAGCGAACTGCAGGCACGGCTTCTGGCCAAGGCGCTGCCCTTCATGCAGCGTTATGAAAACAAGACGATCGTCGTGAAATATGGCGGCCACGCCATGGGCAATCCCGAGCTCGGCAAGGCCTTTGCCAGCGACATCGCCCTCCTGAAGCAATCGGGCGTCAACCCGATCGTCGTCCACGGCGGCGGCCCGCAGATCGGCGCCATGCTGAACAAGATGGGCATCGAATCGAAATTCGAGGGTGGGCTGCGCGTCACCGACCAGAAGACGGTCGAGATCGTCGAGATGGTGCTGGCCGGCTCGATCAACAAAGAAATCGTCGCGCTGATCAACCAGACCGGCGAATGGGCGATCGGCCTTTGCGGCAAGGACGGCAACATGGTCTTCGCCGAGAAGGCGCGCAAGACCGTCAAGGATCCGGATTCCAACATCGAGCGCGTGCTCGATCTCGGCTTCGTCGGCGAAGTGGTCGAGGTCGACCGCACGCTGCTCGATCTGCTCGCCCGCTCGGAGATGATCCCGGTGATCGCCCCGGTCGCACCCGGCCGCGACGGCGCCACCTACAATATCAACGCCGACACGTTCGCCGGCGCCATTGCCGGCGCGCTGAACGCCACTCGGCTGCTGTTCCTGACCGATGTGGCCGGCGTGCTCGACAAGAACGGCCAGCTGATCAAGGAGCTCTCCGTTGCCGAAGCCCATGCGCTGATCGCCGACGGCACGATCTCGGGCGGTATGATCCCGAAGGTCGAGACCTGCATCGATGCGATCAAGGCCGGCGTCCAGGGCGTCGTTATCCTGAACGGCAAGACCGCCCACTCCGTCCTGCTCGAAATCTTCACCGAGCACGGCATCGGAACGCTGATCGTTCCCTGATCGAGGCTGCGCCCTTCATCAAAATGAAGGGCGCGTCTCCCTCCTCCTGCTCTTGACGTCCTGTTTCAGCTTTTCCATCGGGAAGAGCAGCCAGTAGCGCCCGTGCGTCAGAGGCGCCTGCCCGACCTCTTCCATGTTCCTCGCGATCACGCCAGCACGGGATCGGCCCCGATGCTCAAGGCAATTCTTTGGCGCGGATGCGCGCCTGGCTTTCCTTCTTGATCGGCCGGCCGACCGGGCAGACCTCCTGGACGAAGCCGTTGAGCGTATTGACGAGATTGTTCTCGATGAGGGAATAGTGGACGAACTGGCCCTGTTTCTCCCGTTTAATCAGTCCGGCCGTTTCGAGGATGGAAAGATGCTGGGAAACCGCCGGTTTGGACATGCTGAAGCGGTCAGCAATCTCGCCGGCGGTCAGGCCGGATGCCGAGAGATAGGCAAGGATCTTCCGCCGCGGCGCACTGGAAAGCGCGTGGAACACCCGCTGGGCGGCGCCGACAGAGCTGCCTTCTGAAATATCGTCGAAAGTCTCATCTTCCAAAGCCGGTCTCCGTGCCTGCGGCAATCATCGCGTCGATTCCGCCGATCAATTAAGCAATTAATGTATTGCTTAATCGTTTTCATTGGCGCAAAGTAATTAGGTAATTGCTTAATTAAGGAATTGGCGGGCGATGTTCAAGTGGGAATGCGCCCGATGGAGAAGGAGTTTGCCATGAGCAGTATTTCCACCGGACGCATGATCGACGATAGCAGCGATCCCGTGAAGGCAGAGTGGTCTGGATGCCGGCAAAGTCGGTCTGGATCTCTGCAATGACCATGACCGCCATTATCGGCGGGCCACTAACCTTCACCTGGAGCGCCTTTGCCGTCTTCATCCTCCTGACCGCCATGACCATCTGCCTTGGTCATTCGGTCGGCATGCACCGGCTGTTGATCCACCGTTCCTTCAGCACCCCTCTCTGGATCGAGCACTTTCTCGTCTATCTCGGCACGCTGGTCGGCATGGCCGGCCCCTTCGGCATGATCTACGCGCACGATATTCGCGACTGGGCGCAACGGCAGAGAGACTGCCATGACCTCTATGCCCATCGGCGGTCTTTCTTCACCGACGCCTTCTGGCAGATGCATTGCGCAGTGGCGCTTAATCATCCGCCACGCTTCGTCCTCGATGAGCGCGAGCGGCGCGACCGCTTTTATCGCTTCCTGGAGGCGACATGGATGGCGCAGCAGATCCCCTTGGCACTCGCGCTCCTGGCGCTTGGCGGACTGCCGTGGGTGGTCTGGGGTATTGCCGTGCGGGTATCGGTATCGCTGACCGGACACTGGCTGGTCGGTCATTTCGCGCACCGGGCCGGCCATCAGGGCTGGAGCGTCGATGATGTCGCGGTGCAGGGTTATAACCTGCCGCATTTCGGGCTGGTCACCTTCGGGGAGAGCTTCCACGGCAACCATCACGCCTTTCCGGAATCGGCGCGGCTCGGCATCGAGCCGGGGCAGTTGGACCTCGGCTGGCATTTCATCCGAGTGCTGTCGGGGCTCGGCCTGGCTTCGGCGATCAAGCTCCCGCATATGATCGTGCCGCGGCAAGGGCTGAAGCGCGTCAACGCCGCTGAAGCTTCTGGTGGCAGTCATCCGCCATATCAGGCGGCCGGCCAGGCGGAATCGCGCCCGTGAATGCGATATCTCCTCACAAGGGGCCGGAAATCGCCCGATCTAGACTTGGCAAGATTTCGAATCGTGCTTTAGGTTGCGGCCCGAAACCAAACGGGTCGAGCAAAAAGATGCGCCTTACAGACTGCTATAATTTTCATGATTTCCGGCGCATGGCCAAACAGCGGCTTCCCGGGCCGATCTTCGATTATATCGACGGCGCGGCCGATGACGAGGTGACCTATCGGCGCAATACGGCCGCCTTCGAGGCCTGCGATCTGGTGCCCGACGTTCTGAGGGGTGTGGCCGAGGTCGACATGTCGGTGACTGTCATGGGGCAGAAGCTGGCGATGCCGGTCTATTGCTCGCCGACGGCGCTGCAGCGGCTTTTCCACCACCAGGGCGAGCGGGCGGTCGCGGCGGCGGCGGGAAAATACGGCACGATGTTCGGCGTCTCCTCGCTCGGCACGATCAGCCTGGAGGAAGCCCGCCAGATCAGCGCCGGGCCGCAGGTCTATCAGTTCTATTTCCACAAGGACCGCGGCCTCAACCACGAGATGATGGCGCGGGCGAAGAATGCCGGCGTGCAGGCGATGATGCTGACGGTCGACAGCATTACCGGCGGCAACCGCGAGCGCGACAAGCGCACCGGTTTTGCCATTCCCTTCAAGCTCAACCTCGCCGGCATGATGCAGTTTGCGATCAAGCCGTCCTGGGCGATCGACTGGATGACGCATGAGGCGTTCCGGCTGCCGCAGCTCGAAAACCACGTGAAGATGGACGGCGGCGCCCTGTCGATCAGCCGCTACTTCACCGAAATGCTCGACCCTTCGATGTCGTGGAACGACGTGGCTGACATGGTGCAGGCCTGGGGCGGGCAATTCTGCCTGAAGGGCATCATGTCGGTCGAAGACGCCAAGCGCGCTGTCGAGATCGGCTGCACCGGCATCGTGCTTTCCAACCATGGCGGCCGCCAGCTCGACGGTTCGCGCAGCGCCTTCGACCAGCTTGCCGAAATCGTCGATGCGGTCGGCGACCGGATCGACGTGATGATGGATGGCGGCGTGCAGCGAGGCACCCATGTTCTGAAAGCGCTGTCGCTGGGGGCGAAGGCGGTCGGGCTCGGCCGCTACTATCTCTTCCCGCTTGCCGCCGCCGGACGGCCGGGCGTCGAACGGGCGCTGGAGACGATCCGCACCGAGATCGAACGCGGGATGAAGCTGATGGGCTGCACCTCGGTCGATCAGCTGACACGGCGCAATCTGCGCTTCCGTTCCTGAGCGGAACAGGATGTCATTTAAGGGCCGCAGCCTTGCATCCGGCTGCTGCCCTCTGACATAGCGGCGTCAGAGCAGGCTATAAATCGCCGCCGCCTCCTGCTTCAGCTTTTCCATCATCGACCGGTAAGGTCCCGGGCCATAGCTGATGCGGCCGACGCCGAGCTTCGCCAGGGTTTTCACATCAGGGGCGCCCGCCCGCATCATGATATTGACCGGCAGCGACGATGCCGCGCAGATCTTTTCGATCAAGGCGGGATCGATCAGGCCGGGAACGAAGAAGCCGTTGCCGCCGGCCGCCGCATAGGCCCTGCCCCGCTCGATCGCCTCGTCGACCAGACCGGCATGTTTGGCAAGATCGCTCTCGGCCAGAAAAAGGTCGGTGCGGGCGTTGATGAAGAAGGGGATGTCCTTGCCGTCGGCCATGGCGCGAATGGCGCGGATGCGGGCCGCCTGGCTTTCGACCGGATAGAGCCCCTCGCCGGCAACGACCCGATCTTCGAAGTTGATGCCGATGGCGCCGATTTCCACGAGCCTCGCGACATTGGCGGCCGCTCCCTGAGGCTCAGCCGAATAGGCGCCCTCGAAATCGACTGACAGCGGCAGGTCGACAGCATCGGTGATGGATTTCGCCGTCTCCACCAGCACCGCCATCGGCAGTTTCTCGCCATCGGCAAACCCGTGGGCGGCGGCGACCGACCAGCTTCCGGTCGCAAGCGCCCTGGCGCCGGCATCGGCAACGGCCTTCGCCGTGCCGGCATCCCAGATATTGTAGAGGACAATCGGATCGCCCTTCTTATGCAGCGCGGCGAATGCCTTGGCCTTTTCAGTTTGGTTCATGTTGTCTCCTCCATCCTTGCTTGCGTACTGACCTTTTCTTCATGCCGCAGCAGCCATTGTTTGCGCCAGAGCCCGCCGCCGTAACCTGTGAGAGAACCATCCGCACCGAGAATGCGATGGCAGGGCACGATGATGGCCAGCTGGTTGGCGCCATTGGCGCGGCCGACGGCCCGCACCACCTCCGGCCTTTCCATCTCCCGTGCCAGATCGCCATAGGCGCGTGTCTCGCCGGCAGGGATTTCCATCAGCTTTGCCCAGACATGTTTTTCGAAGGGCGTGCCGCCAAGCGCCAACGGCGTCGTGAAAACGGTCAGCCGCCCCTCGAAATAATCCCGGATCTCCGCCTCGATCTGATCGATGGCAGGGCTGCGGCCGATCGCGACCGAGGAGCGGACGCGCTTCTGCAGCGCGTCGAGCTCGGTCGGCAGCGCCTTACGATCATGAAATTCGAGAAGATGCAGATGCGTCTTGTCGGCAACCGCGATCATCGGCCCGAGCGGGGTGTCGAACCAATCGGCAAAGAGCAGTTCGCGGTTTTGCGAAAGCGCCGGTGCCTGGCCGACGAGCCGCTGAAATGCCGTGCGGAAGCCGCTCGGAGACTCGTATCCGGCGTCGATCTGCGCATCGATGACGCGCGCCCCGTCGGCGAGTTGCCGGGCCGCTTCGCCGAGCCTGATATAGCGGACGATGTCATGGAAAGTCATGCCGAGCGCCCGCTTGAAGGCGCGGCGCACCGTCGAGGGATCATGGCCGCGGCGGACAATCTCCTCCTCGGTCCAGCGAACCTCCGGCTGAGCGTCGAGTGCCGCAAGCAGCTCGTCGACGATCGGCTCCCTGCCCGGCTGTTCCAGCGGCCTGCAGCGCCGGCAGGGGCGAAAGCCGGAATGCATGCAGGCGGCAATAGTCTCGAAGAACAGGGTATTTTCCCGCTTCGGTTTCCGCGCCGGACAGGTCAGCCGGCAGAAGATGCCCGTCGTCTTGACGCAGACATAGGCCTGGCCCTCATAATCGGCGCTGCGCGCGATCAAGGCGTCATAGAGCGTATCATCGTTGGGGCGTTCGAAAAGCATATCGGCTTTCTAGCATCCCGCGCATGCGACGTCCGCCGAAAATCGGGCGTCTATTTTATTCTTGTCGATTTCCTTGCGGCCGTACCCATGCCATAAGTCCGCCATGACAAAGATCGACCGCACGCCTGATAAAGCCGATTTCGCGCACGTCACAGACTGGGTCTTCGACCTCGACAACACGCTCTATCCGCATCATGTCAATCTCTTCGCGCAGATCGACAAGAACATGACCGCCTATGTCGCGGCCCTGTTGCAGATGGAGCGGGAAGAGGCGCGCAAGCTGCAGAAGCAATATTACCTCGAGCACGGCACGACGCTGCAGGGGCTGATGATCCATCACGGTATCGACCCGAACGACTTCCTGGAAAAGGCGCATGCGATCGACTACACGGCGCTGACGCCGCAGCCGGAACTCGGCCAAGCGATCAAGGCGCTGCCCGGGCGTAAGTTCATCTTTACCAATGGCAGCGTCAAACATGCGGAAATGACGGCCGGTGCGCTCGGCATTCTCGAGCATTTCGACGACATCTTCGATATCGTTGCCGCCGATTATGTGCCGAAGCCGGCGCAGGCGACCTACGACAAGTTCACGGCGTTAAAACGCGTCGAAACCAGCAAGGCGGCGATGTTTGAGGATCTGCCGCGCAATCTGACGGTGCCGAAGGCGCTCGGCATGCAGACCGTGCTGTTGGTGCCGCGCAATCTGGAAGAGACGCTCGTCGAATGGTGGGAGAAGACCAGCGGCGAAGAAGATCATATCGATTTCGTCACCGACGACCTCGCCGCCTTTCTCGGCAAAATTACCGCTCCGGGCTAAGTTTTAGCCGGCTGGCGGCATTACCAAAGTTTCATTCAGCTTACCGATGTTTAACTGGGTCTTTCCGGCCTGCTGCCGTAGCTTTCTTCGTGAGGGGACACCTCACGAAAGGCAAATACGATGTACCGCAACAAGCTGATACTGGCAGCGCTTTCCTCCACCTTGATCTTCGGCGCAGCCGCCGGGGCAGGCTATGCCGCGCCCGGTGACGGGCCGCGTCAGCACGCCGGCATGCACGGTCCACACGGTCCAGGATCTGCCGCCTTCCGCGAAATCACCTATGTCAGAATGCTCAAGCAGTTCGACGCCAACAAGGATGGCAAGGTCTCCAAGGAAGAAGCGACCGCCGGCCTCGACAAGGTCTTCGCTGCAATCGACACCAATAATGACGGCTCGCTGACGCCCGGCGAAATCAGCGCATACCAGAAGACTGAGATGCAGGCGATGAGAGATCAGCGCAAGCAGGAGGCCGGCGACAACAAGGGGGATACCGCAGACGCGACGCCGGACAATGACGACCAGGGACGGCCGCCACGCGACGGTCACGGCGGCCATGATGGCCGTGATGGGCATCGCTGGATGCGCCATGGCGGCACCTTCATGCGCGCCTCGATGATGATGCACCGGGTCGATACCGACCAGAACGGCCAGATTTCCAAGCAGGAAGCCGTTGCCGCCTTCGACAAGCTGTTTGCGCGGATGGACAGCAACAAGGACGGTGTCATCTCGATCGACGACATGCCGGACCGGCCGCTGCTGTAAGGTTGAGCGAACCATTGCCTCTGCTCTTTCCCCGCCCGGCGGGGAAAGAGCCACGTCTCACGAACGGGACGCCGAGCCGCTATTCGCGGTGCTCATAGAAATCCTGGATGATCTTCCACGCGGCTTCGGCCGTATCGACGAAGCTGATCAACTTGACGTCGTCGGGCGCGATCGTGCCGAATTCGGCCAAAGCGTCGAAATTGATGATGCTGCGCCAGAAGGCTTCGCCGAAGAGGATCAGCGGCAGCCGCTCCATGCGGCCGGTCTGGATCAGCGTCAGGCATTCGAAGAATTCGTCGAGCGTTCCAAAGCCGCCGGGAAAGACGGCGATCGCCTTGGCGCGCACCATGAAATGCATCTTGCGAATAGCAAAATAGTGGAAGTTGAAGCTGAGCTCCGGCGTCACATAGGCGTTCGGCGCCTGCTCGTGCGGCAGCACGATGTTGAGGCCGATCGACGGGGCGCCTTCGTCGGCCGCGCCGCGATTGCCCGCCTCCATCACGCCGGGGCCGCCGCCGGTGACGATGACATATTCGTGGAAATCCAGGCTTGCCGAATATTTCGAACAGAGCCGGGCGAATTTGCGCGCCTCGTCATAATAGACGGAGGCCGCCTCCAGATTGACGCGCTGGATATCGTTGCGGGCAGCCCAGGCACTCTGGCCTGGGGCGGGAATACGGGCGCCGCCGAACATGACGACGGTCGACTTGATGCCGCGCTCGGTCAGCATCATTTCCGGCTTCATCAGTTCCAACTGCAGGCGGATCGGCCGCAGCTCCTCGCGGCAGAGGAAATCCTCGTCGACATAGGCAAGGCGGTAGGCGGGCGACATCGTCTGCGGCGTCTTCGGCACGGCCTCGGCGCGCTGCCTGTCGGTCGAGCTGCTCTTCAGCGGGTCCCATACGCCATCCTTGCGCCGCGACCCGCCGTTTCGTCCCTTCGCCATGTCGAAATGCCTTTCAGTCTTGCCGGCTTCAAAGCCGGATATGTCGCTATAACGCCTTGAATCCAAGTATGATCTTGTTGGAAAAATCATTCCGTTCTACGGCTGCATGCTGTAGAGCAGGATAAATCCCTGCCAACCGCATTCCGGAGACTCCGCCGTCTCCACGATAAAGATCGAAGTTTAAGGAATTCTCATGAGCGCCACCGACCTCGCATCCCTCGAAAAGACCATCGAAGCCGCCTTCGACAATCGCGACAATGTGAACACGTCGACCAAGGGCGAGGTTCGCGATGCGGTCGAAGCAGCGCTCGACCTGCTCGATGCCGGCAAGGTTCGTGTCGCTACGCGCGGCGCCGACGGCGCCTGGACGGTCAATCAGTGGCTGAAGAAGGCCGTGCTCCTGTCCTTCCGTCTCAACGACATGGACGTGGTCAAGGGCGGCTCGGGCAATTCCACCTGGTGGGACAAGGTGCCTTCGAAATTCGAGGGCTGGGGCGAGAACCATTTCCGCGCCGCCGGCTTCCGCGCCGTGCCGAACTGCGTCGTGCGCCGCTCGGCCTATATCGCCCCGAACGCCATCCTGATGCCCTCCTTCGTCAATCTCGGCGCCTATGTCGGCGAAGGCACGATGGTCGATACCTGGGCGACGGTCGGCTCCTGCGCGCAGATTGGCAAACATGTGCATCTCTCCGGCGGTGTCGGCATCGGCGGCGTGCTGGAGCCGATGCAGGCCGGCCCGACGATCATCGAAGACAATTGCTTCATCGGCGCCCGCTCCGAGGTGGTCGAAGGCTGCATCGTCCGCGAGGGCTCGGTGCTCGGCATGGGCGTCTTTATCGGCAAGTCGACCAAGATCGTCGACCGCGCCACCGGCGAAGTGAGCTACGGCGAAGTGCCGCCCTATTCCGTCGTCGTCGCCGGCTCGATGCCGTCGGGCAATGCGACCATGGGCAACGGCAAGCCGGCGCCGCATCTCTACTGCGCCGTCATCGTCAAGCGCGTCGATGAACAGACCCGATCCAAGACCGGCATCAACGAGCTGCTCAGAGATTGATGACACCAGGACATTGATCCGGTAAACAGGCGGCGTCTTTTGCGCGAGGCGCCGCCGCCTTGCCATGTCTTTGCCATTCCCGCCGGATAGTTCGACGCCATGACCGCTACCGATCCCGTCGCCAATCTTCAGACGCTGATTCGCTGCCCCTCGGTAACTCCAGCCGAAGGTGGCGCCCTGTCGGCGCTCAACGCCATGCTTGCGCCGCTCGGCTTCACCGTCGACAAGGTGAAAGCGAGCGAAGCGGGAACCGCCGATATTGAAAACCTCTATGCCCGTCTCGGCAAGGACGGCCCGCATCTGATGTTTGCCGGCCATACCGATGTCGTGCCGGTCGGCGACGAAGCCGCCTGGACGCATCCGCCCTTCGCCGCCGAGATATCGAAGGGCGAGCTCTTCGGCCGCGGTGCCGTCGACATGAAGGGCGGCATTGCCTGCTTCGTCGCCGCCGTCGCCCGCCATATCGAGAAAAACGGGCCGTCCAAGGGGTCGATTTCCTTCCTGATCACCGGCGATGAAGAAGGCCCGGCGATCAACGGCACAATCAAGCTTTTGCAGTGGGCGGCCGAACGCGGCGAGCGCTGGGACGCCTGCCTGGTCGGCGAGCCCACCAATCCGGACAGGCTGGGCGACATGATCAAGATCGGCCGGCGCGGCTCGCTGTCGGGCAAGATCACCGTGCATGGCGTCCAAGGGCATGCCGCCTATCCGCATCTTGCCGACAATCCGGTGCGCGGCATGCTGCAGCTGACGCAGGCGCTGATGGATCCGCCCTTCGACGGCGGCACCGACGATTTCCAGCCCTCGAACCTCGAGGTGACCACGGTCGATGTCGGCAATCCGGCGACCAACGTCATTCCGGCCAAGGCATCGGCCAGTTTCAACATCCGCTTCAACGACAGCTGGACGGCCGAGACGCTGCGCGCCGAAATCCTGCGGCGCCTCGACGCCGCCGCCGGCGACGGCCGGCTGCGGCCGGGCCGCGAACCGGTGAAATACGATATCGTCTGGGCCGACCGGCCGAGCCATGTCTTCCTGACGCGCAACAATGGTTTGATCGCCTCGCTGTCCTCAGCCGTCGAAGGTGTCACCGGCCGCTCGCCGGCGCTTTCGACCACCGGCGGCACGTCGGATGCACGCTTCATTAAGGATTATTGCCCGGTCGTCGAGTTCGGCCTCGTCGGCCAGACGATGCACATGGTCGACGAGCGCGTCGCCGTTTCCGATCTGGAGACGCTGACGGCGATCTACGAGACCTTCATTGCCCACTGGTTCGCCAATGCCGGGGCTTAGGGAAGTCCAATACTATCTGGCCGGCCTCTGGCTGCTGATCCGGCTGGATCCGCGCGGCTTCCGCTACCTCGATTTGTCCGAGCGCGGCGTCAACCGCTCGTTCTGGGCGATCGCCTGGTGCCTGCCGCCGATGGGCATTTCCTGGCTCTGGTGGCGACAGGTCTTTCTGCGGTCGATGCCGCCGGAAGCCGATGTCGGCTTTGCCTTCTATGTCAGGCTCGGCTTCGTCGAGCTCGCCAACTGGTTCGTGCCGCTGGTTTTTGCCGGGCTGCTGCTGCTTGCCTTCCGCATGGGCGAGCGTTTCGCCCCTGTCGTCGTCAGCGTCAACTGGCTCGGCGTGCCGCTCTCCTATATCAACGGGCTGCTGCTGGCGATGGTGGTCTTCCTTCCCGGCTCCGTCGGCCTCGTCTCGCTGCTGCTGCTTGCCTTCATGCTGGCGCAGGTCTTCGTGCTGGCGCGCATTCTGCGGATGATCTGCCACGGCCATCCGCTGATGGTCGGGGCAATGACGCTGGTGCTGCTGGTGCCGTCGATGATCCTTTCGGAATATCTGCAGCACTTCCTCGGCATCTATCCGGTGTGATCGCGCTTACGATTGATCGTCATCGGTCTCGCTGACCGGCCTGCGCCGGTCGACGATCACCTCAGGATAATCCACCTGCAGGAAATAGAGCCCGTCGGGCGGCGCCACCGGGCCGCAGGCCTTGCGGTCGCGCGCCTCAAGGGCGGCCTCGACATCGTCAGGCGTCCATTTGCCTTCGCCGGCGAGCTTCAGCGTGCCGGCGAAGGAGCGGATCTGGTTGTGGAGAAAACTCTGCGCCGTGGCGCGGATCTCGATCAGCTCGCCGCTGCGTGTCACATCCAGCCGGTCGAGGGTGCGCACCGGGCTGTTTGCCTGGCAGTGGGCGGCGCGGAAGGTGGAGAAATCGTGCCGGCCGACCAGCCTCTGGGCGGCGGCGTGCATGACCTCGTGGTCGAGCACCTTCGGCACCCACCAGGCCTTGCCGGCTTCAAGCGCCAGCGGCGCCCGGCGGCTGACGATGCGGTAGAGATAGTGGCGGCGCAGCGCCGAGAAACGGGCATCGAAGAATTCCGCAACCGACTCGACATCGAGAATGGAAACACGCTCGCCGGCAAGCCTCAGATGCGCGTTCAAGGCATTCTGCAGCTGATACGGCGACCATGCCTTCGAAAGATCGGCATGGATCACCTGGCCCATGGCGTGGACGCCGGAATCGGTGCGGCCGGCGCCGCGGATCGAAACGGCCTCGCCGGTCAGCGACAGCACCGCGGCTTCGATCGCGCCCTGCACCGAGGGGCCGTTCTCCTGCCGCTGCCAGCCGACATAAGGGCCGCCGTCATATTCGACCGTCATGCGGAAACGCGGCATCAGGAAAGCCTCATGCCGGCGGCAAGCGGTGTGCCCCTGAGGAAATCGGCCGCCGCCAGCGGCTTGCCGCCTGCCTTCTGCAGCCTGGTCAGCCGCACAGCACCGGAGGCGCAGGCGACCACGAGATCGTCGCTCAGCAATTGCCCGGCTATCCCCTCGCCCTCAGCCAGCTCCGAGCCGAGCACCTTGACGCGCTCCGGCTTGCCGCCGATCTCGAGTTCGAACCAGGCGCCGGGAAATGGTGCCAGACCGCGGATATGATTGTGCACATCCAGGGCAGGCCTGGCGAAATCGATGCGGGTTTCGGCCTTGTCGATCTTGGCGGCATAGAGCACGCCATCTTGCGGCTGCGGCGTCAGCGGCAGGTCGTTCATCTCCAGCTTCACCATGGCTTCGGCCATCGCCTTGGCGCCGACCTGCATCAGCCGGTCGTGCAGCTCGCCTGCCGTCATGTGCGGGCCGATCTCGACTGTTCGGGTCAGCGCCACGGCGCCGGTATCGAGGCCCTTGTCCATCTTCATCACCATCATGCCGGTTTCCGCATCACCCGCCATGATCGCCCGCTGGATGGGAGCCGCACCCCGCCAGCGCGGCAGCAGCGAGGCATGGCCGTTATAGCAGCCGTCGCGGGTGCCGTTCAGAACCGCTTCCGGCAGCAGCAAACCATAGGCGACGACGACGGCGACATCGGCCTTGAGGGCGGCAAACCTCTCGCGCTCTTCGGGATCCTTGAAATTGACCGGCGTGAAGACCGGCAGGCCGAGCAGTTCGGCCGCCTGATGCACCGGCGATTTCTGCAGATCGAGCCCGCGCCGCCCGCCCGGCCGCGGCGGCTGCGTATAAACGGCGACGATCCTGTGCCCGGCATCGACGAGCAGGCGAAGGGTCGGAACCGAGAACTCCGGGGTTCCCATGAAAATGATGCTAAGAGACATTCTATCTCGCCAATTGAGGATCAGCCGTCTTCAAACGGGTTTACGAGCTTGAGATCAAGCCCCTCGAAATCTCTGGTGTTGCGGGTGGCGAGCGTAGCACCGTTTGCAAGGCAGATGGCGGCAATCATCGCATCCTGGACCGAAATCGGCCGCCCCAAGCTTTCGCGTTTCGCCCGCAAGCGACCGGTTGCCATGGCGGCTTCCAGATCCCAGCCGGCGATACGGTCGCGAAATTGGCCTTTTATCAAATTCTCGATGGCGCGAAAGAAGCGGTCCGATCCCGTTTTCAAGAGAACTCTTTCGGCTCCGTAGATCTGCTCCATCAAGCCGACGGTGCAAAGCCAGATTCTCGAGCCGTCCTGCCGCAACATCCAGGCCTTTACATTTTCATTCGGCAATGGGCGGGCGAACTCGGAAACCACATTGGTATCGAGCACGATCATTCGAAATCCTCGAACGGCCGGCCGAAATCGTTTTTCCGCGCGACTTCGATCTCTTCCATGATGGCTACGAATTCATCGTCTACGGCGTTTTCGCTTACGAAAGCGGCGCGTATCGCGTCATAGACCGATACGGTCTTGGGCTCCGCTTCGGTCTTTCTGTGAAGCGCTTCACGCAAAAGCTCCTTGACCTCGTCGGAAAGGCTGTTCCCGCTGCGCTGTGCCGCTTCCGCAATGTCGCGCTTCATTGCTTCGGAAATATTTCTGATCAGCAGGTCACCCATCGGCACCTCCACTATGATATCAGTGATATCATAGTGCCTCGCCGGCGAAATTTCAATGCGATGCTCAGAGCGCCTTGGACTTCGCCGCCTTGGTGAATTTCTTGATCACCATCTCCCGCTTCAGCCGCGAGATATAATCGATGAACAGCACGCCGTTCAGATGGTCGATCTCGTGCTGCAGGCAGGTGGCGAGCAGGCCATCGGCTTCCACCGTCTGTTCCTTGCCGTTCCGGTCGAGATATTTGACCGAGACGACAGCGGGGCGTTCGACCTCGGCATAATAATCCGGGATAGACAGGCAGCCCTCCTCATAGACCGAGCGCTCGTCGGAGGATTTGACGATCTCCGGGTTGATGAAGACCTGCGGCTGCTTTTCCTCGCCCTCGCGCGACACGTCGATGACGAGCATGCGGCGCGGCACGCCGATCTGGATCGCTGCAAGGCCGATGCCCGGCGCGTCGTACATGGTTTCCAGCATATCGTCGGCAAGACGCTGCAGGTCGGCATCGACCCGCTCGATCGGCTTGGAGGCCTGGCGGAGAATAGGATCGGGAAGAATGATGAGTGGCTTGATGGTCATGGCGTTCCCATAACCCATCTTTTCCGACTATGGAATTATCCGGCGGGCGGGGAAGACGCTTTTTTGCATCCCCGCCCGGAATTTCGCCATATTCGCGGCGAGCCGCCGGATGAGCTGGCGGACTTTTGAGCGAAGACGGCACAATCCTCGCCGACCGCGCAATCGTCAACTCGGGCCGCAATTTTCCGCAGGCGCGGGCAGGAGCCGCCTGCGAGGATATTGGGGACCGCCAATTCCGTTCACGTTTTGATCTATATATTGCCGTCTCTTCTGGTATGGTTGCGGCATGTCTGTCAATTCCGATTCGTTCACTCTGTCGTTTGCCTCGATCAGCCCGGCCATGCTGGCGCTTGCCGGCGGCATTCTCCTGGCCCTCGTCCTTCTGGTGATCGTGCTTCTGCTGCGGGGCGCAAGTCTTCGCCGCGAGCAGGCCGAGGAGGCGAGTTTTCGCGCTGAAGAAAGCGAGGCGCGCATGGCCGAGCTTTTAAGGATCCAGGCGGAGATGCAAGGCCGTATCGCGGCGATGACCGAAGTCTTCGGCGCGCGGCAGAGCGAGCTCAACCAGGCGATCAGCCAACGCCTCGACGGCATGTCGCAGCGCGTCAACTCGACGATCACCGAGCAGACCAAATCGACGCATGAGAATCTGCAGCGGCTGCAGGAGCGGCTGGCGGTGATCGATGCGGCGCAGAACAATATTCAGACGCTTGCCAAGGATGTCGTCGGGCTGCAGGCCATTCTTTCCAACAAGCAGACGCGCGGCGCCTTCGGCCAGTCGCGAATGGAAACCATCGTCGCCGACGGCCTGCCGATGGGCGCCTATGCCTTTCAGCAGACGCTGTCGAACGGCTCGCGGCCCGACTGCACAATCCGCATGCCGAACGGCGCGCCGCCGCTGGTGATCGATGCGAAATTTCCGCTCGAAGCCTGGAACGCGATCCGTGACGCCGGCAGCCCGGAGGCCGGCAAGATCGCCGGCCAGCAGTTCCGCCGCGACATGGAAGTCCATATAAGGGACATTTCCGAGAAATATCTGATCCAGGGGGAAACCCAGGATACGGCCTTTCTCTTCGTGCCGTCGGAATCGATCTTCGCCGAGATCCACGAAAACTTCGAGCCGGTGGTGCAGAAGGCGCACCGCGCGCGCATCGTCATCGTCTCGCCGTCGCTGCTGATGCTGTCGATCCAGGTTATCCAGGCCGTGCTCAAGGATCAGCGCATGCGGGCGCAGGCGCATCTGATCCAGGGCGAAGTGGCGATCCTGATGGACGATCTCAGCCGCCTCGACGAGAGGGTGCGCAAGCTGCAGGGCCATTTCGCCATGGCGCAGAAGGACATCGACATGGTCGTTACCTCGGCCGACAAACTGACCAAGCGCGGCGCCAAGATCGAAGCACTGGAATTCGAGGCCGGCGGCGACAGCAAACCGGGCCGCGACACCGAACCCGCAGCCAAATCGGTGGAAAGCCGCACCGGTCTTCTCAAGCTCAGGGTGGTTGACGAGGAGTGACCGCTTCGGGCAGTGTCTCGCCCGCATGCGCCAAAGGACGGAACACCCCTGATGATCACAGTTTTCGGGTCCATCAACATGGATCTCATCGCCACCACCGAACGTCTGCCGAAGCCCGGCGAGACGGTGGCCGGCAATGGTTTTGCCACCGCTGCCGGCGGCAAGGGCGCCAACCAGGCGCTGGCCGCGCGGCGCGCCGGCCGCTATGTCCATATGGCCGGCGCCGTCGGCAAGGATAGCTTCGCCGCCGATGCCCTTGCCCTGCTCGATGATGCGGGAACCTATCTTTCTCTGGTCAAGCATGTCGACGGTCCCACAGGCACGGCGCTGATCCTTGTCGGCGGCGACGGTGAAAACATGATTGCCGTCGTTCCCGGCGCCAATGGCATGGTCACCCCTAACGATGCCGAGACGGCGATCGACGGCATGACGGAAGGCGATATCCTGATGCTGCAGTTCGAAGTGCCGGCTGATGCTGTCGAACGCGCGCTCTCGGCCGCCCGCGCCAAGGGCGTCACCAGCATCCTCAACCTTGCTCCCTTGATTCCCGATGCGCCGCGTCTCGGCCGGCTTGCCGATATCGTCATTGCCAATGAGACCGAGTTCGAGCGGCTCGCCGGACAGGACGGCATGGACACACCAGCGCGCGAAGCAGCCCTGACACGACTGCATGCCGAAACCGGCCAGACGCTGATCGTGACGCTTGGCGGCGACGGCGTCATCGCCATCCGCGACGGGGCGATCTCAAGGGCGCAGGGTCTGAAGATCGAACCGGTCGACACAGTCGGCGCCGGTGACACTTTCTGCGGCTATTTCGCGGCGAGCCTCGACGAGGGCCTGGATTTTGCCTCGGCGTTGCGTCGTGCGGCCGTTGCCGGTTCACTCGCCTGCCTCAAATCCGGGGCGCAGCCTTCGATCCCTTTGGGTGAGGACGTCGCAGCCAGGATATAAGCCGCGTCTCTTTGCGAAGCCGCCGGCAGAGCCCTTAATTTTAAGGGGAATTCTTGCGGTTTTGCCGCGGCGCACGGCTCAAGTTTCATTCAAATTTAACAGATCCACGGCGATGTTGCTGCTGGTCGCCGGTGACACATGCCTTTGATCCGGCCGTCCACTGCATAATTCAAATGCTGCGGCGTCCTTTGCGCGTCTTTAAAAGATGCGCGGCGCTGCAGGCGGCGGCTCCATGACGGGGCGATGCCTTTGCTCCTGCGCCGGAGAATGCCCGTTCGGCGCATCCTTGCCCGAGGATTCCCATGTCCATTTTCCGCATGAAATCGCTTGCTGCGAAACTCATCGTCATCACCGGCATCGCCATCGCGCTTGTCCTTGTCGTTTCGAACTTTTTCCTCATTGGCCAGACCCGGGACCGTGTCCAGACGCTGACGATGGATCAGGCCAACCTCGAGGCGAAATCGATCGCCAATGAAATCGCCGCCAATGTCGGCGAACTCGCCAGCGCCGCGCGCACCATGTCCGGCGTCATCGGCCGCGGCCATGAAGGCAAGTCGCTCGATCGCAAGGGCATGATCAACGTGCTGAAGGCCAATCTCGAACAGAACGCCTTCGCCTTCGGCAGCTGGTTCTGCGAACAGCTCGGCGCGCTTGACGGCAAGACCACCGAGATCGCCAACAACAATGATGAGGGCACCAACAAGAACGGCGCGTTTGCGCCCTACTGGTCGAAAACCAAGGACGGCGGCATCCAATATTCGACGTTCGACAATGATTATACCGCCGAATGGTGGAAGCTCGCTGCCGACAGCGGCAAGGGCGCGATCACCACGCCTTATATGGCCGAAGGCACCGACGTTCCGACGCTGTTGACCTCGATCGCCTATCCCGTGATGTCGGGTGGCAAGATGATCGGCGTCGGCGGCGTCGACATCTCGCTGAAATCGCTGACCGACAAGCTGCAGGCGCTGCATCCCTTCGGCTCGGGCCGCGTCACGCTGCTGTCGCAGGCCGGCAACTGGATCGTCGCGCCGATCCCCGACCTGATGACCAAGCAGTATGACGGCGAAGGCGCCGACACCGTCAAGTCGGCGCTGTCGAGCAAACAGCCAGGCCTCGTTCGGAACCTGACCTATGACGGCCTCGATCCTTTCGACCGCGTCGTCTATCCGTTCGCGGTTCCCGGCGTCAACGCCACCTGGATCGTACTCGTCGATGTGCCGCATACGGCGATCAACGCACCGGTGCAGGATCAGACCACCATGATGATCGTCAACGGCCTGATCGTGCTCGGCGCGGTGATGCTGGCGCTCTATTTCGCCGTCCGCTCGCTGGTGCAGCGGCCGCTCGGCGGGCTGGTTGCCAGCGTCGAAGCGCTCGGCGACGGCAAATATGACGAACCGGTCGCCGCCCAGGACCGTACCGACGAAATCGGTTCGGTCGCCAAGGCACTCGAAGGCTTCCGCTTCACGCTCGCCGACAGCCGTCGTCTCGAAGACGAGGCCGCCAGGGAGCGGCAGGCGGCGGAGACCGAGCGAGGCCGTTCGGAATCGGAACGCCAGCAATCGGTATCGCTGCAGCGCCATATCGTCTCGATCGTCGGCGCCGGCCTTTCGGCGCTCTCGCAGGGTAATCTCAGTCACCGCATCACCGATGATTTCCCCGGCGAATACGGCAAGCTGAAACAGGACTTCAACGCCGCCCTTGCGAGCCTCGAAGAAACCATCAATACGATGAACCTAAGCGTCGCCAATATCGGTTTGGGCACCGGCGAGATCAGCAACAGCGCTTCCGACCTCGCCAAGCGCACCGAACAGCAGGCAGCAAGCCTTGAGGAGACGGCGGCCGCACTCAACGAACTCACCGCCCAGGTCGATTCCAGCGCCGACAACGCCCGCACGGCCGCCGACAACGTCAACCTCGCCTGCCAGGATGCCGAAAAGTCCGGCGAAGTGGTGCAGAAGGCGATCGCCTCGATGCAGGGCATCGAACAGTCTTCAACGGAAGTTTCGAGGATCATTAGCGTGATCGACGAGATCGCCTTCCAGACCAACCTGCTGGCGCTGAACGCCGGTGTCGAGGCGGCGCGTGCCGGGGAAGCCGGCAAGGGCTTTGCCGTCGTCGCCCAGGAGGTGCGCGAACTGGCGCAGCGTTCGGCCAATGCCGCCAAGGAAATCAAGACGCTGATCAACACCTCGGCCGTCCAGGTCAAGGAAGGCGTCGATCTCGTCGGGCGGGCCGGCGGCACGCTGCACAAGATCGCCGAACAGGTCATGAGCATCAACGACCTCATCCGCCAGATCTCGGCATCGGCCAGCGAACAGGCCGTTGGCCTGAAGGAGATCAACCAGGCCATGAACCAGATGGACCAGGTGACGCAGCAGAACGCGGCGATGGTGGAGGAAGCCACCGCCGCCAGCGTCGCCCTCAACGACGAGGCGCAGACGCTGAAGGCGCTTGCTACCCGATTCAAGGTCGCAGGCTCGAGCAATGCCGCAGCACTGACCTCGGTTGCCCAGCAGATGCGGGCGCCGACCGCCTCGGCCGCTTCGCCTCGCGCCACCCCCGCGGTCCGCCGCGCGGCTGCTCCATCGCGCGGTTCGGCTGCCGTGGCGCAGGATAGCTGGGAAGAGTTCTGAGCATCAGGTCCTTATCATGCAAAAGGCGCCGGGATGAGCCGGCGCCTTTTGCATTTCAGGCATGAATGACGCTCAGGCAGCGTTCGACGTCTGCTCCTCGTTGAGGAAGGCGTAGATTGCCGAAGCGGAATCGGTGGCGCGCAGCTTGGCGACCAGATCGTGATCGCGCAGCACGCGGGCGATCCGCGACAGGGCCTTGAGATGATCGGCGCCCGCACCTTCCGGCGCCAGCAGCAGGAAGACGAGGTCGACAGGCTGGTCGTCCAGGGCTTCGAAATCGACCGGCTGCTCCAGCCGGGCGAAGATGCCGACGATCGAATGGATGTTGACCAGCTTGCCGTGAGGAATGGCGATGCCGTTGCCGACGCCGGTCGAGCCAAGGCGTTCGCGCTGCAGGATGACGTCGAAGATCTCCCGTTCGGAGAGCCCGGTAATCCTGGCGGCTCTAGCGGCCAATTCCTGAAGCAACTGTTTCTTGGAATTTACTCTGAGGGCGGGAATGATCGCATCCTGATGGAGCAAATCTGCCAATGCCATTTCTTTTTCCTTCTGTCGCCGGGATCAAATGCAACGAGCGGCGGCGATACCGCCGCTCACCGCCTGATCTCAGCCTTTGATATTGGCTGAATCGATCCAGCCAATATTTCCGTCGTGCCGACGGTAAACGATGTTCAAATGTTCCTTGCCGGGGCTGCGGAACAGGAGAAGCGGCTCGTCGGTCATGTCGAGCGCCATCACGGCGGTGGCGACCGACATGGTCTTCAGCTGCTTCGTGCTTTCGGCGACGATGGCGGGCGCGAAATCGTCGGGGATTTCATCCTCGTGGTCAGGAACGGAATCCATGACCGTGTAGGAGACTTCTGCAAAACCGTTCAGATGGTTTCCGGCATGATGGTCCTTCAGCTTGCGCTTGTAGCGGCGCAGCCGCTTTTCGATGCGCTCCGAAGCGGCGTCGAAAGCCAGCAGCGGGTCCGTCGCCTCGCCGGCCGCATGCAGCACCACCCCACTGTCGAGATGAAGCTTGCAGTCTGCCGAGTAACGAGAACTCGCCTTTTCCACGGTCACCTGACCCGAATATCCCCCGTCGAAGTATTTCGTGATGGCCATACCAATTTGGTCCTCGATCTTTTGACGGAACGAGTCACCAATTTCCATATGTTTACCGGACACACGCACACTCATGGAGTTTCCCTTCTTATCGTCGTTTGCGGGTATCAGTTTACGCCAAGCCTCAGGTTCATCCAAGCACTTCGCGCAATCTCAAGCAAGATCGGCGTCAGCCTGCTGGTCCTTGGTGCCCTTCTGATGCTGGGGATAACTCCAGACGCCGTTTGCGGCATCGATTGCGGCGGGCTTCTAGCCAGCCGCCGTTGAAAAGTCAATAGGGCGAAAAATCGGCATCACTAATACACGCGAGGCACGCAGCGATTATACTGTAATTACAACATATTTCACCGGCCGCTTGCCAACGATTTCTAGTTGATTCTCGCTGTGGTTGCTCTAACCCGCGCCGGGATCGTCATGGCTGCGACACCGAAAATGACGCAAACGAGTCCAATCCAGGCCGTCGGACTCAGCCTTTCGCCGAGGAAAACGATCCCGATCGCGACACCGATCGGCACCCTGAGATAGGCTTGCGACGTCGTCCCGACCGAGCCCAACGTTTGGACGAGACGGAAATAGATCGCAAAGGCAAGCGCCGTCGAAAAGGCGGAAAGAGCCAGCAGCGCCAGAATCGATGCGGCCGAGGGATCGAGCGTCCACGGCCGGTCGACGACGAGGCTGACCGGCAAGAGAATGACGGCGCCCGAGATCAACGAGCCGGCCGCCGGCACGGCGGGATCGAGCCCCTTGAAGTTCTTGCTGAAAATCGCCGCACCCGCATAGCAGGCGGTCGCCAGGATGATGGCGAGCTGCGCCAGCAGACTTTCGCCGAGACCGCCGAGCACCTCGACGCCGATGACCAGGCAGATGCCGGCAAGCCCTGATATCACGCCGAAAAGCTTTCGCGCCGTCACCTGCTCATGGCGGGCTATCAGCACGGTCAGCAGGAAGGTGAAGATCGGCGTTGCCGAATTGAGGATCACCGCCAGCCCGGCATCAACGGATTGTTCCGCCCAGGCAATCAGCGTGAAGGGAATGACGCTGTTCAGACAGGCCTGAACGACAAACCGCCGCCACGTCTCGCCGTCAGTGGGCAGGCGGATTCGCCGGTAGCGAAGGACGATAAGCAGGATGCCGCCGGCAATCAGCGTGCGGACGGCGATCAAAGTCACCGGCGGGATCGTCTCGACACCGATCTTGATGAAAGTATAGGAGGACCCCCAGAGGGTCGCCAGCGCCAGCAGCAGGAGAAGCTCCCTGGCAAGCTTCGGATTTTGCGGCGTCATGGTCGGCTTTCCCCAGTTCGTTGAAGACGTCGGAGAGATAACGGGGATTTGGAGCTGGATGCTTCGATCAAGACCGAAGCATTGCGGCGTCAGAAACCGGCGACCTTGGCGAGCGCGCGTTTTTCGCGGCGCCGCTGGACCGAGGAGGCGATGTTCATAGCCTCGCGGTATTTGGCAACCGTGCGGCGGGCGAGATCCACACCGCCCTTCTTCAGCATGTCGACGATATCGTCGTCGGAAAGCACCGCGTCAGGGCTCTCCTGCATGATCAGCGCGCGGATCTTGTGACGCACCGCCTCGGCCGAATGGCTGTCGCCGCCGGCAACCGCGCTGATCGAGACGGTGAAGAAATATTTGAGCTCGAAGAGGCCGCGCGGCGTCAGCATGTATTTGTTCGAGGTGACGCGGCTGACGGTGGATTCGTGCATCTTGATCGCCTCGGCGACCGTCTTCAGGTTCAGCGGGCGCAGGTGGTCGACGCCATTCAGCAGGAAGGCATCCTGCTGGCGGACGATCTCACTTGCCACCTTCATGATGGTTTTTGCCCGCTGGTCGAGGCTGCGCGTCAGCCAGTTGGCGCTCTGCAAGCATTCGGAAAGGAAGGCGTGATCGTCGCCATTCTTGGTCACGCGGGCAAAATAGGACTGGTTGACCAAGACGCGCGGCAGCGTATCCGGATTGAGCTCGACCAGCCAGCCGCCCTCGAGGGAAGGCCGGACGACCACATCGGGCATGATCGCTTCGGAAACGCCGGTCTCGAAACCGCTGCCGGGCTTGGGATTGAGCTGCCGGATTTCGCCGAGCATATCGAGAAGGTCTTCCTCATCGACGCCGCAGAGCCGCTTCAGCGTGGCAAAATCGCGCCGCGCCAGCAGTTCGAGATTTTCGACCAGCGCCTGCATGGCGGGGTCGTACCGGTCCTTCTGCCTCAGCTGGATCGCCAGGCATTCCGAGAGGCTGCGGGCGAAAACCCCGGGCGGATCGAGCGTCTGAAGGGCGGCAAGCACACGCTCGGCCGCAGTCAGGCTCGTGCCCAGCGGCTCGCCGGTCTCGACGAGATCGACTTGCAGATAACCGGCATCGTCGAGCTGATCGACGAAGTTCTGGGCAATCAGCCGATCGGCCATATCGGGCAGGACGAAGGGGATTTGCTGGGCAAGATGATCGCGCAGCGACACCTGGCCGGCGACGAAATCGTCGAGGTCGTAATCGGCGCCCTCGCCGCCGCTGCCCGGCATCGATTTCCACTGGCCGACGAGTTCGGGCGCATCGAGGCGCTGCGGCGCGCCGTCATCGGGATAGACATTGGTATAGTTGGCGTCGAGCTCGTCGTTCAGACGGCTGGTGCTGGCGCTGCCGCCATTGTCGTACCAGTCGCTGGAGAGCGCGTCGGTGCGGTTGTCGTAGCCATCGTCCGAGCCCGCATCCTCCGGAGAATGACCATAGGGCTCGTCCTCGGATTCACCGCGTTCTGCGCCCGCCTCGCCGTCATTCGACGGAAATTCGAGCAGCGGGTTCTTCTCCACTTCCTGGGCGATGAACTGGGTGAGTTCGACATGAGTCATCTGCAGCAGCTGGATGGATTGCATCAGCTGCGGTGTCATCACCAGCGATTGGTTCTGGCGCAGGAAAAGACTGGCGGACAGTGCCATGACGGACGCGAAACTCCCTCAATTCCTCCGGGAAACCGCGTCCGATCAAGGCTTCAGGCCACGGAAATCCAACTTGGCCCAAAAATTGCTCTTTTGTTGTATTTGGTCAAGCGGAACTATGCCGCAAGGTGAATTTCTGAAGGATCGGCCGTTCAGAGGCTGAAATTGTCGCCGAGGTAAAGCCGGCGCACTTCCGGATTGTTGACGATGTCATTCGCCCGGCCATGCGTCAGCACTTCACCGGCATGGATGATGTAAGCCCGGTCGATCAGACCCAGCGTCTCGCGCACATTGTGGTCGGTGATGAGAACACCGATGCCGCGCGCCGTCAGGTGGTGGACGAGATTCTGGATGTCGGCGACCGAGATCGGGTCGACGCCGGCGAAGGGTTCGTCGAGCAGCATGAAGGTCGGGTCGGTCGCCAGCGCGCGGGCGATTTCGAGACGGCGGCGCTCACCGCCCGACAGGGCAACTGCGGCACTCTTGCGCAGCTTCTGGATATGAAATTCTTCCAGCAGCTCGTTCAGCTTCTGCTCGCGCTCGGCCTTGTCCTTGACGTGCACTTCAAGGACGGCGCGGATATTTTCTTCTACCGTCAGGCCGCGAAAGATCGAGGCTTCCTGCGGCAGGTAACCGACGCCGAGGCGGGAGCGGCGGTACATCGGCATTTTCGTGACGTCGTTGCCGTCGATCTCGATCGTGCCTTCATCCACCGGCACGAGGCCGGTGATCATGTAAAAACAGGTGGTCTTGCCGGCGCCGTTCGGGCCGAGCAGGCCGACGGCCTCGCCACGGCGCACCACCAGCGAGACGCCATTGACGACGCGCCGCGTCGCATAGGTCTTCGTCAGACCGCGTGCGATCAACGTTCCCTGATAGCGGCTTTTGTCGGCGCCGCCCGCAGCTTGTGGCTCGGGCTGGCCGAACATGGTGGATAGCGATGATAATTTCACGTGGGAGGCCGGCTTCTCAGTTCTGCTTCTGCTGCGCATTCGGCTGCGATTTTGGATCGAGCTGAATCTGGACACGCCCGCCGCAGCTTTCAAGCTCCGCCTGACCGGTTTGCATGTGAACGGTCAGTTTGCAGCCGGTGAAGACGTTCGGCCCATCCGACAGAATAACCTTGTTGCCCTGATCCGCCGTGAGGATGAATGTCTGCGAGGCCATATCGAATTTGCCGTCATCGGCGGTCGCCGTCTGCGTGCCCGATGTCAGCAGGACCTTGTCGGTCACCAGGATCTTGTCGATATCGGCACTGCCCGATGCCAGCGAGGCCGACTGCTGCGGCTGCGCGGCGGGCTGCGTGCCGTCGGCGGCCGGCTTGGCCGCCTTGTCCTTGTAATAGACGGTCATCTTGCCGGACTGCATCGTCGTCGTCCCCTGAACGACCTTGACCTTGCCGGTGAACAAAGCCGTGTGTTCCTGATCGTGGATTTCCAGCTTGTCGCTTTCGATCTGGATCGGCTGGTCGTTGGAAAGCTTCATGCCCGACATCGTGGCCGCCTGCTGCGCGCCCGCGCCCGAGGCCGTCAGAACAAGGGCAAATGCGCCGGCAATGAACGCCAAGCCAGTCTTGCAAGTGGAAATGCGACAATCTTTTGTCATGGATGACCCGGCTGGTTAAGTGCCCTGTTTATGGATGGTGGATGGATCGACATTCATGCGAACATTCCCCTCGAATGTGATCACCCGCCCCTTATCGGTTATCTGGAGCGTCTTCGCAACAATGGAGGCATTGTCCTTGGTGATGGTGACGGGGTCGTCGCTGCGCATGTTTCCGCCCTTGATATCGAGGCGGGCGGACTGGAAATTCGCGTTGAGGCCGCTGCTCAGCACCAGGGTGAAAGGAGCGGTCATATGCAGGTTGTCGGTGGCGCGGTTGTAATCGGCGGTCGAGGCGACGACGCGGGCGATCAGGCCGTCATTCATCGGCACGGCGGCCTTGATGGTCTCCAGCGTGATGAGATCGGGATTGCGGATATCCTGCAACGCCCGTTCGGCGAGCATCGAATAATTGATGCCGTCGGAATTGCGGCCCGCGATCGCCGGCTTTTCCATCACGACCTTGCCGTTTTCGATCTTGGCGCCTTCGAACTTGACGTTTTCGGGCAGATAGATGCTGACCAACGCCACCGCCAGGAGGGCAGCCGCGATGATGAGGGCTGCCACCGGCAGCAAAATCTTCAGCCGCCGCACGCGGGCGGAATGGAACAACGCATCGCCATAGGCGCTCCGGCCGGAGCCCGCATAGGCGGCATTTCCGTTGTTCTTCAGGGTATCGAGCATAGGTCTCGTTCCATGTGCGGTGATTGCCGCGCCTCGTAACAAAGCCGGCCGCCAATCACAGTTCGTTTCGCATTATTACATTGGCTTGCCAATATGGAATTTTTTCTGCAACAAGCAACAAAACGGAAAAACATCAAAAAGTGGCATTCGTACGCGCCGCTGCCACCTATTTCACCGGATCGATCGGCGGCATGCCGAAGCCGGGCCAGCGCTGGAGGTTTCTCATGGACAGTTCGATCATCGCCGATCGCCGGCGGCTGCGCCGCAAGCTCGGCTTCTGGCGTATCGTCGCAGTCGCCCTCATCGTGGCGCTTAGTCTGGCCTTCTACAGCTTCGCCTTCGGCAATGCCGGAACAGAGCGTCCGCATATCGCCCATGTGACGATATCGGGGCTGATCGTCGACGATGACGAGCTTCTGGAGCGGCTGAAGAAGGTCGAGACCAGCGATCAGGTGAAGGCCGCGGTGATTTCGATCTCCTCGCCCGGCGGCACCACCTATGGCGGCGAAAAGATCTTCAAGGCGATCCGCGCGATCGCAGCCAAGAAACCCGTCGTCTCCGACGTGCGCACGCTTGCCGCGTCCGCCGGCTACATGATCGCCACCGCCGGCGATACGATCATTGCCGGCGACAGCTCGATCACCGGCTCGATCGGCGTCATCTTCCAGTATCCGCAGATCCAGCCGCTGCTCGACAAGATCGGCGTCTCGCTGCAGGAGATCAAATCCTCGCCGCTGAAGGCCGAGCCCTCGCCGTTCCACGAGGCGAGCGAGGAGGCCAAGGCAATGATCCGCAACATGGTGGTCGACAGCTATAACTGGTTCGTCGATCTGGTCGCCGACCGGCGCAAGCTGCCGCGCGACGAGGTGCTGAAACTCGCCGACGGCACGATCTATACCGGCCGCCAGGCGCTGAAGGTGAAACTCGTCGATACGATCGGCGGCGAGCCGGAAATCCGGGCCTATCTCAAATCGCGCGGCGTCGATGCCGACCTGCCGATGGTCGACTGGGACAAGAAGAGCAACACGCCCTTTCTGCTCGCTGGGGCTGTTTCGCGGTTGATTACGATCTTCGGTTATGATGATCTCTTGAAAGGCCAGGATATCAATGGAATCCTGCCCCCAAAGTTGCTTCTTGACGGGCTGCTTTCAGTTTGGCAGGTTGGCCGCGATTGATAAGAAATCAATAATTTAAGGGGGCGAACGTGATCAAGTCCGAATTGGTGCAGATTGTTGCAGCGCGCAACCCGCATCTCTATCATCGCGACGTCGAGAATATCGTCAACGCGGTTCTCGACGAGATCACGGATGCACTGGCTGCGGGCAACCGCGTCGAATTGCGCGGCTTTGGCGCGTTTTCGGTCAAGAACCGCCCGTCCCGCTCCGGCCGCAACCCACGCACCGGCGATACCGTCTTCGTCGAGGAGAAGTGGGTTCCCTTCTTCAAGACCGGCAAGGAGCTGCGCGAGCGGCTCAATCCTGGCCAGGCCGACGAAGAGGATTGAGCGGCGCACGCCGCCTGCGGCGAATCCGCACTTGATCTCGAAGACCGTTTTCCTATTCTGCTAACGCATCGGCCCCGAAAATCGGAATCGATTTTCGGGGCCGATGCGTAGTTACACTGCGCCGCTCAGAAAGGGCGGCGCCATCCGACGCATGGAGAGCGCCAATGGCCAAGAAGATCGTCAACCTATTGATTTTGCTGCCGCTCGGCGTCATCCTCATCGTCTTCTGCGTCGCCAACCGGCAAAGCGTTACGCTCGCCTTCAATCCATTCCGGCCGGAAGATCAGGTGCTTGCGGTTTCTGCACCCTTCTTCGTCTTCCTGGTCGTTGCGCTGATCGCAGGCATGCTGATCGGCTCGGCCGCCACCTGGTTCAGCCAGGGCAAACACCGCAAACGCGCCCGCACCGAGGCCAAGGAAGCCATCCGCTGGCAGGGCGAGGCCGACCGCCACAAGAGCCGCGCCGAGGAAATCGCCGGGCAGCTGCCGGCACGATAACCGGCTCGGTTTCGGCGACGCTTCGGCAGCGGTCAGACCGGAGAAAAGCTCAGTTCCTCATAGTCGCCCTCCGGCGACGTGCCGTTGCCGGTCACGCGGAAACCGTGAGCGAGGTAGAAAGCCTTCGCCCGCCGGTTCTTCACCAGGCACTTCAGCCGGTAGCGGTGGTCTGGCCATTCCGGCAGCGCCTGCAGCAGCGCCGTACCGGCGCCAAAGCCCTGGAAATCCGGGCTGATATAGAGCATGTGGATGAAATCATCGGCCGGCCAGAGCGACAGGAAGCCGGCTACTCCACTGTTTTCATGCTCGCAGACGAAGACCGTCTCGCCATTGGTATGGGCGGCGAAATCCTCACGATGGAACTTGCCGGGATCGACCCAGACGAATGTTTCGCGGCGCACGGAAAGATAAATCTCCGCGAGCATTTCCTGGTCTTCCGCCCGCGGCGGCCTGATTGTCCACGTCATGACGTCGATTTAACCCATGGTCCATGCCGCGCCAAGCCCAAAGCGCGTGGCGTCTGGCCGGGATCAGCCGGCCGCCATCTTGGCGACGACGGCGGCATTGAAATCCGAAAAGAACCCTTCGGCGAGCCGCTGTGAGGTCGCATCGAGCAGGCGTGCGCCGAACTGGGCAAGCCTGCCGCCGAGCTCGGCTTTTGCCCGATAATGCAGGGTGGTCTCGGCACCGCTTTCTTCGAGCACGACATCGGCGGCTCCCCTGGCGAAGCCGGCAAGACCACCCTTGCCTTCGGCCGACAGCGTGTAGCTGTTCGGCGCATCGACATTGGACAGCGTCAGCAGCCCATGGAAGGTGGCCGACAGCAGGCTGAACTTGACCTTGATCGTCGCCTCGAAGGTATCCGGCGACAGCCGCTCGATGCCCTGGCAGCCGGGAATGCAGCCGCGCATGATCTGGGGATCGTTGAGCGCTGCCCAGACGACATCCCGCGGTGCGGCGATGCGTTCTTCGCCGGTGAAATCCATTCGACAGCCCCATCTCCGATTCGTTCACCTTATCCCAGCGGGAAAGGCTTTTGCCAGGCGGAGAGGAATGTTATCCCGCTCGTTCCGGAGCAAGGAACTGGCGATGAGTGACGAATTGAAGCCGTGGAGCGTGACGGCAAGCCGCATCACATATGAGGACCGCTGGATCCGGCTGCGAAGCGACGACTGCGTCACCGCCGACGGGACCGTCGTCGCGCCCTTCCATGTGCTCGACTATCCCGACTGGATCAACGTCGTGCCTGTCATGCCCGACGGGCGCGTGCTGCTGACGCGGGAATACCGGCACGGCCGCGGCGAGATCATCCACGGGCTCGTCGCCGGCGGTGTCGAGCCCGGCGACAGCAAGACCGGCGAAGCGGCGATGGCGGCAGCCCGGCGCGAACTCCGGGAGGAGACCGGTTATGAGGCCTCGACCTTCGTCAAACTGCTCACCTCCTACCCGAATGCCGCAAGCCACAGCAACGCGGTGACGAGCTGGCTGGCACTCGGCCTCAGCCGGGCCGGCGAACCGCATTTCGACCCCGGCGAGAAGGCCGAGCTGTTGTTTGCGGATCTTGCCGCCATCCTCAGCGACCTCCAGTCCGGCACGGTCATCATGCAGTCGATGCATGTCGCAGCCCTTTATGCGGCGGAAAGCTGGCTTCGCAGGCGGTCAACCGAGGCTTGAAATACATGCCGCGCCGGCGCGCAGTTGATCCGGCACGCTTTTCTGGGCTACTGCATAATTCAAGGGGCGCTGCAGAAGATGCAGGCGCTCTCACCATATCCCGACAGAGACGCGGAAGAGCACGTTGAAACAAAAAGAACGCCGGCCGGGCCAGAAGAAGACATCAGGTCCTTCCGGTGAAAGCCGCAGGGACGATCGGGCCAGTCGGCCGCCGAAGCCGGTCGCGCGGCCTGCGGCTGCCCGCGAGACTGTGCGCGAGGCTGCCGTGCCTGCCGCCCCCGAACGGCCGCTGATGACACGCAGCGGCGAGCGACCGGCTGAGCGCGTGCCGGTGATCCTCGAATCGCTCGGGGCCGGCGACTTCCACCTGATCGACAGCGGCAACGGTGAAAAGCTGGAGCAATACGGCCCCTACCGTATCATCCGCCCGGAAGGCCAGGCGCTGTGGCGGCCGTCGCTGCCCTTGCATGTCTGGGAAAAAGTCGATGCCGCCTTCACCGGCGACACCGACGAGGAAGGCAGCGGTCGCTGGCGCTTCCCGAAGGAGGCGCTCGGCGAGACCTGGCCGCTCAACCTGCTTGGCGTCGATTTCCTCGGCCGTTTCACCTCTTTCCGTCATGTCGGCGTCTTCCCCGAGCAGATCGTGCACTGGAGCTGGATGAAGGAGCAGGTCGAAAAGGCCGGCCGGCCGCTGAAGGTGCTGAACCTTTTCGGCTATACCGGCGTCGCCTCGCTGGTTGCCGCCGCGGCCGGCGCCGAAGTCACCCATGTCGACGCCTCGAAGAAGGCGATCGCCTGGGCGCGGGAAAACCAGGCGCTCGGGCGCATGGAGAAACTGCCGATCCGCTGGATCTGCGAGGATGCGATGAAATTCATCCTGCGCGAGGAACGCCGCGGCAGCCAGTACGACATCATCCTCACCGATCCGCCGAAATTCGGCCGCGGCCCGAACGGCGAAGTCTGGCATCTCTTCGAGCATCTGCCGTTGATGCTCGATGTCTGCCGCGAGATCCTGTCGCCGAAGGCGGTCGGCCTGGTGCTGACCGCCTATTCGATCCGCGCCAGCTTCTATTCGATCCACGAGCTGATGCGCGAGACGATGCGGGGCGCCGGCGGCGCGGTCGAATCCGGCGAGCTGGTCATCCGCGAAGCCGGACTCGACGGCAAAACGCCGGGCCGCGCGCTTTCCACCTCCCTCTTTTCCCGCTGGGTGCCGAAATGAGCAAGGACTTCCACGATCAGGGACCGCGCAGGGTCGGGCAGGTGAAGGAAGTCACCTCGCTGGCCAATCCGATCATCAAGGACATCAAGGCGCTGACGAACAAGAAGTCGCGGGAGGAAAGCGGAACATTCCTCGCCGAAGGCCTGAAGCTCGTCATCGATGCGATCGAACTCGGCTGGACGATCCGCACGCTGGTCTATGCCAAAGCCGCCAAGGGCAAGCCGCTGGTCGAGCAGATGGCGGCAAGGACCGTCGCCTCGGGCGGGCTGGTGCTTGAAGTCAGCGAAAAGGTGATCGCCTCGATCACCCGGCGCGACAATCCGCAGATGGTCGTCGGCATCTTCGAGCAGCGCTGGATGCCGCTGCGGGACATTCGGCCGAGGGATGGCGAGACCTGGGTGGCGCTCGACCGGGTGCGTGACCCCGGCAATCTCGGCACCATCATCCGCACAGCCGATGCGGCCGGCGCTTCCGGCATCATTCTGGTCGGAGAGACCACCGATCCCTTTTCACTCGAAACGGTGCGGGCCACCATGGGCTCGGTCTTTGCCGTTCCGGTGGCGCGGGCAACACCGGAGGAGTTCATCGCCTGGCGGAAATCGGCCGGCGTTTCCGTGGTCGCGACGCATCTTGCCGGCGCGGTCGATTACCGCACCATCGACTACCGGAAAAAGCCCGTCGTGCTGCTGATGGGCAATGAGCAATCCGGCCTGCCGGACCAGTTGGCCGGGCAAGCCGACGCGCTTGCCCGCATTCCGCAGCAGGGCCGCGCCGATTCCCTGAACCTCGCCGTCGCCACCGCCGTCATGCTTTTCGAGGCGCGCCGCCATCTCCTCTCACTTGCCGAGGGCAAATGACCGAACTGACGCCTGCCCGCCCCGCGCTGTTTTCACGCCCGGCGCCGATCCTCTTCTTCATCATCGTCGCCGTTCTCCTCGACCAGATCGTCAAGATCGCTGTCGATCATTACCTGCCGCTGCAGGAGGCCGTGCCGGTTATTCCGATGCTGGCACTCTACCGCACCTATAATCTCGGCGTCGCCTTTTCGATGCTGGAGGGCATGGATGGCTGGTTCATCGTCGGCATGCGGCTGATCATCGTCGCCTTCGTCATCTGGCTGTGGTACCGCACGGCGAAAGACCGCTGGCTCGCCCATCTCGGTTACGCGCTGATCATCGCCGGCGCGATCGGCAATCTCGTCGACCGCTTCGCCTATGGCCACGTGATCGATTACATCCTGTTTTACACCGACAGCTGGTCCTTCGCGGTGTTCAATCTCGCCGACAGTTTCATCACCATCGGGGCTGGCTGCGTCATTCTCGACGAGCTGCTGCTGCCGAAAAAGGCCGGCCGCTAAAATCTTATCGAATTCCTGAAGGCATTCGGAAGAGGCCTCATGTTAGCCAGATTGCATGCAGAATCTGGGACAGTTGCAGGAAAGATTGTCCGCCGCCTTCGGCGGACCCGCCGCCAAGCCGCGTGAAGAGCGGATGGCGGAGTTCTTCTCGCGACGCGGCGCATCGGCGCCTCAAGCGGCCGATGACGGCAAGGTGGGGTCTGCAGCGACACGGCGCCTGCTGGTCTATTGGCTTGGGGGCGCCGGCCTGCTTGCCGCAATGATCCTGACGCTGCTTGCCCATGCCGGCGATCCTCTGCTGCTTTCGGGCGGTCTTGTCGTCCTCGGCCTTGCCGTCATCGCCAGCTACGCCGTCCTGATGTTTCGCCGGCGCAGGCCCCCCAGCGGCGGCAAATCCCTGCCGGATTGGAACGACGGCGCCAAGCTGTTTGCAGACGTCCACGACGTGCTCGGCGATATCACCGTCAGCCGCAGCATGGACCGGCGCATCATCTCCGCCAACGATACGTTTCGCCGCCTGACCGGGCGCCTGCGTCCGGAAGGACACAGTTGCGAGGAGATCGGACTTGCCTTTCGCCCCGGCCCGATTCCGCACTGCTTCGATGTCGAGATCTCGACGCCGGACGGCCAGCGCATCTTTCTCTGGCGCGACGTCGTCACCCGCGACCCGGCAAACGGCCGGCTGCTGCTGCAGAGCGTCGCGCGTGATGTGACCGACGAGCGGCTGATCGCGCAGGGCCGCGAGGAGGCCCGCCAGAAGGCCGAATATAACAGCGCCGCCAAATCGAGGCTGCTTGCCACCGTCAGCCACGAGGTGCGCACGCCGCTTTCCGGCCTGCTCGGCATGACGCATCTGCTCGCCGAGACGCGGCTAACGCAGGAGCAGCAGGACTATCTCGCCAATATCCGCCAGTCCGGCCATGCACTGACGCAGCTCGTCGAGGATCTGCTCGATTTCTCCACCATCGAGGTCGGCCGCTTCGCGCTGCACCCGCGCTCGGAATCGCTGCGCAAGCTTCTGGAAAGCGTTGTCGAGATGCTCGCCCACCGGGCGCATGAAAAAGGCATCGAGATCGGCGCCACGGTATCCTCAGACGTGCCGGAGAATATGAGCTTCGACCCGGCGCGGCTGCGCCAGGTTCTGTTCAACGTCATCGGCAATGCGGTGAAGTTCACCCAGGTCGGCGGCGTCTTCATTCGCGCGTCGCTCGATGCGGACGACCTGTCGATCACCGTCACCGATAGCGGCCCCGGCATGACGGCGGAGGAGCAGGCGCGTGTCTTCGGCGAGTTCGAGCAGGGCGGGACCGTTGCCGACAGGAGCAGCGGCACCGGGCTCGGCCTTGCCATCTCTGCCCGCATCATGCGCGAATTCAACGGCACGCTGACGGTTGCCAGCGAAAAGGGCAGAGGCAGCGAATTCACCATCCGCTTCCCTGTCGATATCGGCAGCGAGCGCCCCGACCGGCGCAATACGCTGCTTGCCGGCAACAGCGTCGTGCTCCTGGCGCCGACAGGTGCTGCGCGCACCGCCATCGCCGAGACGATCACCACGCTCGGCGGCCTCTGCCATCTCGTCGCCGACGGCGAGAGCGCGCGGGCGACGCTGCTCGGCTTGGCCGATAGCGGAAAGCGGCCGACCGATATCATCATCGACCATCGCATGTCGGCGGAATTTGCCGCCCATCTTGCCGATCGCGCCGAAATCGCCGCCCTTGGCCTGCGCAAGGTCCTGCTCGTCAATCCGGAAGAACGCAGCGCCCATCCGCTCGACCTCTTCGATGCCTGGCTCATCCGGCCGCTGCGCGAACAGTCGCTGATCGACGTGCTGCGCGGGCGCATGCGCGGCATGGAAAAGCGCGACGCGCTGAACGACAACCAGCCGGGCTTCGGCCTTTCTGTGGCGGAGACAATGGTTGCCGCCAGCGGGCTCAACATCCTGCTTGGCGAGGACGATCCGATCAACGCCATGCTGGTGCGCGTCGTGCTGGAGAAGGGCGGGCATAAGGTGCGCCATGTCGAGGATTTCGAGGCGCTGCTCGATTGCGCTCTCTGCGAGGCGAATGCCCGGCCCGATATCATCATCAGCGACCTGTCGATGCCCGGCGGCAACGGCATCGACATGCTCGGACGCCTGCGTGGCCACGAAAGACGGCTCGATCTGGCTTCGGTACCGGTGATTGTGCTGACCGCCGACAAGAGCGACGAATCGCGCCGCCAGGTGTTGCTGAACGGCGCCAACCGGGTGATGGTAAAGCCGGTCGATCCGGTGCGGCTGCTGACCGAAGTGCAGGCGGTCGCCGCACTTTCCGCCCGCCGGGCGGAGGCGCGATAACGTGCCGCGGGCCCGGCATGCTTCTTGCGTTCACAAATTCAATATGTCACTTTCCTGTCGCAGAGAAGTGTTTTATGGCGTCGATAAGCCGGCAACGGGAGAATCGCCATGTCCGCCATCGACATCCTGAATCGTGACACCACCGAGGCTGCACCGCCCTCGACGGCGGCTGCGCAGAAGGACGGCGACATCCTCGGCCGCATCGGCAATCTGGAAACCCGGCTTGCCCGCACGGCGCGCGAGATCGATGCCGCCCAGGCCGTGCGCTACCGCGTTTTCGTCGACGAAATGAAGGCGCAACTGCCGCTGGAGGCCATGCGCCGCCAGCGCGATGTCGATGCTTATGACGCCTTCTGCGACCATCTTCTCGTTCTCGACCGCACGATCGAGGGTGACCCGGAAGACCAGATCGTCGGCACCTACCGGCTGCTGCGCCAGGATGTCGCCATCGCCAATGGCGGTTTTTACTCGGCTTCCGAATTCGAGATCGAGGGCCTCCTCGCCAAACATCCGGATAAGCGCTTCATGGAACTCGGCCGTTCCTGCGTGCTGCCGGAATACCGCACCAAACGCACCGTCGAGCTTCTGTGGCAGGGCAACTGGGCCTATGCGCTGAAGCACGGCGTCAGCGCCATGTTCGGCTGCGCTTCGTTCCCCGGCGTCTATCTGGAAAGCCATGCGCTGGCGCTGTCTTTCCTCTACCATAATGTGCTGGCGAAGAACGAATGGGCCGTCAGCGCATTGCCGCATCTCGCCCGCAACATGGACCTGATGCCGGTCGAGGCCGTCAACCCGAAGCGGGCGCTGATGGCGCTGCCGCCGCTGATCAAGGGTTACATGCGCCTCGGCGCGATGGTCGGCTCCAGCGCCGTCGTCGATCACGCCTTCAACACGACCGACGTGCTGATCGTGCTGCCGATCTCCAGCATTTCCGACCGCTACCTGAATTATTACGGCGCCGACGCCGGCCGCTTCGCGAGCTAAAGCTCTTTGTTTCGATGCATGTCGTTATCCCGGAACCGCTGCACACTTCCGGGCGACATGCATTAGAACTGAAAGATCGCGACGCGCTTTAGGCTCGCTGATGGCGCGCCTTCATATCTCGAATCGCCTTCGCGTGTCCGACGGGTTCTCGCCATACGCCGCCCGATAGGTTGCCGCAAAACGGCCGAGGTGAAAGAACCCCCACTTCAAGCAGATGTCCCGCAACGGCTGCCGGTTTGAAGGATCGCGCAGATCCTCCCGGACCGCTTGCAGGCGGACCGTCCTGAGGTAGGCCGACGGCGTGGTTCCCTTGAAGGCGCGAAAGCCGACTTCCAGAGCGCGAATGGAAATGCCTGCCGCCTCCGCGACACTCTGCATTGTCAACGGCTGTGCGATGTTCGCATGCATAAATTCAATTGCCCGACGGACGTGCCGCGGCGCGATCAGGTGGATTTTCTTGTCAAGAAGATGCGAGAGCCGATGAGGAATCGTGCGCACCACCAGATCGGCAAACATCTGCATCAGGTTCAGCATGGCAATCGGCGAGTGAAGCAGCGGGCCGTTGTTGCGCATGCCGATGATCATCGTTTGGGCTAGATTGCCGATCAACTGTCCCGCTGCCGTGGAACGATCAACGACCGGCACCAAGTCCAATGACCCGATCAGCGGGGTCTCCAAGACGGAGGCGACGGTCTGCGCCAGGATCGTCCAGCTCAGACTGAGTGTGTCCGAGCGGTGCGGTGCTGCCCTCACGGAAACCCGTTCCGGCTCAATATTGTTCATCAACAACAGCCGCCCGGGTGTTGCTTCGGCCACAGTCCGACCAAAGGTTACGGCGAGAGCACCGGTGCGCGGAACGACGATGGCCAGAGTTTCCGGCGTTCCCTGTCCCGTTCTTGCACCCCAGCCGCCGGAATCCTGATTGCTGACCAGCGACAACCTCTCATCACCCCAAAACCCGACCTTCCAGTCGAGGGGTTTCTCTCGACCATGGCGCCATGCGTCGAACGAACCGAACCCCTTGGTAAGAGCCTCGACCATGTCGTCGAAAGTAGCCCCCTGAAATCGGGGGCTGAAATTGGCGGATGCATTTTCCGGCATGGGAACCCAAACGGCTGATGAAATATTAAAATTATGCCCCGCGTATAAGGTTATCGCATCAAAAGTATGACTTATCGGATGAACCCTTTCA
This sequence comes from Rhizobium sp. BK619, assembly GCF_014195245.1. Taxonomy (NCBI): domain Bacteria; kingdom Pseudomonadati; phylum Pseudomonadota; class Alphaproteobacteria; order Hyphomicrobiales; family Rhizobiaceae; genus Rhizobium; species Rhizobium sp. BK619. Next base: position 372,785 of record NZ_JACIBH010000003.1, on the reverse strand, counting down.
ACCGTCTCCTGGGTGCGTAAGCCACAAAAAGCCGTGCCCGGCCGAGGTGCTGTCGGCCGGGCACGAAATGCGTCTCACAGAAGGCAGAGAGTTTACGAACCCGCGCCATAGGCGGCGATCGCCGCCATGTTGACGATGTCGCTGTCCTTGGCGCCCATCGAGGTAATCTGCACCGGCTTGTCGAGACCGACGAGGATCGGGCCGATCACCGTCGAGCCGCCGAGTTCCTGCAGCATCTTGGTCGAGATCGAGGCCGAGTGGAAAGCCGGCATGACGAGCACGTTGGCGGGACCGGAGAGGCGGCAGAAGGGATATTGCTCCATCACCTTGCGGTTCAGTGCGACATCGGCGGCCATTTCACCGTCATATTCGAAATCGACGCGGCGCTTATCGAGGATCTTCACCGCCTCGCGCACCCGCTCGGAGCGTTCGCCGGAGGGATGGCCGAAGGTGGAATAGGCAAGCATGGCGACGCGCGGCTGATAACCCATGCGCCGCGCCAGACCGGCGGCCTCCTCGGCGATATCGGCAAGCTGCTCGGCCGTCGGCATGTCATGCACCGCGGTATCGGCCACGAAGACCGTGCGGCCGCGGCAGAGCGCCAGCGAGACACCGATGACGCGGTGGCCAGGCTTTTCATCGATGCAGCGGCGCACATCCTCCAGCGCGGTGGAATAGTTGCGGGTGATGCCCGTCACCATGCCGTCGGCATCGCCGAGCGCCACCATGGTGGCGGCGAAGTGGTTGCGGTCGTTGTGGATCAACCGCTGGACGTCGCGGTGCAGATAACCGTGCCGCTGCAGCCTGGCATAGAGATAGTCGATATAGGCCTCGACCCGGGTGGAAATACGAGCATTGACGATTTCCAGCCCCGGCCGGTTGAGATCGATGCCGGCGCGTTCGGCCGTCGATCGGATCAGGTCCTCACGGCCGAGCAGAATGGCGGTGCCGAGCTGCTGGTTGGCGTAAGAGAGTGCTGCGCGCAGGACCTGTTCTTCCTCGGCCTCGGCAAAGACGATCCGCTTCGGGCGGCGGCGCACCCGCTCATAGAGGCTGGCAAGCGTCGAGGCGATCGGATCGCGGCGCGCCGACAGCTCGCGGGCATAACCCGCCATGTCGGTGATGACCTTGCGGGCGACGCCGGTTTCGATCGCCGCCTCCGCGACCGCGACCGGGATCGCCGAGATCAGCCGCGGGTCGAAAGGAACCGGGATGATGTATTGCGAGCCGAAGCGCGGCCGGTTGCCCTGATAGGCGGCAACCACGTCATCCGGCACATCCTCGCGGGCAAGATTTGCCAGTGCCTTGACGGCGGCGATCTTCATCGCGTCGTTGATCGTCGAGGCGCGGACGTCGAGGGCGCCGCGGAAGATATAGGGAAAGCCGAGGACGTTGTTGACCTGGTTCGGGTAGTCCGAGCGGCCGGTCGCCATGATGGCGTCGTCGCGGATGCGGGCCACCTCCTCCGGGGTGATTTCGGGATCGGGATTGGCCATGGCGAAGATGATCGGCCGATCCGCCATCGAGCGGATCATTTCGGCCGAGAAGGCGCCCTTCTGCGACAGGCCGAAAACGACATCGGCGCCGTCCATCGCCTCCTCAAGCGTGCGCGTATCGGTCTTTGCCGCATGCGCCGATTTCCACTGGTTCATGCCCTCGGTGCGACCCTGATAGATGACGCCCTTGGTGTCGCAGAGAATGATATTCTCCGGCGCAAAGCCCATCGCCTTGATGAGCTCGATACAGGCGATCGCCGCAGCACCGGCGCCGTTGCAGACGAGCTTGGTCGTCTTCAGGTCGCGGCCGGTCAGTTCCAGCGCGTTGATCAGGCCGGCGGCGGCGATGATCGCCGTTCCGTGCTGGTCGTCGTGGAAGACGGGAATATCCATCAGCTCGCGCAGCCGGCTTTCGATGACGAAACAATCCGGCGCCTTGATATCCTCGAGATTGATGCCGCCGAAGGAGGGACCGAGGAAGCGCACGCAGTTGATGAACTCGTCGACATTTTCCGTATCGATTTCGAGGTCGATCGAATCGACGTCGGCGAAGCGCTTGAACAGCACCGCCTTGCCTTCCATGACGGGCTTGGAGGCCAGCGCGCCGAGATTGCCGAGACCGAGGATCGCCGTGCCGTTGGAAATGACGGCGACCATATTGCCGCGGGCGGTATAATCGTAAGCCGTCTGCGGATCGGCGGCGATCGCCTTGACGGGCACGGCGACACCCGGCGAATAGGCAAGCGACAGGTCGCGCTGGGTCGCCATCGGCTTGGTCGGGACGACTTCCAGTTTGCCGGGCCGGCCCGTGGCGTGAAAATCGAGCGCCTCCTGGTCGGTAACTGATGTCGCCGGCCGGTCTTTCTTATCGATATCGGGCATAAATCCTCCAACGTCCTGTGGGCGACGCTTCGCTCTTCCTCAAATGCTGTTGTCATCTATAGCGGCGCGCGGATAGGGTTGGCACCTGTTTTTTTGGGAAAAACTGCACCTCCGTGAACGCACGAATAGACACAGAGAATGAAGCCTTTTCGGCTGCCGAGCTTGCCACGGCGGAAAGCCGTGCCTCGGCGACGCCGATGATGGAGCAATTTATCGAGATCAAGGCGAACAATCCGGGTTCGCTGCTGTTCTATCGCATGGGCGATTTCTACGAGCTGTTCTTCGAGGATGCGCTGGAAGCCTCACGCGCGCTCGGCATCACGCTGACGAAGCGCGGCCAGCACATGGGCCAGGATATCCCGATGTGCGGCGTTCCGGTGCATGCGGCCGACGATTACCTGCAGAAGCTGATATCGCTCGGTTTCCGCGTCGCCGTCTGCGAGCAGATCGAGGATCCCGCCGAAGCGAAAAAACGCGGCGGCAAATCCGTCGTCAAGCGCGATGTCGTCCGTCTGGTCACGCCGGGCACGATCACCGAGGAAAAGCTGCTTTCGCCCTCGGAATCCAACTATCTGATGGCGCTGACCCGCATTCGCGGCGGGGCAGAGCCCTTGCTGGCGCTTGCCTGGATCGATATTTCCACCGGCGTCTTCCGGCTGGCCGAAACCGAAGCCTCGCGGCTGCTTGCCGATATCCTGCGCATCGATCCGCGCGAACTGATCCTGCCGGAGACGATCTTCCACGATCCGGAACTCAAGCCGGTCTTCGACGTGCTCGGCCGCACCGCGGTGCCGCAGCCTGCCGTGCTCTTCGACAGCGCCAGCGCCGAAGGCCGGATCGCGCGGTATTTCGGTGTCTCGACGCTCGATGGCTTCGGCACCTTCTCGCGCGCCGAACTGGCGGCGGCGGCCGCCGCCGTCGCCTATGTCGAGAAGACGCAGATCGCCGAGCGGCCGCCGCTTGGAAAGCCGGAGCGGGAAAGTGCGGCGTCGACGCTGTTCATCGATCCCGCCACCCGCGCCAACCTGGAGCTGGCCCGCACGCTGTCGGGCGACCGCAACGGCTCATTGCTGAAAGCGATCGACCGCACCGTTACCGGCGGCGGCGCGCGGCTTCTGGCCGAGCGGCTGATGTCGCCGCTGACCGACCCCGCCCGCATCAATGCGCGGCTCGATTCGATCGGCTTCCTGATCGACGAACCCTCGCTCTGCGGCAATCTGCGCGACACGCTGAAACATGTGCCCGACATGCCGCGCGCGCTATCCCGCCTGGCGCTCGACCGCGGCGGCCCGCGCGATCTCTCAGCCATCCGCCAGGGCCTGCAAGCGGCGAACGACGTGGCAGCCATGCTTGCAAGTGCGATGCTGCCGGAAGAGCTTGGCCAGGCGCTGTCCGGGCTGCAGGCCCTTCCCGCAGCGCTCGAAACCCTGCTGGCCGAGACGCTTGCCGACGAATTGCCGCTGCTGAAGCGTGACGGCGGCTTCCTGCGCGACGGCGCCAGCGCCGAGCTCGACGAGGTCCGGGCGCTGCGCGACCAGTCGCGCCGGGTGATCGCCGGCCTGCAACTGCAATATGCCGAGGAAACCGGCATCCGGTCGCTGAAGATCAAGCACAACAACATCCTCGGCTATTTCATCGAGGTGACCGCCGGCAATGCCTCGCCGATGACGGACACGGCTGAGGCCAAGGCCCGCTTCATCCACCGCCAGACGATGGCGAGCGCGATGCGTTTCACCACCACCGAACTTGCCGATCTCGAAAGCCGCATCGCCAATGCCGCCGACCGGGCGCTGACGATCGAGCTCGCCGCCTTCGAGAAGATGACGGCCGCCGTGGTTGCGGAAGCCGAGGCGATCAAATCCGGCGCCCGGGCGCTTGCCGTCATCGACGTTGCAGCTAGTCTGGCGCTTCTCGCCGAGGAGCAGGCCTATTGCCGTCCGCAGGTCGACGGCTCGAAGATGTTTGCCATCGAGGGCGGCCGCCATCCGGTCGTCGAACAGGCGCTGCGGCGGCAGGCGGGCGGCCCCTTCGTCGCCAATAATTGCGATCTCTCGCCGAAGGCAGGTGACAAGGACGGCGCGATCTGGCTCTTGACCGGCCCGAACATGGGCGGCAAATCGACCTTCCTGCGGCAGAACGCGCTGATCTCAATCCTGGCGCAGATGGGCTCCTTCGTGCCGGCGACGTCAGCCCATATCGGCATCGTCGACCGGCTTTTCTCGCGCGTCGGCGCCTCCGACGACCTGGCGCGCGGGCGCTCCACCTTCATGGTCGAGATGGTCGAGACCGCTGCGATCCTCAACCAGGCGAGCGACCGTTCGCTCGTTATCCTCGACGAGATCGGCCGCGGCACCGCCACCTTCGACGGCCTGTCGATCGCCTGGGCCTCCGTCGAGCACCTGCACGAGGCCAACCGCTGCCGCGGCCTCTTCGCCACGCATTTCCATGAGCTGACCGTGCTTTCGGAAAAGCTTGGCCGGCTATCGAACGCCACGATGCGCGTCAAGGAATGGGACGGCGACGTCATCTTCCTGCATGAGGTCGGGCCGGGGGCGGCCGACCGCTCCTACGGCATCCAGGTCGCGCGCCTTGCCGGGCTTCCTGCCTCGGTCGTGACGCGGGCCCGCGATGTGCTCACCCGCCTCGAGGATGCCGACCGCAAGAACCCGGCAAGCCAGCTGATCGACGACCTGCCGCTCTTCCAGGTGGCGGTGCGCCGCGAGGATACCGCTCGCGGACCGTCCAAGGTCGAGGAGACGCTGAAGGCGATGAGCCTTGACGACATGACGCCGCGCGAGGCAATGGACGCGCTTTACGACCTCAAGAAAAAATTGAAATAGGGCAGCGGCACGCGATGTTCATGGAAAAGCTGATACGCGAAACGGAGCGCCTCTCGCTCATCTGCTCCATGCTCGACACGATGCGCAGCGCCGACGCCGACCGCAATGCGCGCGGCTGGACGTCGCCGATCGGCATGCTGAAAATTACCCGCTGCTGCGCTATGATCTCGGAACTCGGAACGTCGATCGCCAAGGCCGGCTATCGCGAGTGCGACAGACAGTCGCTTGAAGAGATCATGCGAGAGACGCGGCAGGTGCTGCATTTGCTGAATGCGCGGGCCACCACCTGAGTTTTCAGGAAAGCCGTCGCGTGGCTGACCAACACCATTTCGCCAAATTTAAAGGTTCTTGCAGTATGAGGGCCCGTGTCAATCGCCTGATAAAGGGGTTATAGCGCATGCGGACGAAACACGAGGCGAGCCCGGATGCGGCCGCCCGGCATGAACAGGAAACCGCCCCGGCGACAGCGATGCGCGAGCTTGATTTTTCCCATATTCTCGACGTCGAGCTGTTGCAGAAGCAGTGCGACGCCGTTGCCGAGGCCAACCGCAACCGGCCGGACGTGTTGCGCGCCGACCTGCTGGCGGTGCTGAAAAAAGCAAGCACGGAAGGCCGGCAGAAGGCGCGGGCCGCACTGATGGCCGACGGCGGTGGGCTGAATTGCGCCTACCGGATTTCCTGGCTGCAGGACCAGATCATCACCGTCCTCTACAATTTCGCCACCGCCCATATCTTTCCGCAGCAGAAGGACAAGTTCGCGGTCACCGCCGTCGGCGGCTACGGCCGCGACACGCTGGCGCCCGGCTCGGATATCGACCTGCTCTTCCTCTTCCCGCCGCGACCGACCGAGGAGACGCACAAGGCGGTCGAATTCATGCTCTACGTGCTCTGGGACATGGGCTTCAAGGTCGGCCACGCCACCCGCACGGTGGAAGAATGCATCGCGCTTTCCAAGTCCGACATGACGATCCGCACTGCCATCCTCGAGATGCGCTACATCTGCGGCCTGCAGCGGCTGGAAACCGAGCTCGAGACCCGCTTCGACAAGGAAATCGTCACCGGCACCGGCCCTGAGTTCATCGCCGCCAAGCTTGCCGAGCGCGACGAGCGCCACCGCAAGGCCGGCGATACGCGCTATCTGGTCGAGCCGAACGTCAAGGAAGGCAAGGGCGGGCTTCGCGACCTGCACACGCTGTTCTGGATCTCGAAATATTATTATCACGTGCGCGACCAGGCCGAGCTGGTCAAGCTCGGCGTCTTGTCGAAGCACGAATACCGCCTGCTCGAGAAAGCCGACGATTTTCTCTGGGCGGTGCGCTGCCATATGCACTTCCTCACAGGCAAGGCCGAGGAGCGCCTGTCCTTCGACATCCAGCGCGAGATCGCCGAAGCCTTCGGCTACCACACCCGCCCGGGCCTTTCGGCCGTCGAGCGGTTCATGAAGCACTATTTCCTCGTCGCCAAGGACGTCGGTGATCTCACCCGCATCCTCTGCGCGGCACTCGAAGACCAGCAGGCGAAGTCGATCCCGGGCCTGACCGGCGTCATCAGCCGCTTCACCCATCGCAACCGCAAGATCGCCGGCAGCGTCGAATTCGTCGAGGATCGCGGCCGCATCGCGCTTGCCGATGCCGACGTGTTCAAGCGCGATCCCGTCAGCATCCTCCGGCTCTTCCACGTCGCCGACATCAACGGGCTGGAATTCCATCCGGACGCGCTGAAACGCGTCACCCGTTCGCTTGCCCTCATCGACAACCGGCTCAGAGAAAACGACGAGGCGAACCGGCTGTTCATGTCGATCCTGACGTCGAAGCGCGATCCGGCGCTCATCCTGCGGCGGATGAACGAGGCCGGCGTGCTTGGCCGCTTCATCCCCGAATTCGGCAAGATCGTCGCGATGATGCAGTTCAACATGTATCACCACTATACGGTCGACGAACATCTGATCCGCACCGTCGACGTTCTCTCCGAGATCGATCAGGCACGCGCCGAGGATCTGCATCCGCTCGCCAACAAGCTGTTCTCAGGCATCGAAGACCGCGAGGCGCTTTTTGTCGCAGTTCTCCTGCACGACATCGCCAAGGGCCGCCTGGAGGATCATTCGATTGCCGGCGCCCGCGTCGCCCGCAAGCTCTGCGGCCGCTTCGGCCTGTCGCAGAAGCAGACGGAAATCGTCGTCTGGCTGATCGAGGAACATCTGACCATGTCGATGGTGGCGCAGACCCGCGACCTCACCGACCGCAAGACGATCACCGATTTTGCCGACCGGGTGCAGTCGCTCGACCGGCTGAAGATGCTGCTGATCCTGACGATCTGCGATATTCGCGCAGTCGGCCCCGGCGTCTGGAACGGCTGGAAAGGCCAGCTGCTGCGCACGCTCTATTATGAAACCGAGCTGCTGCTGGCCGGCGGTTTTTCGGAAGTCTCCCGCAAGGAGCGCGCCAACGCCGCCGCCGAGGCGCTGCATGCCGCCCTTGCCGACTGGAGCCAGAAGGACCGCAATACCTATACCAAGCTGCACTACCAGCCCTATCTGCTCTCCGTGCCGCTTGAGGACCAGATCCGCCACGCCCATTTCATCCGCCAGGCCGACAAATCAGGCCAGGCGCTCGCCACCACGGTGCGCACCGACAGCTTCCACGCGATCACCGAAATCACCGTGCTGTCACCCGACCATCCTCGCCTTCTTGCCGTTATCGCTGGCGCCTGTGCTGCGGCCGGCGCCAATATCGTCGACGCGCAGATCTTCACGACGTCGGACGGTCGGGCGCTCGACACCATCCATGTCAGCCGCGAATTTACCGACGATGCCGACGAGCTTCGCCGGGCCGCGACGATCGGGCGGATGATCGAGGACGTGCTGTCCGGCCGCAAGCGGCTGCCCGAGGTCATTGCCACGCGGGCGCGCAACCGCAAGAAGAGCAAGGCCTTCGTCATTCCGCCGTCGGTCAACATCACCAACAGCCTGTCGAACAAATTCACGGTCATCGAGGTCGAATGCCTCGACCGGCCGGGCCTCTTGTCTGAGATCACCGCCGTGCTCTCCGACCTGTCGCTCGACATCCAGTCTGCCCGCATCACCACCTTTGGCGAGAAGGTGATCGACACCTTCTACGTCACCGACCTTGTGGGACAGAAGATCTCCGGCGACAGCAAGCGCGCCAACATCACCGCCCGGATGAAGGCCGTCATGGCCGAGGAGGAAGACGAACTGCGCGAGCGCATGCCCTCCGGCATCATCGCGCCGGCCGCCACCGCCCGGACATCGCCGTCAGCCGACAAGAAAGCCGATTCGCCCGCATGAGCCCCACACGCATGAGCCTATACGCATGAGCCTCGTCAAGAAATTCGCAACTGTCGGCGGCGCCACCCTCGGCAGCCGCATCTTCGGCTTCGCCCGCGAAACGCTGATGGCGGCCGCACTCGGCACCGGGCCGATGGCCGACGTCTTCTACGCCGCCTTCCGCTTCCCCAACCTGTTTCGCCGGCTGTTTGCCGAGGGCGCCTTCAATGCTGCCTTCGTGCCGCTTTTTGCCAAGGAGATCGAGGCGAACGGCACGGAGGGCGCCAAGCGGTTTTCGGAAGAAGTCTTCGGCGTGCTGTTTTCGGTGCTGCTCCTCATCACCATCGTGATGGAGCTTGCCATGCCGCTTTTGGTGCGCTTCGTCATTGCGCCGGGTTTTGCCGACGATCCCGACAAATTCTCGATCACCATCCGCATGGCGGCGGTGATGTTTCCCTATCTGATGTGCATGTCGCTGACAGCGATGATGAGCGGCATGCTGAATTCGCTGCATCATTTCTTCGCCGCCGCAATCGCGCCGGTTTTCCTCAACGTGGTGATGATCGGGGCGCTGTTTTATGCGCTCTATACCGGCGCCGATCCGCTTGCGACGGCCTGGTATCTGTCGTGGGGCGTTCTTGCCGCCGGCGTTCTGCAGCTCGCCGTCGTCTATATCGGCGTGCTTGCAGCCGGCATGAGCATCGGTTTCCGCTTCCCGAAGATGACCCCGAACGTCAAGCGGCTGCTGATCCTTGCGGTGCCGGCGGCGGTCACCGGCGGCATCACGCAGATCAACCAGCTGATCGGCCAGGCAATCGCCTCCTCCCGCGACGGCGCGATCGCAGCGCTGCAATATGCCGATCGGATCTATCAGCTGCCGCTCGGCGTCGTCGGCGTCGCCGTCGGCGTGGTGCTGCTGCCGGAACTTGCCCGGGCGCTGAAGGGCGGCAATCTGCGCGAAGCTGGAAACCTGCAGAACCGCTCGATCGAATTCGTGCTGTTCCTGACGATCCCTGCCGCCTTCGCGCTGTGGATCCTCTCCGACGAGATCATCCGCGTGCTCTACGAGCGCGGCGCTTTCCATCAGGAAAACACCGCCGTCGTCGGCGCGATCCTGGCGATCTACGGCATCGGCCTGCCGGCCTTCGTGCTGATCAAGGCGCTGCAGCCGGGCTTCTATGCCCGCGAGGACACCAAGACGCCGATGCGCTTTTCGGCGGTCGCCGTTGCCACCAACTGCGCCACGGCACTCACCCTCTTTCCCTTTATGGGCGCGCCCGGCATCGCCGTTGCCGAAGCCACCGCCGGCTGGATCAGCACCGTGCTGCTGTTCACCACGCTGTTGCGCCGCGGCCATCTGACATGGGAATGGGCGCTGGCAAAACGCACCGCCCTGCTGATCGTCGCCGCGGCGGTCATGGGGGCGGCCATCGTCTTCCTCAAGCAGTATTTTGCGCCGTGGCTCGCCTCCGGCGCGCCGCTGCTGACCAAGATCGGCACGCTGGGGCTGCTGATTGCGATTTCCATGCTGGTCTATTTCGCCGCCGCCTTCCTGATCGGCGGCGCCGATCTCGGCATGATCCGCCGCAATCTGAACCGCAAGCCGGCGGCAGCAGAGGATGCACAAGGCTAGAGATTGCCGGTGTCGGCCCATCCGGCTGCCGCCACCTTCTGCCCGTTTGGGGGTTAGGGTGAGGGGTAGTATCCCGGATCAACGTCAGCAATCGACCCATCGCCTCTGCGGCCCGACATCGACATGGACGATGCCGTTGCAATAGGTGCCGATGCCGCCGATGCCGGGCGCGCTTCTGGCGGCTGCGATGATGGAGCGTTCCGACAGGCCCGGCATCCTGATATCGGCCGCCAGGCATTTTCCATGCAGGGAGCCATGGCGGCGGGGATGCGACCGGAGGCCGGAGGTGATCATCGGCCGGCGTCCGGTTTTTGCGGCGATATGCGACAGCACCGCCTGAAGACGTGCGGGAAAACAGCCGGTGCGGACACTGACGGTCTGGACCGTGTAGGCAAGGCGTGCCTCCTGCTTGGGAAGATGAATGACCGGCCGTTTGCTGTCTTGACCGACGGCGCTGGTTGCGGATTGTAGGGCGAAAAGGCCTGCCATGGTGAGCAAACTGGCGGTCTGCATGGTTCCTCCTGGCGGTTGACAGGGCGGCCATCGCACGCCCCTGCGCGGTCGAGGATTTTCAGTTCAATAAAAGCTTTTCTGTGAAATTTTATACTCAATTGTAAGTAAGGCGCTTGATCAATTCGGCTTAAAATAACGGATATTACCGAACCAACCAGGAATAAACATCTCAATCAGGAGATATGACATGACGATCCAGTCGCTTTTCCTCGTCACCCTCGTCGTCGACGACTACGACCGCGCCAAGGCTTTCTATTGCGGCGCCCTCGGTTTCGACTGCCTTCAGGACGAGCCGCAGCCGGAGGGCAAGCGCTGGGTGGTGGTGAAGCCCAGAGGAGGAGCCATGGTTGGAGACGGGGCAGCCTTTCTGCTGGCGCAGGCCGCAAACGAGACGCAGCGGGCGGCGATCGGCAATCAGACGGGCGGCCGTGTCGGCTTCTTCCTCAAGACCGATGATTTCGCCCGCGACCATGCCGCGATGCTTGCAGCCGGCGTGCGCTTTCTGGAAGAGCCGCGGCATGAGGTTTACGGCACGGTCGTAGTGTTTGCCGATCCCTATGGCAACAGCTTCGATCTGATCCAGCATGCCGCTGCCTGAACCTCTTGATTGCGATCGGCTGCCCGTGCATAAGCCGCGGCGTTAGCAACATGGGCGAACAGCCCTGGGGCCCTCCACCAGCCTATTGAGGACGACATGAGCGAATTCAAGAAACTCGTATTCTCCGGCGTGCAGCCGACCGGCAATCTGCATCTCGGCAATTATCTCGGCGCGATCCGCCGCTTCGTGGCGCTGCAGGAGGGCAATGACTGCATCTACTGCGTCGTCGACATGCATGCGCTCACCGCCCAGCTCGTGCATGAGGACATGCAGAGCCAGACGCGCTCGATCGCCGCCGCCTTCATTGCCGCCGGCATCGATCCGGAAAAACATATCGTCTTCAACCAGTCGGCCGTGCCGCAGCATGCCGAACTTGCCTGGATCTTCAATTGCGTCGCCCGCATCGGCTGGATGAACCGCATGACGCAGTTCAAGGACAAGGCCGGCAAGGACCGCGAGCAGGCCTCGCTCGGCCTTTACGCCTATCCGAGCCTGATGGCCGCCGACATTCTTGTCTACCGCGCCACCCATGTGCCTGTTGGTGAGGATCAGAAGCAGCATCTGGAGCTTGCCCGCGATATCGCGATGAAGTTCAATCTCGATTATGCCGAGCATATTCGCAAGACCGGCTATGGCATCGACATCACCGTCGGCAACGAGCCGGTGCATGCCTATTTCCCGATGGTGGAGCCGCTGATCGGCGGACCGGCGCCGCGGGTCATGTCGCTGCGCGACGGCACCAAGAAAATGTCGAAATCCGATCCTTCCGATCTCTCGCGCATCAACCTGATGGACGACGAGGACGCGATCTCGAAGAAGATCCGCAAGGCAAAGACCGATCCGGATGGTTTGCCGAGCGAGGTGGACGGGCTGCAGGGCCGGCCGGAAGCCGACAATCTGGTGGCGATCTATGCGGCGCTGGCCGACAAATCGAAGGCCGAGGTGCTTGCCGAATTCGGCGGCCAGCAATTCTCCGTCTTCAAGCCGGCGCTGGTCGATCTCGCCATCCATGTGCTGGCGCCGATCACCGGCGAGATGCGCCGGCTGATGGACGATACCAGCCATATCGACGCCATCCTGCGCAAGGGCGGCGAACGCGCCAGGGCCCGCGCCGAGGTGACGATGAGCCAAGTCCGCGACGTGATCGGCTTCCTCTACTGAGGTTGATCTCTTCTTCTCCCCCGGCGGGGGAGAAGAGAACCTTCTCCCGGGGGAGAAGGGGAAAAACTGGGCTTGCAAATTTTCCGCTTCGGGTGTCAGAGTCCGCGCCATGGTATCGAAGCGACTCTCACGGCTCGAAGGTCATCGCCGCAAATTCATGGCGGTGATCGACGGTACACCCGAATGCCAGCGCGCCGTTCATTATGCCGGCCGGCGCGCGAAGAATTCCAATGGCGGGCTGGTGCTGCTCTACGTCATTCCCGACGGGGATTTCCAGCAATGGCTCGGCGTCGAGGCGATCATGCGGGCCGAGGCGCGTGAGGAGGCCGAGGCGGTCGTTGCCAAGATCGCCCAGATCGTGCGCGAGACGATCGGCATCGAGCCGGAGATCGTCATCCGCGAAGGTGGTGCGGCCGAACAGATCAATGCCGTGATCGAGGACGACCGCGATGTGGCGATCCTCGTTCTGGCCGCCGGTTCGGCGAAGGAAGGCCCGGGACCGCTGGTCTCGTCGATCGCCGGCCGCGCGGCGGCGTTTCCGATCCCGGTCACCGTGCTGCCGGATACGCTGACCAATGAGGAAATCGACGCCCTCTGCTGATAATTTCTTGAGTAAAAATCTCTTGAATGGCACCGGCAAACGGCTTATCTTCTTTTGAAGAGTTCTAAAGACGGCGTGGCCATGGGCCGCCGCATGGAGACCCAGATGTTCATTCAGACCGAAGCCACGCCGAACCCCGCCACGCAGAAGTTCCTGCCGGGCAAGGTGGTGATGGAAAACGGCACGGCCGAGTTCCGCAGTGCGGAGGAGGCCGAAGCTTCGCCGCTCGCCGCCCGCCTGTTCGAAATACCGGGCGTCACCGGCGTCTATTTCGGCTATGATTTCATTTCCGTCTCCAAGGACGATGCCGAATGGCAGCATCTTAAGCCGGCTATATTGGGCTCGATCATGGAGCATTTCATGTCGGGCAAGCCTGTCATGGGCGATGCCTCCATCCTTTCGGAAGACGTTGACGCCGGCGACGAGTTTTTTGACGAAGGCGACGAGTCGATCGTGCTGACCATCAAGGAGCTTCTGGAGACCCGCGTGCGCCCCGCCGTTGCCCAAGACGGCGGCGACATCACCTTCCGCGGCTTCAAGGACGGCAAGGTCTATCTGAACATGAAGGGTTCCTGCGCCGGCTGCCCGTCTTCGACGGCAACGCTGAAGCACGGCGTCCAGAACCTGCTGCGCCATTTCGTTCCGGAAGTGCAGGAAGTGATTGCCGCTTAAAAACGTGAGTTCGTCCGGCCGTTCATCTCCCGTTCGGCCGGATGAATTTATCATCGGGCGACAATAGATTTTTCGGAAATTGATGGCATGATTGTTCTGGCGCTCGACACGGCAGGTGTAGACTGCGCTGCCGCCGTTTACGACAGCGGCAGGAATACGATGCTGGGGGAGGCATCGGACATGATCGGCAAGGGGCATGCTGAACATCTGATCGGTATCGTCGATCGCGCGCTCGATCAGGCTGATATGGCGCTTTCCGATATCGACCGCATTGCCGTCACCATCGGTCCCGGCTCTTTTACCGGTATCCGCGTCGGCGTTGCCGCAGCCCGCGGTTTTGCGCTTTCCCTCAATGTGCCCGCCGTCGGCGTCACCACGCTCGAGGTCATGGCATCAGCCCAGCGCGAAAAGACGCCCGGCCGCGCCGTGCTGGCCGCGATGGACGCCAAGCGGGACGAAATTTACCTCCAGTCCTTCTCACCAGACGGTTCGGCCCTCGACGCGCCACGGGCGTTAAGCCTTGCGCAAGCGCAGGCTTTTGCCGCCGGTTTCGACGGCGAGATCACCGGTTCGGCGACGCCGCTGCTGAAGGCGGGCGCCCATGGCGATCACAGCAACAATTTCCCGATCTCCGTCGTGGCGCGCCTCGGTGCTGCCGCCTCCCCCGATGCCGGAAAGCCGAAGCCCCTTTATCTGCGCGGACCCGATGCCAAGCCGCAGGCCGGGTATGCGATTGTCCGACGAGTATGACGATGCTGGAAGCCTATCTGACGCTGAAGCCGGAATTCGAGATCATCGCCATGGAGCGCGAGGATTGCCGCGATGTCGCCGTCCTGCACGGCGAGCGTTTTGCCCGGCCCTGGGGCGATGGTGAATTTCACGGGTTGCTGATGCAGGACACCGTGTTCGGCTTCGTTGCCCGTCAGACCAACGCCATCCTGAAAAAGCCGCTTCCCGGCTTCATCCTCGCCCGCCATGTCGCCGGCGAGGCGGAGATCCTGACGATCGCCGTGCAGGCGAAGGTCGCCCGCGCCGGGCTTGGCTGGCGGCTGATGCAGGCGGCAATGCGGGAAGCCCGCGCCCGCGGCGGCGAGAGCATGTTTCTCGAGGTCGACGACGGCAATACGGCAGCGCTTGGCCTCTATCGCAAGCTCGGCTTCGAAAAGGTCGGGGAACGCAAGGGTTATTACAAGCAGGAAAACGGCGCCCTCTCCACGGCGCTTGTCATGAAGCGCGTTCTTCGCTAGTTCCCTGACAGAGAGATGACATGCTGGCGGGCGCATACGCCGTCCGGCATTGTCGCAGGACGAATATCTTTTGAAGGCGGGCCATGCCTGATGTAGCCAAGACCCTTGAGGAGCTTTGCACCGAACGCGGCATGCGCATGACCGAGCAGCGCCGCGTGATCGCGCGCATCCTCGAAGATTCGGAAGACCATCCCGATGTCGAAGAGCTCTACCGCCGCTCGGTAAAGGTCGATGCGAAGATCTCGATCTCGACCGTCTACCGCACGGTAAAACTGTTCGAGGATGCCGGCATCATCGCCCGCCACGATTTCCGCGACGGGCGCTCGCGCTATGAAACGGTGCCGGAAGAGCATCACGACCACCTGATCGATCTGAAGACCGGCACGGTCATCGAATTCCGCTCGCCGGAGATCGAGGCGCTGCAGGAGCGCATCGCCCGCGAGCACGGCTTCAAGCTGGTCGACCACCGGCTGGAACTCTACGGCATTCCGCTGAAGAAGGAAGACCTCTGAAGCAATGGCCGCCGGGGAGACCAGCATTTGATCGCCTGGCTGCGCATTGCCTGTGCTGCGGTCGTCATCCTGATCGTCAGCATCGTGCTCGTGCCGCTGCAGCTGCTCGCCCTGCGTTTCGACTGGCGGCTTCGGCGCCGGCTGCCGCGCGTCTGGCACCGTATCATCTGCTGTTGTCTCGGCATCCGCGTCCGCGTCACCGGCCAGCTGGAAGCGCGCCGGCCGCTGATGCTCTGCTCCAATCATTCCTCCTGGATGGATATCATGGTGCTGTCGGCGGTTGCCGACGTCGCCTTCATCGCCAAGATCGAGGTGGCGGAATGGCCGATCTTCGGCACGCTCGCCAAGCTGCAGAAGAGCGTCTTCGTCGTGCGCGAGGAGAGGCGCAAGACCGGCCATCAGGCCAATGAGATCGCCGGGCGGATGGCCGATGGCGAGATTGTCGTGCTCTTCCCCGAGGGCACGACCTCGGACGGCAACCGGCTGCTGGAGGTCAAGTCCTCGCTATTCGGCGCTGCCGCGATGGCCGTGCCCGCTTCGCCCACAGGAACCGTCGTGGTGCAGCCGGTGGCGGTTGCCTATACAAGAGTCCACGGCATCGCCATGGGCCGCTATCACCGGCCGCTCGCCGCCTGGCCGGGGGATATCGAGCTGCTGCCGCATCTGATCGATATCGTGCGATGCGGCGCGATCGACGCCGAGGTTTCCTTCGGCGAGGCGGTGGAATACCGCGCCGACACCAATCGCAAGGAAGTGAGCGCGACCATCGCCTCGCGCATCCGCAATCTCTTAAATAGCCGCCTGCGTGGGCGGGAAATCTCCTGAAAGAAGATTTCGATTTTCTCAGGCGGCAAAAACCACTAAATAGCGCGCCATGACACAGGACAACGCCCTCCTTCAGGCCCCGGAGCCGATGCTCCGCGATGGTTCCAACAGCCGCAAGGTCTTCATCAAGACCTATGGCTGCCAGATGAACGTCTATGATTCCACGCGCATGAGCGATGCGCTCGCCCGCGACGGCTATGAACCGACTGAGGATATGGAAGAGGCGGACCTGGTTCTGCTCAACACCTGCCATATACGAGAGAAGGCGGCCGAGAAGGTCTATTCGGCGCTCGGACGGCTGCGCGACATGAAAAAGAAGAAGGCGGCGGACGGACGGGAGATGATGATCGGCGTTGCCGGCTGCGTCGCCCAGGCCGAAGGCGAGGAGATCCTGCGCCGGGCGCCCGCCGTCGACGTCGTCATCGGCCCGCAGACCTATCACCGCCTGCCGGAGGCGCTGCGCCGGGCCAAGGAGGGCCAGCGCGTCGTCGATACGGACTATGCGATCGAGGACAAGTTCGAGCATCTGCCGATTGCCGAGAGCCGGAAGATCCGCGCCCGCGGCGTCACCGCCTTCCTGACGGTGCAGGAGGGCTGCGACAAGTTCTGCACCTTCTGCGTGGTGCCCTATACGCGCGGCTCGGAAGTGTCGCGGCCGGTTGCCCAGATCGTCGAGGAAGCCGAAAAGCTCGTCGAGGGGGGCGTGCGCGAGATCACCCTGCTTGGACAGAACGTCAATGCCTGGCACGGCGCCGGGCCGCGCGGCGAGGCATGGAGCCTCGGCGACCTGCTCTACCGGCTTGCCGAGATCCCCGGCCTGGCGCGGCTGCGCTACACCACCAGCCATCCGCGCGACATGGACGACCGGCTGATCGACGCCCATCGCGATCTCCGGGCGCTGATGCCCTATCTGCACCTGCCGGTGCAATCGGGCTCCGACCGTATCCTCAAAGCCATGAACCGGCGCCATACGGCAGCCGAATATCTCAGCCTGATTGCGCGCATCCGCACGGTGCGGCCCGATATCGCGCTGTCGGGCGATTTCATTACCGGCTTTCCGGGGGAGACAGACGCCGATTTTGAGGATACACTCAGGCTTGTGGAGGAGGTCCGTTATGCACAGGCCTTTTCGTTCAAATACTCGACACGGCCGGGCACGCCCGGCGCGGAACTGAAGGACCAGGTGCCGGAACAGATCAAGGCAGAACGGCTGGAACGCCTGCAAGCGCTTCTCCTGAAGCAGCAGCAGGAATTTGCCGAATCCTGCATCGGCAAAGAGATCCACCTGTTGCTGGAAAAGCCCGGTCGCATGCCGGAACAGCTGATCGGCCGTTCTCCCTGGCTTCAATCCGTGAATGTTGATGCAAAAGCATCGCAAATCGGTGACATTATTAAAGTGCGAATCACCGGAACCGGAAACAACAGCCTGTTTGCCGAACGCGCAGAGGCTGCGGTTTAACCCAAGGAGCCCGACCGCTTGAACGGACAAGAATTGGTTTCTTCTTCACCGCGCCACCCCCGCACGCCGAGCGACTCCAATCACTTCGTCCTGACGTTCGAGAACAACCGCTTCGCCAGCGAGCTTTTCGGTCAATTCGACCAGAACCTCAAGCTGCTCGAGGAACGGCTCAACATCGATGCGCGGGCCCGCGGCAATTCGGTCGTCATCACAGGCGATGTCGTGACCACCAACCAGGCGCGGCGCACGCTCGACTATCTCTATGAAAAACTTCAGAAAGGCGGCAGCGTGGAACGATCCGACGTCGAGGGCGCAATCCGCATGGCGGTCGCCGCCGACGATCAGCTCAGCCTTCCCACCATGGAGCGCAAGGCCAAGCTGACGATGGCGCAGGTTTCCACCCGCAAGAAGACGATCATTGCCCGCACGCCGACGCAGGACGCCTATATCCGGGCGCTGGAACGGGCCGAGCTGGTCTTCGGCGTCGGCCCGGCCGGCACCGGCAAGACCTATCTCGCCGTCGCCCATGCCGCCCAACTGCTGGAGCGCGGCGCGGTCGAAAAGATCATCCTGTCGCGCCCGGCCGTCGAGGCGGGCGAGCGCTTGGGCTTTCTGCCCGGCGACATGAAGGAAAAGGTCGATCCCTATCTTCGCCCGCTCTATGACGCGCTCTACGACATGATCCCCGCCGACAAGGTCGACCGGGCGATCACCGCCGGCGTCATCGAAATCGCGCCGCTCGCCTTCATGCGCGGCCGCACGCTTGCCAACGCCGCCATCATCCTCGACGAAGCGCAGAACACGACATCGATGCAGATGAAGATGTTCCTGACGCGTCTCGGCGAGAATGCGCGGATGATCGTCACCGGCGACCCGAGCCAGATCGACCTGCCGCGCGGCGTCAAATCCGGCCTCGTCGAGGCGCTGCAGCTTCTGAACGGCGTCGAGGGCATCTCGATCGTGCGCTTCAAGGATACCGACGTCGTCCGCCATCCGCTGGTCGGGCGCATCGTCAGGGCCTATGATTCCACCTATGCCGCCGAAGCCGAAGCGGTCAGCCGGCAGGACTGATGGCAGAACTCGACATCCAGATCAGCGTCGACGACATCGGCTGGCCGGGCGAGGAGACGCTGCTGTCCTTTTGCGAACGCGTGCTCGGCGCAGCCGTGATCTATCTCCGCGACAGCGAGAAACAGCCCTTCCCGACGATGCCGCCCGAGGTCTCGCTTGTCTTCACCGACGACGCCTCGATCCAGGACATCAATGCCGAATGGCGCGGCAAGGACAAGGCGACCAACGTGCTCTCCTTTCCGGCCTTTCCGGTTCGGCCCGGCAAGATGCCCGGTCCGATGCTCGGCGACATCATCATCGCCCGGGAGACTGTGGAGCGGGAAACCATCGAGCTCGAAAAGAGTTTCGACGACCACCTGACCCATCTTCTGGTGCACGGTTTCTTGCATCTTCTCGGCTACGACCATATGAATAGTGACGAAGCCGAAATTATGGAGGGGCTGGAGACTCGCATTTTGGCGCAGCTCGGCCTATCTGATCCCTACGAGGGTCAAGACCTTAAAATGGAACCATGAGCGACTTTACGACGAAGCCGGCGGCAGACGCCAAGGACTCCGAGCCATCCTCCTCTTCGGACGAGGCGGGCAGTAGTAGTCGGCCATCCGGCCGATCTCAATCCTTCTGGTCGCGCGCCGCGCGCATCCTTCGCCCGCAGCAGGGCTCGCTGCGTGAGGATCTTGCCGACGCGCTGATGACCGATGCGGCCGGCAACGATGCTTTTTCGCCCGACGAACGGGCAATGCTGCACAATATCCTGCGCTTTCGCGAGGTGCGCGTCGCCGACGTGATGGTGCCGCGCGCCGATATCGAGGCGGTCGACCAGAACATCACCATCGGCGAACTGATGATCCTGTTCGAGGAATCCGGCCGCTCGCGCATGCCCGTCTATGCCGACACGCTCGACGATCCGCGCGGCATGGTGCATATCCGCGATCTGCTCTCCTATGTCGCCAAGCAGGCGCGCAACAAGCGCCGCGGCCCGACGAAACCGGCCGCGGCCCTGCCGGCGCTGCCGGCAATCGAGGTTGCGCCCGAAAATATCCAGAAGACCACGCGGCCGGCCAAGCCGAATTTGGATCTCGCCCGCGTCGACCTGCAGAAGACGCTGACGGAAGCCGGCATCATCCGCAAGATCCTGTTCGTGCCGCCGTCGATGCTGGCCTCCGACCTGTTGCGCCGCATGCAGGTGAACCGCACGCAGATGGCGCTTGTTATCGACGAATATGGCGGCACCGACGGGCTCGCTTCGCATGAGGACATCGTCGAAATGGTGGTCGGCGACATCGACGACGAACATGACGACGAAGAGGTGATGTTCAAGCGGGTCGCCGAAGACGTCTTCATCGCCGACGCCCGCGTCGAACTGGAAGAGATCGCCGCAGCGATCGGGCCGGATTTCGACATTAGCGAGCAGGTCGACGAGGTCGATACGCTGGGCGGCCTGATCTTCTCCGCGCTCGGCCGCATCCCGGTGCGTGGCGAGGTCGTGCAGGCGCTGCCGGGCTTCGAATTCCACATCCTCGACGCCGATCCGCGCCGCATCAAGCGGCTGCGCATCACCCGCAAGCGCCATGCGATCCGCCGCCGCGCCAAGGTGGATGGCGACGTCCCGCCCGGCTCCGATGCCGGCGACGACCGGCCGGCGGAATCGACCGCCAACTGACACGACAAAGAGCCGCTTTTTTGAAAGACTGCGAATGGGTTGATTCGCGGTTTTTGATGGGAGTGCGCATGGAGCGGCTTGCGGACAGGGTTATCCTCGTCTGGGGTTTCAAACGGTCGCTGCTGGCCATCGCCGCCGGAGCATTCGCCGTGCTGGCGCTGCCGCCCTTCGGCTTCTTCGCAGCAATGTTCGTCTCCTTCACACTGCTCGTCTGGCTGATCGACGGGGCCGCGGCTTCGCCTGATAGCGGCCTGGTCGGCAGGCTGTGGCCGGCATTTGCCACCGGCTGGCTGTTCGGCTTCGGCTATTTCGTCGCCGGTCTCTGGTGGCTCGGCCATGCGCTGCTGGTCGATCAGGAGGAATTCGCCTGGGCGCTGCCACTCGCCATTCTCGGGCTGCCGGCCTGTCTGGCGATTTTCTATGGGCTGGCGGCGGCCCTTGCCCGCATCTTCTGGTCCGACGGCATGGGACGGATCGCCGCACTGGCAGCCGGCTTCGGGCTGATGGAATGGCTTCGCAGCGTAATCCTGACAGGCTTTCCCTGGAACGCCATCGGCTACGGCATGATGCCGGTTCCGCTGATGATGCAGTCGGCGCATGTGATCGGGGCGATGGGGGTGACGACGCTTGCCGTCTTCGTCTTCTCTGCGCCGGCTCTTGCCGGCACCCGGCAAGGCGCACGGGCGGGTATCGCGCTTGCCGTCCTGCTGTTTGCCGCCCATCTC
The DNA here is from genome assembly GCF_014195245.1 of Rhizobium sp. BK619. NCBI lineage: Bacteria > Pseudomonadati > Pseudomonadota > Alphaproteobacteria > Hyphomicrobiales > Rhizobiaceae > Rhizobium > Rhizobium sp. BK619. Next base: position 351,604 of record NZ_JACIBH010000003.1, on the reverse strand, counting down.
GGCTACGGCGCTTATGCCCTTTATGTGGCGCCGCGGGCCGAAGCCTTGCCGGAGGATAAGCGGCCGGTGGTGCGGCTGGTGCAGCCTGATATCGACCAGGCGGCGAAGATGGACAACGACGCCGACCGCAATGCGATCTTCGAGACGCATCTGAAGCTGTCTGCCGAAGCACCGAAAAATGGCGGACGCAAGCCCGATATCATCGTCTGGCCGGAAACCGCCATCCCCTTCATCCTGACCGACAACCAGGATGCGCTGACACGGATCGCCGATATGCTCGACGACAACCAGATCCTGATCGCCGGGGCCGTGCGCGCCGAGGAGATGGGACCCGGCACGCCGACGCGCTACTATAATTCCATCTATGTGATCGACGGCCGCGGTCAGATCATCGCCGCTTCCGACAAGGTGCATCTGGTGCCGTTCGGCGAATACCTTCCCTTCGAGGATCTACTCACCGAATTCGGCATCCAGAACGTCGTCGAAATGCCGGGCGGGTTTTCGGCGGCGGTGAGCCGACACCTGCTGGCGCTGCCCGGCGGGCTCAATCTCTATCCGCTGATCTGCTACGAGATCATTTTCCCCGATGAAATGACCGGCGACATCGAAGACGCCAATGCGATCCTCAATATCACCAATGATGCCTGGTTCGGTGCGACGCCCGGCCCCTATCAGCACTTCCAGCAGGCGCGGGTGCGGGCCGTCGAAACCGGACTGCCGCTGATTCGCGACGCCAACAGCGGTATTTCAGCAATTGTGAATGCACAGGGGGAAATTATTGCCGGCCTCGATCTCGAACAAACCGGCTTTATTGATGCAACTGTTGATAGGTTCGGCGTAGAAGCGGGGACGACATTCCCCCGGCAAACATACTTCTGGTTGACCGAGGCGCTGCTCATTTTGATTGCGCTGGTTTCTCGTAGAGGTTTTATTTCCGGGTTGAATTGACCAAAAACCCCTAAAATTGCATAGTGATGACAATCGGCGTTCCGGACGTATGTTCAAAGGTGGGTTCTCACCGCTTGCAACGTGGCGTTTGGGATGGATCAGGGGCATGCCGGTTAAACAGGTTGAAATTCTTAGCTAGGGCACGACCATGATTGAAAACAAAAAGAAGCCGAATCCGATCGACATCCACGTTGGCAGCCGTATTCGTCTTCGCCGAACAATGCTGGGCATGAGCCAGGAAAAACTCGGCGAAAGCCTCGGCATCACATTCCAGCAGATCCAGAAATACGAAAAGGGCACCAACCGCGTCGGCGCAAGCCGTCTGCAGAACATCTCGAACATCCTCAATGTTCCGGTTTCCTTTTTCTTCGAGGACGCACCCGGCGAACATGCAGGCGCCGGCGGCGGCATGGCCGAAGCCTCCAGCTCGAATTACGTCGTCGATTTCCTCTCCTCTTCCGAAGGCCTGCAGCTCAACCGCGCCTTCGTCAAGATTTCCGATCCGAAGGTTCGCCGCAAGGTCGTGGAGCTGGTGAAGGCTCTGGCAGCCGAGGCCGACTCCGACTGAGCCACACCAATCGCAGAATCCCAAAGGCGGTCGAAAGGCCGCCTTTTCTACGTTTTTGGGGCAAAATTTGTCACTTTGCCGCAGATATAAAGATATATTTATGTCCTTCTGCGCTTGTCATCGGGCCTCGAACTGAGTACCTACTAGGTAGCTTTTGTTCTTTGAGGGGAATCCCGGAATGCGCGCGAATTATCTCTTTACCAGCGAATCTGTTGCCGAAGGTCATCCAGATAAGGTCTGCGACCGCATCTCCGACGAGATCGTCGATCTGGTCTACCGCGAAGCGGCCAAAACAGGCGTCAATCCGTGGGGCGTGCGCATTGCCTGCGAAACGCTGGCGACCACCAACCGCGTCGTCATCGCCGGCGAAGTCCGCCTGCCCCCGAGCCTGATGAAGAAGGACAAGGACGGCAAGGACGTCATCAATCCGTCGAAGTTCAAGGCCGCCGCCCGCCGCGCCATCAAGGATATCGGTTACGAGCAGGACGGCTTCCACTGGAAGAAGGCCAAGATCGACGTGCTCCTGCACTCGCAGTCGGCCGACATTGCGCAGGGCGTCGACAGCGCCGCCGACCAGCAGGGCGACGAAGGCGCCGGCGACCAGGGCATCATGTTCGGTTACGCCTGCCGCGAAACGCCGGATCTGATGCCGGCGCCGATCTATTATTCCCACAAGATCCTGCAGCTGCTCGCGGTTGCCCGCAAGAAGGGTGACGGCGAAGTCGCCAAGCTCGGCCCCGACGCCAAGAGCCAGGTGACCGTGCGCTACGTCGACGGCAAGCCGTCCGAAGCGACGTCGATCGTGCTTTCGACCCAGCATCTCGACGAAAGCTGGGATTCGAAGAAGGTCCGCGCCGTCGTCGAGCCCTATATCCGCGAAGCGCTCGGCGAACTGAAGATCGCTGACGATTGCAAGTGGTACATCAACCCGACCGGCAAGTTCGTCATCGGCGGACCGGACGGCGATGCGGGCCTCACCGGCCGCAAGATCATCGTCGACACCTACGGCGGTGCCGCTCCGCATGGCGGCGGCGCATTCTCCGGCAAGGACACGACGAAGGTCGACCGTTCGGCTGCCTATGCCGCCCGCTATCTGGCGAAAAACGTCGTTGCCGCCGGCCTTGCCGACCGCTGCACGATCCAGATTTCCTACGCGATCGGCGTCGCCCAGCCGCTGTCGATCTATGTCGACCTGCACGGCACCGGCAAGTTCAGCGAAGATCAGGTCGAAGCAGCGATCCGCAAGAACATGGACCTGTCTCCGTCAGGCATCCGCCGCCATCTCGACCTCAACAAGCCGATCTATGCGAAGACCTCCGCTTATGGCCATTTCGGCCGCAAGGCCGGCCGCGACGGCTCGTTCTCCTGGGAGCGCACGGACCTCGTCAAGGCGCTCAAGGAAAGCGTGAAGGCCTGAGATAAAGCATGACGGATATGGAACGCCGCGGCCGGGCGACTGAAGCCTTCTTCGGTCGCCGCAAGGGCAAGGCCCTGCGCGAACACCAGGCCGAGACGCTGAACAGTCTGCTGCCGGCATTCCTTATCGATCTCTCAGCGGCTCCACCGGAGCCGCTGACATCCCTCTTCCCGACTCCGGTCGAAAAATTGCGGCTGGAAATCGGTTTCGGCGGCGGCGAACATCTGATCCACCGCGCCCTGGAGAGGCCTTCGACCGGCTTTGTCGGCGTCGAACCCTTCGTCAATTCCATGCAGAAGCTGCTGTCGCGCATCGGTGAGACCGGGGCGCGCAATATCCGCGTCTACAACGACGACGCGACGCAACTGCTCGACTGGCTGCCGGACGCTTCGCTCGATCAGATCGACCTGCTCTATCCCGATCCCTGGCCGAAGCGAAAGCACTGGAAACGGCGCTTCGTCTCGAAGACCAATCTCGACCGCTTTCACCGCGTGCTGAAGCCCGGCGCCCTGTTCTGCTTCGCCTCCGACATCGACACCTATGTGAACTGGACGCTGCTCAAATGCCGCGACCATGGCGGCTTCGACTGGATGGCCGACAATGCGGCGGATTGGCTGACACCCTACGAGGGCTGGCCGAGCACCCGCTACGAGGCCAAGGCCCGGCGCGAGGGCCGGTCTTCGGCCTATCTGACATTCAGGAAAATCTGAGGCTCAGCGAAGTCGGCGAACATGACGCAATGTTCGTCGGCGTGAGGCGACTAGCAGCGGTTGAAGGGCGATAGTGAGAGGCGTGCCGTGCGGCCCCCTCATCCGACCCTTCGGGCCACCTTCTCCCCGCTGGGGAGAAGAGGGAGATTGCCGCTTCGCCTATGACCCCATTGAAAATGGAGTGCTCGGAAGAGGCGGATTCGTTGGGCAGTCTCGGCGCGCCTTGCTCCCCTCTTCTCCTCAGCGGGGAGAAGGTGGCCCGCAGGGTCGGATGAGGGGGCCACACGGCACCAACGACGATCAGTTTATCTCGAAGCGGCATCGCTACAAATGCCTGATGCACCGCAATCGCGGCGCAACGCGACAAGCGCTGTCTGACGGTCAGTGCAGGCTGACCGTCTTCAGTTCGTCCTCGGCAGCCTTGAAGAAGGTGCTGGAGCGGTTGTCCGTCAAGAGGATCGGCGTGCCGTCGGCGCCGAAAAGTGCCCAGAGATCGACGTTCGGATCGATATCCGGCGCCTCGGGAAAGCACTTGGCGACCTCTTCGGTGCGCATCTTTCTGATATAGGCGACCTCGCCGCTGCCGATGTGGGCAAGCTCGGATTTGGTCAAGTGAGACGTGGCTTCTTTCATCAACATTCCTGTTCCTCCGGAAGAAGGGACCAACGGTTCGACAAACCGTTGTGCTACTGTGAGACCGAAATGTTAATTTTCTTGACCATGCGGGCGGGCTCCGGTCGAATTAGATCGACGGAGAGCAAACCGTTTTTCAGGCCGGCGCCGAGCACCTGCATGCCGTCGGCCAGAACGAAGGTGCGCTGGAACTGACGGGCGGCGATGCCGCGATAGAGATAGTCCCGTTCGCCGTGCTCCACCTGACGGCCGCGAATCAGAAGCTGGTTCTCCTCAATGGAAACATCGAGTTCCTCCTCGCCGAAACCGGCGACAGCCAGCGTAATGCGCAGACGTTCCGGCGCGCCGCTGTCGGCGCCGATGCGTTCGATATTGTAAGGCGGATATCCGTCGCTGGCCTTGGAAATGCGCTCCAGCGTCTTTTCCATGGCATCGAAGCCCAGAAGCAGCGGGCTGGCGAAAGGGGTAATGCGGCTCATCTCTTTTCAAGTCCTTGATGCAAGCGACCATCCCGGACCTTAAGGGCAGCATCCGGATGCCGCTAATATGGGGACCGCATCCCGGCGCTGCAAGACGCGGGTGACGTCTCGGCACCACCCCTCAATTTTAAGGTGGTGACGGCTCCTTGCTTGACAAAGCGGCGGCTGCCTCGCATCAAAACGTGCCGGCGCAGAATGTGCCGATTTGTGACGAGAAACGAAGAAAACGGTGCATCGGATGGCAAGCGCAAGAAAGATCATCATCGACACGGATCCCGGCCAGGACGACGCGGCCGCCATCCTGCTGGCCTTCGGCAGTCCCGACGAGCTGGAGCTGCTGGGGATCACCACGGTCGCCGGCAATGTGCCGCTTACGCTCACCAGCCGCAATGCGCGCATTGTCTGCGAACTCTGCGGCCGGACGGAGACGAAGGTCTTTGCCGGCGCCGACGCGCCGATCGCCCGCAAGCTGGTGACCGCCGAACATGTGCACGGCAAGACCGGCCTCGACGGTCCTGAGCTCAGCGAGCCGACGATGGCGCTGCAGACCGGCCATGCCGTCGACTTCATCATCGAGACGCTGCGGCGTGAGGAAGAAGGCACGGTGACGCTCTGCACGCTCGGGCCGCTGACCAATATCGGCATGGCCTTGCAGAAGGCGCCCGACATCGCTCCGCGCATCCGCGAATTGGTGATGATGGGCGGCGGCTTTTTCGAGGGCGGCAACATCACGCCGGCAGCCGAATTCAACATTTACGTCGATCCCGAGGCCGCCGATATCGTCTTCCGCTCAGGCGTTCCGATCGTGATGATGCCGCTTGACGTGACCCACCAGTTGCTGACCCGCAAGGATCGGGTGAAGCGCATGGCCGAGATCGGCACGGCGCCGGCAAAGGCGATGGTCGAGATGCTGGAATTCTTCGAACGCTTCGATATCGAGAAATACGGCTCCGACGGCGGGCCGCTGCATGACCCCACCGTGATCGCCTATCTGCTGAAGCCGGAGCTTTTCAAGGGCCGGGACTGCAATGTCGAGATCGAGATCCACTCCGAACTCACGGTCGGCATGACGGTCGTCGACTGGTGGCATGTCACCGAGCGCAAGCGCAACGCAAAAGTCATGCGCCACGTCGATGCGGACGGCTTCTTCGATCTGTTGATCGAACGCTTCGCCCGCATCTGATTTCGGCACCCTTCTCCGAAGGGAGAAGGTTTCAGGCGTCCTTCTCGTCGAAGACCGAATTGGTTTCAGCTTCGGCGGCCTTCGGGCCGCCCTTGGCGACGCCGACCATGGCCGGGCGCAGCACGCGCTCGCCGATGGAAAAGCCTGCCTGCACGACCTGGACGACCGTGTTGTTCGGCACATCCGGGTTCGGCACTTCGAACATCGCCTGATGGAAATTCGGGTCGAATTTCTGGCCGACCGGCTCCAGCTTGCGAACGCCGTGGCGCTCGAGCGCCGACAGCATGGCGCGCTCGGTCATCTCGACGCCCTCGATCAGCGTGGTCAGGCCGGCATCGGCCGCGTCCTTGACCTCTGCCGGGATGGCATCCAGCGCCCGGCGCAGATTGTCCGAGACGGCGAGCATGTCACGCGCGAAACCGGCGACGGAATAGGACTTGGCGTCCTTGACCTCGCGCTCGGTGCGGCGGCGCAGGTTGTCCATCTCGGCGGCAAGGCGCAGGTAGCGGTCGCGCAGTTCGCCGTTTTCGGCTTTCAGAAGCTCGAGTGCATCAGGCTGGGGGGCCTCTTCCTGCGCAATATCGTTCTCGACGTAGGCGGCAGCGTCGGCTGCGGCATCGGCCGCAGTTGCGTCAGGTCCGTTTTTCGTCGTGTCATCGGTCATGACGGTCTCCGGTTGGTGTCTTCAGATGCGCCCGATATCGAGGTTTGACCGAAAAAAATCAAGTCTGCGTGACAAAGAAGCGAAAATTCCGCGGTCTTCGTCAAACTGGTCAAAGCGGATTGCGCGAAAGCCGGGATACGAGCTGGGCGGTGTAGTCCACCATCGGCACGATGCGGGAATAATTGAGCCGCGTCGGGCCGATGACGCCGACTGCGCCGACGATGCGATCGTCGTCGTCCCGATAGGGCGCGACGATGAGCGACGAGCCGGACAACGAGAAGAGCTTGTTTTCCGATCCGATGAAGATGCGCACGCCCGAGCCGGTTTCGGCAAGATTGAGGATCTCGATCAGGCTGTCCTTCTTTTCGAGATCGTCGAACAGCAGCCGCAGCCGGTCGAGATCCTCGGCGCCGGCGAGACCTTCGAGCAGGTTGGCGCGGCCGCGGATGATCAGCTGCGCCGGCTTCCCCTCGTCCGGGCTGCCGGCCCAGACGGCGATGCCGCGCTCGACGAGATCACGCGACAGGGCATCGAGCTCGTGGCGGACGTTATCCTTCAGCTGGCTGAGTTGTTTGCGCAGCTCCGGCAGGGTCTGCCCGGACATATGGGCGTTGAGAAAATTCGCCGCCTCCGCCAGCTGCGAGGAGGTGACGCCCGCCGGCAGCTCGATGATGCGGTTTTCCACCTGATCGTGATCGCCGACGAGCACGGCCAGCGCCTTTGTCGGCTCCAGCCGGATGAACTCGACATGTTTGAGCACCGGATCGCTTTTCGAGGTGATGACCAGGCCGGCACCGCGCGAAATGCCGGACAGCATGCGGCTCGCCTCGTTCATCATCGATTCCACCGGATTGCCGCCGCTTTCGGCCCGCACCTGGCGGTCGATGCTGGCGCGGTCCTCGGCGGAGAGGTCGCCGACCTGCATGAAGGCATCGACGAAGAAACGCAGGCCGATCTGGGTCGGCAGCCGGCCGGCGCTGATATGCGGCGAATAGATGAGGCCGAGATCTTCGAGATCGCTCATGACGTTGCGCACCGAGGCCGGCGACAGCGACATCGGCAGCAGGCGGGACAGATTGCGCGAACCGAGCGGCTCGCCGCTCTCCAGATAGCCTTCGACGATGCGGCGAAAAATTTCCCTGGAGCGCTCGTCCAGCGCAGCAACGGCATCCGAAACCGATGTCGACCTGATGCCCATGAAGCTTACGAACCCGCGCTGATGATACTTCGCGAAAAGTAAGTCAAACTCGCAGCCGTGGCAAAAGGGAATTTGCAAATAGGCGCCGCCAATCGTAGAAGCGGTCAACAAACCCCAGGAGATAAGAATGCGGCCTTCAGGCAGAAAAATCGACCAGATGCGCAAGGTCTCGTTCGAGCGCAATTTTTCCAAGCATGCGGAAGGCTCGTGCCTGGTGAAATTCGGCGATACGCATGTGCTCTGCACGGCCAGCCTCGAAGAAAAGACGCCGCCATGGCTGCGCAATAGCGGCAAGGGCTGGGTCACGGCGGAGTACGGCATGCTGCCGCGGGCGACCGGCGAGCGCATGAAGCGCGAGGCCGCAGCCGGCAAGCAGGGCGGCCGCACCCAGGAAATCCAGCGGCTGATCGGCCGGTCGCTGCGCGCCGTCGTCGATCTGCAGGCGCTTGGCGAGCGGCAGATCACCCTTGATTGCGACGTCATCCAGGCCGATGGCGGCACCCGGACGGCCTCGATCACCGGTGGTTGGATCGCGCTTTACGACTGCCTGAAATGGATGGAAAGCCGCAACATGATCAAGGTCGACCGGGTCCTGAAGGATCATGTCGCCGCCATCTCCTGCGGCGTTTTCGCCAGCCAGCCGGTGATCGACCTCGATTACCTCGAGGATTCCTCGGCCGAGACCGACGCCAACTTCGTGATGACCGGTGCCGGCGGGATCGTCGAAATCCAGGGCACGGCCGAAGGCACACCGTTTAGCGAAGAGGAATTCACCTCGCTGATGGGTCTTGCCAAGAACGGCATCGGCGAACTCGTCGCCCTGCAGAAACAGGCGATTGCGGGATGAACCCCATGCTGGAAGGCATGTTGGAAACGGCGCTCTATGCGCGGGATCTCGACGAGGCCGAGGCGTTCTACGAGAGCGTTCTCGGACTTGAAAAAATCACCCGCGCCGCCAACCGGCATGTCTTCTTCCGTTGCGGCCCCGGGGTGCTGCTGATCTTCAATCCCGAGGAAACAGTCAAGCCGCCGGCGTCCGACGCTCTGCAGGTGCCGCCGCATGGCACGACCGGAGCGGGCCATGCCTGCTTCCGGGTTTCCGGCCGCAACATCGATGCGATGACTGAGCGGCTGAGAGCGGCGGGCGTGGCGATCGAATCCGAAGTGCATTGGCCGAACGGCGGCCGCTCGATCTATTTCCGCGATCCTGCCGGCAACAGCCTGGAATGCGCGGAGGCTAAAATCTGGGGCATCGAACAGGATATCTGAATGCGCAAGCTTGAAACGAAGACCATCGTCGTTGCCAGCCACAATGCCGGCAAGATCCGCGAGATCCAGGAATTGATCGGGCCGCTCGGCTTCACCGCCAAGTCGGCCGCCGAGCTGAATTTCGTCGAACCGGATGAAACCGGCACGAGCTTCGAGGAGAATGCGACGATCAAGGCGGTCGCTTCGGCCAATGCAGCCGGCATGCCGGCGCTGTCGGACGATTCCGGGCTGGTGGTCGACGCGCTCGATGGCGATCCCGGCGTCTACACCGCCAATTGGGCGGAGACACCCAACGGCACGCGCGATTTCGACATGGCGATGGCGAAGGTGGAAAAAGCGCTGCAGGATGCGGGCGCGACAACGCCCGAACAGCGCACCGCGCGTTTCGTCAGCGTGCTCTGCCTCGCCTGGCCGGACGGGCATACCGAACTCTTCCGCGGCGAAGTGGAGGGCAGCGTCGTCTGGCCGCCGCGCGGCGGCCAAGGCTTCGGCTACGATCCGGTCTTCCAGCCGGAAGGCTACGGCGTCACCTTCGGCGAGATGAGCGGCGAGGAAAAACACGGCTGGAGCGTCGGCAAGCCGCAGGCGCTGTCGCACCGGGCTCGCGCCTTCAAACTCTTTGTCGAAACCTGCCTGGAGGCATAAGGTCACCACGTGGACAATTTCGACACGCCAGGCCCCTCGCGCGATGCGGCGCTGCTGCCCGATACCGGCGAGCCCGGCTTCGGCGTCTATGTGCATTGGCCCTTCTGCGCGGCGAAGTGTCCCTATTGCGATTTCAACAGCCATGTGCGCCATCAGCCGGTCGATCAGGAACGCTTTGCATCAGCCTTCCTGAAGGAGATGGCGGCGGTCCGGGCATTGAGCGGGCCGAAGACAGTGACGAGCATCTTCCTCGGCGGCGGCACGCCGTCGCTGATGAAGCCGGAAACGGTCTCCGCCATTCTCGACGGCATTGCCCGGCACTGGCACGTGCCTGCCGGCATCGAGATCACCATGGAGGCCAATCCGTCAAGCGTCGAGGCCGATCGCTTCCGCGGCTACCGGGCGGCCGGCGTCAACCGCGTCTCGCTCGGCGTGCAGGCGCTTGATGATCGGGACCTGAAATTCCTCGGCCGGCTGCATGACGTCGCAGACGCGCTGAAGGCGATCCGGCTGGCGCGCGACATTTTTCCGCGCATGTCTTTCGACCTCATCTATGCCCGGCCAGACCAGACGGTCGAGCAATGGGAAAGGGAGCTGAAGCAAGCGATCTCCTATGCGGTCGATCATCTTTCGCTCTATCAACTCACCATCGAGGAAGGCACGCCGTTTTACGGCCTGCACAAAGCAGGCAAGCTGATCGTGCCGGATGGCGAGCAATCGGCCGTGCTCTACGAGGCGACGCAGGAGATCACCGCGCGCGAGGGCATGCCGGCCTATGAGGTTTCCAACCACGCCCGGCCGGGTGCTGAAAGCCGGCATAACCTGACCTATTGGCGATACGGCGATTATGCCGGCATCGGCCCCGGCGCGCACGGCCGGCTGACGCGCGGCCCGGAGAAGATCGCGACGGCGACCGAGCGCAAGCCGGAAGCCTGGCTCGACATGGTCGAGCGCGACGGCCACGGCATTCTCGACGAGGAGCGGCTCGGCTACGAGGAACAGTCCGACGAATTGCTGCTGATGGGGCTGCGGCTCCGGGAAGGCGTCGATCTTGCCCGCTGGCAGCAGCTTTCCGGCCGCGAGCTCGACCCGAAACGCGAAGAATTCCTGCTCGAACACAAATTCATCGAGCGGATCGGCAATTCACGCCTGCGCTGCACGCCCTCAGGCATGCTGATCCTCGATTCCGTCGTCGCCGATCTCGCCTGCTGACGGCCACGCAATGCATTGGTTCCAGCGCGGCCGACATCGCGGGCCGCGCTGAAAACGTAATCTCAGCTGTGGCTGGTGGCACCGGCCTTGAACAGGCTGCCGGTCGGCGTCTTTAAAAACATCTCCAGCGGAATATGCTCCTGGTGCAGGAAGCCGGTGGCTGGCAGCAGACCGTCGCGGACCATCTCGATGACGGCGACGACAGAGGCCGATGTCGTCCAGGCGATTGCCGTGCGGCGTGCACCGGCAATCTCGATCGGGTAATAGGCGCGCACGAACTCCTTGCGGCGCAGGCTGCCGTTCTCCGTGCCCTCGGCGGCGACATGGACATAGACGACATCGTCTTCAACCGGCGGCTTGGCATTGGTCAGGATCTCGCCGGCAAGCTTGCGCTTGTCGCGCATCAGGAGCTCGTGGAAGAAGAAGTTCATCAGCTCCATATGGCCGGGATAACGCATGGTCTTGTAGTCGAGATTATCGATCTTGCCGAGCATGGTGTCGCACATGGTGCCAAGCCCGCCCGAGGTGGTGAAGGCTTCGAGCTTGACGCCGCCGACATAGACGGTCTCGTGCCATTCCATCGGCGAGACCAGCTTGCGCACCCCACCCTCGATGACCTCGCAATCGTTCAGATATTCATTGACGACCCCTTCGGGCGACCAGTTGAAGGCGTAACCCAGCAGTCCCGTCGGATGCTGCGGCAGGGCGCCGACGCGCATGCGGATCGAACGGCAGCGATCGAAGCCGTCGGCAAGGCTGGCGCCGACAATGCCGACGAAACCGGGCGCCAGGCCGCATTGCGGCGCCATCAGCCCGCGGGCGGTCTTCGACAATTCGATGATGAAATTGGTGGTGGGAACGTCTTCGGTCAGGTCGAAATAATGAATGCCGGCGAGATGGGCCGCGCGCGCCAATTCGATGTTCAGATGATAAGGCAGGCAGGAGAGCACCGCCTCGACATTCGACAGCAGCTCGCCAACCACCTGCGGGTCGGAGATATCGCCGGCGCGGCACTTGAAGGGAACGTCGCTCAGCGGCAGCTGCGCATCGACGCCGATGACCTCGAAACCGCCTTCATGCAACAGCGTCGCCGCCAGCCGTCCGACCTTGCCCAGGCCGAGAACGGCGATCTTTCTAAAACTCATTTATAATCCTCCCATGCGCCCTATCGGCGCTTCAGTCTTTGCCCGGCACACGCCGCTCCAAATCGGGCATGCACGGAATGGCCGGAGGTATAGAATAAAAAGCTCATAAAGCAAAACGGCTGGAATCGCTTCCAGCCGTCAAAGTTTTCCGAAAATCGGGTCGTTATTCGTTGATCAGCCGCTTCAGCAGCTCGACTTCGTGCGACAGCTTGGTATCTCCGGAAATCAGCTCTTCGATCTTGCGCACGGCGTGCAGCACGGTCGTGTGATCGCGCCCGCCGAAACGGCGGCCGATCTCGGGGAAGGAGCGCGGCGTCAGCGTCTTCGACAGATACATGGCGATCTGGCGCGGCTTGACGATGACGCGGGTGCGGCGGTTCGAGACCAGTTCCTGGCGCGAGACGTTGTAGTGCCTGGCGACGATGCGCTGGATATCCTCGATGCGGACGCGGCGGGGTTCGCCGGAGCCGACGAGATGGGCGAGCAGTTCGTCGACGCGCTCGATCGACAGGTTCGGCTCGAAGGAGCGGCGGAAGACCAGCTGGTTGAAAGCCCCTTCCAGCTCGCGGCCGCTGGCCGTGACGTTGCGGGCGACGTGCTGGAGCAGTTCGGCTGGAATGTCGAGCGACGGATCTTCAAGCCGGGCCGCAGCAAGGCGACGCCTGAGAATCTCGAGGCGCATCTCATAATCCGGCGCGTCGAATTCGATTGCGACACCGCCCTGCAGGCGCGAGCGCACACGCGGGTCGAGCGATTCCAGCTCCCAGGGGGCGCGGTCGGCGGCGACGACGACCTGCTTGGCGCTGTCGAGCAGCATATTGAGGAGATGGCAGAACTCGTGCTGGATCATCTTGCCCTGCAGGAACTGCATGTCGTCGATGATCAAGAGATCGATGTTGCGCAGCGAATCCTTCAACGTCAGCGCATCATTGTCGCGGATCGCGGTGGCGAAGCGCCACATGAAATATTCGGCCGTCAGATAGACGACGCGCAGCGCCCGCGGGTTCTGCACCGCCGCATTGGCGATTGCCTGCAGCAGGTGGGTCTTGCCGAGGCCGACCGTCGAATGGATGAACAGCGGATTGAAGCGCACAGCGCCGGAACCGGCTTCGGCGATCGTCTTGGCGGCCGCAAGTGCGACGCGGTTCGAGCTGCCTTCGACGAAGGTGTCGAAAGTGAAACGGCTGTCGAGCGGCGAACCGAAGAGCGGCGAGCCAAAGCTTGCGGGCCTTGCCGCAGCAACTGAAGAAACCGCCTGCTGGACGGCCTGGCCGGCCGGCTGGGCGCTTGCAGGGCGGCGAGCCTGTGGGGCAACGACCGGCTCGGGCTGGACCGCCTCATCGAGCGCCTTCGTGCCGCTGCGCGTCGCTGTGCGCACCAGGACTTCGATCTTCATAATTTCCGGATCTTCGGCCTGGAACAGACCGGTGATGAGATCGAGATAACGATTGTTGATCCACGACTTCAGGAAGGTGGTGGGAACCGACAGGCGAACCACGCTCTTCGATACCGAATGCAGCTTCAGCCGGGCGAACCAGCTGGCATAGACGTCAGGGCCGACCTGGGCCTTCAAGCGCGCGCTGACGCGCTCAAACAGGATGCTGTGCTTCATTTCCGCCTTTGTGTCTCCCCCTTCGAGGCGAATGGAGCCAAACGCCTGCGGTGCCACATCCCCATTGTCGGGCCCGCCCGCCGTCATCGTATTCATCTGCATAATGCCGCCTTTCAATTCCACCGGGCGGCTTCCGCTAAAATAGCCGCCCGATCATTCCCCGCTTTGGCGAGCTGACGGCATCCTCATGAAGCCGCTTGCCTGCCGGTTCACTCAAACATGGCGCAGAACACCGTTGCAGGGACCGCGTTCATGCGGCAACCTTCACCGGCTTCCGTGCCAGGCTGGCGGTCGATCCTCGTTTTCGACCGATCAGCCCGTACGCAATATCACTTTAACCTTCTCCGGCGACCTCGCCTTAAACGTGTGGCCACTGAAGGCACAAAACATCCCTGCCCGTAACAGCCACGTTACGGCCCAAATCCGTCGAGTGCTTGAAAAAACGGAAGCGCAAGGCTCCGTAACAAATGGCACAAACTTATCGCCCTGCCGACGTGGCAGTTAAGACCGAGCCTCTGCAGGTGATGTCCGCGCCCTCTGTTGGAAGCCATTTAGGCAGGATCAAAAGGCAATATCAACGATGAATTTTACGCAAAATTAAGAAGCGGGCATTGACTCCGCCTGCCCTTTTCGGGCGTCACACCACCGTCAAAAAAGAATCGCTTTTGAATCAAGGAGATTCCCCGTTCGGGCTATTTTGACACGCATGGAAAGAAAAAAAATAAAAATCTTCTTGACTCCCCCCTGGTCCCGGAAGGTCGGGGCAGAGTCGCGTGGCGTGAAAGCATCCTTGCGCAAGCCTTTGTTTTTAAACAATTTTTCCTGTCATGGCGCTGACACGAAACAGTCGCAGGATTAACCATAGAGGGGCTGATCGGCAGAATCGAAAAAGCCCGGTAAAATTACCGGGCTAATCATAATGAGGAAGACCTTAACGGAAGATTACGCGGTCGCGGTGACCGAAAGAGCCTTCACACGAGCGGCCAGGCGCGAGACCTTGCGCGATGCCGTGTTGGCATGCAGCACGCCCTTGCTGGCGGCGCGGGCAAGCTCGGGCTGAGCCGCCAGGAAAGCTTCCTTCGCCTTGGCGGCATCACCGGATGCGATGGCCTCTTCGACCTGGCGAACGAAAGTACGAACGCGCGAGCGACGAGCCTTATTGACGTCGGTACGGCGGGCGATCTTGCGGGTCGCTTTTTTCGCCGAAGTTGTATTGGCCATGGATGCCTCTCTCAAGAATTCGAACAAACTCCGCCATTACCGCGGGCCCTGCGGCCACAAAATCCAGCAATGCGGGAGCAATCGCGGAAAACCAAACCGGCTTTCCGAACCGTGGGCGGGCATATAACTCTAAAGCCGGCCCACGTCAACGCGGATTTTCAAGCTTTGCGGCCGGAACCGCCTAAAAGCGTTCAACGGTGCTTAAAAGCCGGTTTGCGCTTCTCGACGAAGGCCGCCATGCCTTCCTTCTGGTCGTCGGTGGCAAACAGACTGTGAAACAGCCGGCGTTCGAAGCGGAGCCCCTCCTCCAGCGTCGTCTCGAAGGCGCGACTGACCGCCTCCTTGGCCATCATCACCGAGGGCTGCGAAAGCGAGGCAATCTTTTCCGCCGCGGCAAGAGCCTCCTCGAGCAGACGCTCGGGCGCCACCACACGCGATACGAGTCCCGAGCGTTCGGCTTCCGCCGCATCCATCATTCGGCCGGTCAGGATGAGATCCATCGCTTTCGCCTTGCCGACGGCGCGCGTCAGCCGCTGCGAGCCGCCCATGCCGGGAATGACGCCGAGGGTGATTTCCGGCTGGCCGAACTTCGCCGTCTCCGAGGCGATGATGAAATCGCACATCATCGCAAGCTCGCAGCCGCCGCCGAGCGCAAAGCCGCTGACGGCGGCGATCACCGGCTTGCGGGCCTTGGCGACCTCGTCCCAGCCGCTGATGAAATCGCTCTTATAGATATCGGCGAACTGAAGCGGCTGCATCTCCTTGATATCGGCGCCGGCGGCAAAGGCCCGCTCCGAACCGGTGATGACGATCGCGCCGACCGTCTCGTCGGCGTGGAAGGCGGCATAGGCCTCCTTCAACTCCTTCAGCACGGTGGAATTCAGCGCGTTCAGCGCCTGCGGTCGGTTCAGCGTGACGAGGCCGACATTACCTCGGGTTTCGACGATCAGGGTCTCATAGGCCATGCTGTTCTCCCGTTCTTACTTCTGGCAGGTGGCGCAATAGAAGGTGGAGCGGCCCGCCTGGACGATGCGGGCGACCGTACCGCCGCAGCCGGGCGTGCGGCAAGCCTGACCTTCGCGATCATATACGGAGAAGGAATGCTGGAAATAGCCGAGCGATCCGTCGGTCTGGATATGGTCGCGCAGCGACGATCCGCCGGCGGCGATCGCATCGGCAATGACATCGCGGATCGAGGCGACGAGCAGGTTAAGCTGCTCTTTCGGCCGGCCGCCCGCGGTCACCAGCGTGCCGGCGGCGCGGATCGGCGAAAGATGGGCGCGCCACAGCGCCTCGCAGACATATATATTGCCGAGACCGGCAATGTTCTTCTGGTCGAGCAGCGCACTCTTCAACGGCTGCGCCTTATCGCGGAAGCGATCGGCGAGATAGGCGGCGCCGAGTTCGTTTCCCGTCGGCTCCGGGCCGAGATCGCGGAAGAAGGGATGGGCGGCAAGATCGGCGCGCCCCACCATATCCATGAAGCCGAAACGGCGCGGATCGTTATAAACGACGCGGCGCGGACCGGCTGGACTTTCGAGATGAAAGACGACGTGATCGTGCTTCTCGTCCTTCGAGCGGGCATGGTAGAACTCGCCGGGTGTGGCCGCTGCAGCGCCCTCCTCGATGCGACCCTCCTCGATGCGAAAAGAGCCGGACATGCCGAGATGGGAAATCAGCGTGTTGCCGTCGTCGAGATCGACCAGCAGATATTTGGCGCGGCGGCCAAGCCCGATGATGGTGCGGCCGGAAACCCTGTCGGCGAAAGCGTCGGGAAAGGGAAAGCGCAGATCGCCGCGGCGCAGCTCAAGCTTAGCGACACGAGCCCCCTCCATCGCCGGCGCCAGGCCGCGTTTTACCGTTTCGACTTCTGGCAATTCCGGCATCTTAACCCATCTGTATCTAACGTGTTTCAACCGAGGACGATGTGCGCTATAGCGCCAGTGGTCCGCGGAGAGCGCGGCCCAGTGATAACGTCGTGCGCGGTCTTTCGCTATGGCCTGCGCGGCTGAATATCGAGGAACGGAGCAGTCTGATGCCTGAAAGCCGCACTTCCGCCGATGGCGGCATGGAGACCTCCTACGGCTTCCGCGAGGTGCCGGGCGGCGAAAAGCAGGACCTGGTCAACCAGGTGTTCCACAAGGTCGCCAAGCGCTACGACATCATGAACGACGTCATGTCGATGGGCATGCACCGCGCCTGGAAAGACGCGATGATTTCGGCGCTGAACCCGCGCAAGGAGCCGGGCTACAGGGTGCTCGACGTTGCCGGCGGCACGGGCGACATCGCCTTCCGCATCGTCGAGGCCTCGGGCCGGCAGGCGCATGCGACCGTGCTCGACATCAACGGCTCGATGCTCGGCGTCGGCGCCGAGCGGGCGGAAAAGAAGAAGCTTTCCGGCAATCTCACCTTCGTCGAGGCGAATGCCGAGGAACTGCCTTTCGAGCCGGCGAGCTTCGACGCCTATACGATCGCCTTCGGCATCCGCAACGTGCCGCGGATCGATGCCGCACTGGCGGAGGCCTATCGCGTGCTGAAGCGCGGCGGCAGGCTGCTGGTGCTGGAATTTTCCGAGGTCGACATGCCGCTGCTCGACAAGATCTATGACGCCTGGTCGTTCAATGCCATTCCGCAGTTCGGCAAGGCGATCACCGGCGATGCCGAACCCTACCAGTATCTGGTGGAATCGATCCGCAAATTCCCCAACCAGGAGAATTTCGCGGCGATGATCCGCCAGGCCGGCTTTTCGCGCGTCAGCTACACCAATTATACCGGCGGCATCGCCGCGCTGCATTCCGGCTGGAAGCTCTGAGGGCATGAGGGAAGAAAACACCAACCTCGGCCGGCGGGGCACCGCAGCATGAGCACGTTCGGGGCCTATTTCCGCCTTTGGCGCGTCGGCTGGGTGCTCGTGCGTGAGGGCGTCGTCTCAGCTCTGCCGTCCGAAGGACTGCCGCCTCCGGTGGCGCTCGCCAAATCCTTCGTCACGATTTTCGAGCGCAGCAAGGCGCGGCATCAGAAGCGCAGCGACCGGTTGGCGCACGCCGTCGAGCGGCTCGGCCCTTCCTATGTGAAGATCGGGCAGTTCCTGGCGACGCGGCCGGATGTCGTCGGCGTCGAATTCGCCAACGACCTGTCGCAGCTGCAGGATCGGATGGCCTTCTTCCCCTCGGCGGCCGCCAAGGCCAATATCGAAGGTTCGCTCGGCCGGCCGATCGGCGAACTCTATGCGAGCTTCGGCGAGCCGATCGCCGCCGCCTCGATCGCCCAGGTGCATCCGGCCGAAGTCGAAACATCAGACGGCCGCAAGAAGGTCGCCGTCAAGATCGTGCGGCCCGGCGTGCGCCAGCGCTTTGCCCACGACATCGAGGCGATGTATCTCGTCTCCCGTATGCAGGAGCGTTTCCTGGCCTCCAGCCGGCGGCTGCGGCCGGTCGAGGTGACGAAGACGCTGGAGCAGACGACGAAGGTGGAGATGGATCTTCGCCTGGAGGCGGCCGCCCTCTCCGAAATCGCCGAGAATACCGAAAGGGATCCCGGTTTCCGCGTGCCGAAGGTCGACTGGGAGCGCACCGGGCGCGACGTCATCACCATGGAGTGGATCGACGGCACCCGCATGTCCGACGTCGAGGGGCTGCGGGCGGCCGGCCACGATCTCAACCTGCTCGCCGACACGCTGATCCAGTCCTTCCTGCGCCACACGCTGCGCGACGGCTTCTTCCATGCCGACATGCATCCGGGCAATCTCTTCGTCGATGCGGACGGCATGATCGTTGCGGTCGACATGGGCATTGTCGGGCGGCTCGGCAAAAAGGAACGGCGGTTCCTCGCCGAAATCCTCTATGGTTTCATCACCCGCGACTATATCCGCGTCGCCGAGGTGCATTTCGAGGCCGGCTATGTGCCCGGCCACCACAATGTCGAGAGTTTCGCCCAGGCGATCCGGGCGATCGGCGAGCCGATCCATGGGCAGCCGGCCGAGACGATCTCGATGGGCAAGCTCTTGACGCTGCTGTTCGAAGTGACCGAGCTCTTCGACATGGCGACACGGCCGGAACTGGTGATGCTGCAGAAGACCATGGTGGTGGTCGAGGGCGTGTCGCGCATGCTCAATCCGCGCTTCAACATGTGGAAGGCCTCCGAGCCGGTCGTCGGCGACTGGATCCGCACCAATCTCGGGCCGAAGCGGATCGCCACCGATCTCAAGGACGGGCTGAAGGCCGCGGTGAAACTCGCCGAAGCCGTGCCGGAAATTGCGGCGAAAACCGAAAAATTCCACCACCAGCTTCTGCATATGAGCGAACACGGCTTACGTTTCGACGAACAGACGGCGGAGGCGATCGGCAAGGCCGAGGCGCGGTATAACCGCTCGGCCAGGATCGCGCTTTGGGTCATCGCATTGACGCTTCTCTATATTGCCTGGATGGTGAGCTGATCCGTCGGTAAACATGCTGTGTTCGGCATTTAGGATATCCCATGTGACGGAGGAGCCGCTTAGTCTCACCGTTTAGGAGATAAGGCACATGCAGCACGAACGCCCTGGCATCGAACTTTCCGGACGGCCGCTCGGTTTTGCCGAGATGGTGGCGATCGGTGCGGGCAAGGCGACGATTTCGGCTTCGGCCACCGGCATGGCCCGCATCGCCATTGCCCGCGAGATCGTCGAGGATGCGATCGCCTCCGGCATGCCCGTCTACGGTTCGACGACCGGCGTCGGCGCCATGAAGGATGTGGAATGGTCGGCCGACGAACTCGACACCTTCAATCTCGGCTTGGTGCGCGCCCATCATTTCGGCACCGGCACGCCGTTTTCCTGCAATGTCGTACGCAATGCCATGGCGATCCGCGTCAATACGGCTCTGACCGGCCAGGTCGGCTGCACGCCGGAGCTGATCGAGGCCTATATCACCATGCTGAAAGCCGATCTCATCCCGGTCGTGCGCCGCACCGGCTCGATCGGCTGCGCCGATATCGGCCTGATGGGGCAGATCGGCGCGGTGCTGACCGGGGTCGGCGAAGCGATCTACCGCGGCAACCGCATGCAGGCGGCGGAAGCCTTCCGGGCGGCCGGGCTGGAGCCGGTGCGGATGGCGCCGCGCGACAGTCTTGCTTCGCTCAGCATCAATGCAGTGAGTTTTGCGGCGGCGGCGGAAACGACGCGCAATGCGGCGGCCTCGATCCGCATCCTGCTGGCGACGGCGATGATGGCGGCCGGGGCGCTTGGCGCATCGCGTGATCCCTGGAAGGCGGTCCGCCATGTCGGCACGGCGCGCGAGGCGCTGATCGGCGCCTGGCTCTGCAACGCCTCCGACGACTGGAACTGGCCTGTTGCAACGCATGTGCAGGATCCGCTCAGCCTGCGCATGATCGCCCAGGTGTTCGGGGCGGTCATCGAAAACCTGCTGTCGACAGGCCACAAAATCCTTGCCGCCACCGGGCGCTCGGACGACAATCCGGTCGTGGTCGAAGGCCGGGTGATGACCTCCGGCGGTTCGCTTCCACTCGACGTGACGATCCTGCTCGAATCGGCAGCCCTCTGCATGGCGCATGCGGCGCGCAACGCCTTCAACCGCTGCGTCATTCTCGGCAACGGCCAGCGGCGCGACCTGCCGGTCAACCTGGTGCCGCCGGGACGGATCGCCACCGGATTCGGGCCAATCATCAAACTTGCCGGCGAAATTTTTTCGCGCGTGCTGTCGATGTCCAATCCCGTGTCGGCGCAGTCGCTGGTGGTGGCGGCCGGGCTGGAGGACGAGGCGGCCTTCCTGCCGCTGGTCATCGAGCGCTTCGAGCGGCAGATGCAGGCGTTGAAGCGCCTGGCAGCACTTGAGGCGCTGCTGTCGGCCCAGGCGATCGACATCCTCGGCGATGAACCGAAGGGCGTCGCCGCCATGCTCTACGAGGTCGTGCGCAAACATGCGGATTTCTATATCGTGGACAGGCCGCTTTCGGCTGAGGTGGAGGCAATCGAGGAGGAGCTCGGCTCGGACGACTTCCTGTCGAGACTGACCGCACAGGTTCCGATCGCCTCCTTCGACGATTTCTTTGCGCTCGGATCACTGGAGCATATCGAGGAGCGGCTGACCCGCCACGAGGCGCAGGCCATCTGAACTCGGCTTTTTGGAGGAGGCGACATGGACTTCGATCTCGTTCTGCAGGGCACGGTGGTGCTGCCGGACCGCATTGTCGAAGCGGGGTATGTTGCCGTGCGCGACGGCAGGATCGCCGAGGTCGGCCTCGGTGTGCCACCTGCGGCGCGGGAACGCCACCTGCTCGGCAAAGCACTGATCCTGCCCGGCGCGATCGACGCGCAGGTGCATTCGCTCTCGCAGAAGGACCAGGAGGATTTCATCTGGTCGACGCGGTCGGCAGCGGCCGGCGGCGTAACAACGATCGTCGACATGCCCTATGACGAGGGTGATCTCGTCTGCTCGGCCGCAGCGGTCAAACGCAAGATCGAGCATGCCGGCCAGCAGGCACGCGTCGACTTCGCGCTTTACGGCACCGTCGACCCGGAAGAAGGCCCGGCGCGGATCGGCGAGATGGTCGAGGCAGGGGTTGCCGCGTTCAAATTCTCGACCTTCGGCACCGACCCCAAGCGTTTTCCACGCATTCCGCCGGCCCTGCTCGACGCCTGTTTTGCGGCGATCGCGCCGACCGGGCTGACCGCAGGCGTGCACAATGAGGATGACGAGGCGGTGCGCAGCTATATGGCTGAGGTGAAGGCAAGCGGCATCACCGACTGGCGGGCGCACGGCCTGTCACGGCCGCCGATTACCGAACTGCTGGCGATGCATACGATCTTCGAAACGGGTGCCGCGACCCACTGCCCCTCGCATGTGGTGCACTGCTCGCTCGGGCGCGGCTATGACATCGCCCGCGCCTATCGCCGCGACGGCTTTGCGGCGACGGTCGAATGCTGCATCCACTACCTGACGCTCGACGAAGAGAACGACGTCAAGCGCCTCGGCGGCAAGGCGAAGATCAATCCGCCGCTGCGGCCGCGCGCCGAGGTGGAGACCCTCTGGCGGAAGGTGGCGGAGGGCGATGTCTGGCTGGTCTCGACCGATCACGTCAGCTGGTCGGAGAACCGCAAGACCAATCCCGACATGCTCGCCAACGCCTCCGGCGTTCCCGGCCTCGAGGTGATGGTGCCGCTCTTCGTCAAAGGGGCACTCGAACGCGGCATTCCGCTGACCTGGGCGGCCAGGCTGATGGCGGAGAATCCGGCCAGGCATTTCCGGCTCGACCATATCAAGGGAGCACTGACCCCTGGCAAGGATGCCGATATCATCGTGCTGGAGCCGCGGGATAGCGTCTATGATGCGTCGGCCAGTGGCAACAATGTCGTCGGCTGGAGCCCCTATAACGGCATTCGCCTGCCCTGGACCGTTTCCGCCACCTATCTCAGGGGCGAGAAGATCGCCGAAGGCGGCAAGGTGCTGGCCGAGCCCGGCAGCGGACGGTTCGTGCGGCCGTTGCCGCGCCAGGTCATTGCCGGAGCTCCTGCATGAGCCGCAATCTGCCCGTCAACGCCGGCCGGATCGCCGGAGATATCGAGGCGCTGGCCGCCATCACCGAGCCGGGGCACCCCTGGACGCGACGGGCCTTCTCGCCGCTCTTTCTCGAAGGCCGGGCCTATATCGAAGCGCGAATGAAGGCGGCGGGGCTGGAAACACGGATCGATGCCGCCGGCAATCTGATCGGCCGGCGAACGGGCCGCAAACCCTGGCTCGGCACCATCATGGTCGGTTCGCATTCAGACACGGTACCGGACGGCGGCCGTTTCGACGGCATTGCCGGGGTGGTCTCGGCGCTGGAGGTGGCGCGTGCGCTCGGCGACCAAGCGATCGAACTCGACCACGATCTCGAAATCGTCGACTTCCTTGCCGAGGAGGTCAGCATCTTCGGCGTCTCCTGCATCGGCAGCCGCGGGATGACCGGGCAATTGCCGGAAGCCTGGCTTTCCCGGGTCAGCGGCGGTCTCGACCTTGCCGCGGGCATCGCTGAGGTGGGCGGCGAGCCCGGCGTGCTGGCGCAGCAGAAGCGGCCGGATCTCGCCGGATTTCTCGAGCTTCATATCGAGCAGGGACCGGTGCTCGAAGCCGAAAGGGAGGATATCGGCATCGTCACCGCGATTGCAGGCATTACCCGCATCGAGATCACCGTCGAGGGGCGGGCCGATCATGCCGGCACGACACCAATGGATAGGCGGGCGGATGCGCTGGTGGCGGCCGCCCAGCTGGTGCTCGACATCCGCAACGCCGCCGCTGAGCTTGCCAAAACACCGGGCCACTTCGCGGCGACGGTCGGCGAATTCAGGATCGAGCCGAATGCCGCCAATGTCGTGCCGTCGAAAGTGGTGCTGCTGATCGACGGCCGCGCCGAGATCCGTGCCGACATGGAAGCCTTCTGCCGCTGGCTCGACGGCCATGTCGAAAAGCTGGCCACCGCCTATGGCATCACGATCAGAACGCCGAACCGAGTGTCCGACAATATGCCGACACCGGGCGATGCCGGCCTGCTATCGACCTTGGAGGCTGCCTGCGAACGCGTCGGCGCCAAATATCGGCGCATGGCTTCCGGCGCCGGACACGATACCGCCTGGATCGCCAAGGTGGCGCCGGCGGCGATGATCTTCGTGCCCTGCCGGGAAGGCCGCAGCCATTCCGCCGACGAATGGGCAGAGAATGACGATATCGCGCTCGGCGCCGCCGTGCTGTTCGAGGCGGTGCGCGAGATGGACAAGGATTTGACGCGGGAGAAGGCCGATGGGACGCATACTGGTTGAGAAGGACGTGGAAGCCGCGGTCAAGGGCGGCTCCGTCTATGCCGCCGGCGGCGGCGGCTGGGCCGATCACGGACGGATGCTTGGGCTTGCCGCCGTTAATGTCGGCAGGCCGGAGCTGGTCTCGATCGAGGAGCTCCGGGACGACGACTGGATCGCGACGGCGGCGGCGATCGGCGCGCCGGCTTCCACCACGCCCTGGGAAATGCAGGGCATCGATTATGTGAAGGCCGTGCAGCTCCTGCAGGAGGCGCTCGGCGAAAAGCTCTCGGGACTGATCATCGGCCAGAACGGCAAGTCCTCGACGCTGAACGGCTGGTTGCCGTCGGCGATCCTCGGCACCAAGGTGGTCGACGCGGTCGGCGATATCCGCGCCCACCCCACAGGCGACATGGGCTCGATCGGCATGGCCGGCTCGCCGGAGCAGATGATCCAGACCGCGGTCGGCGGCAATCGGGCGGAGAACCGCTATATCGAACTGGTGGTGAAGGGCGCGACGGCGAAGATCTCGCCGGTGCTGCGCGCCGCCGCCGATCAATCCGGCGGCTTCATCGCCAGCTGCCGCAACCCGCTGCGCGCTTCCTATGTCCGCAGCCATGCCGCACTCGGCGGCATCTCGATGGCGCTGGCGCTCGGCGAGGCGATCATCGCGGCGGAGAAGCGCGGCGGATCTGCTGTCATCGATGCGATCTGCAAGACGACGGGCGGACATATCCTCGCCGACGGCGTCATTTCTCGAAAAGACGTCGTCTACACCAAGGAAGCCTTCGACATCGGCACGGTCATTGTCGGTTCGGGCGAGAAATCGGTGACGCTGCATGTGATGAACGAATATATGGCGGTCGACGATGCCGATGGCGAGCGGCTTGCAACCTTCCCCGCGGTGATCACCACGCTGTCGCCGGAGGGCGAGCCGCTCAGCGTCGGCCAGCTCAGGGAAGGCATGCAGGTCTTCATCCTTCATGTGCCGAAGGATATCATCCCGCTGTCGGCAAGCGTGCTTGATCCCACAGTCTATCCCGTCGTCGAAAAGGCAATGGGGATCGAGATCGCCCGATACGCTTTGGAAACGAAGGCCTGAGCCATGACGCGCGATCCCGGCCTCGAAGAACTGCTGCGCGAGGAACTCGGCGATCGGTCGGGGGTGACCGAAAAATCCATGTTCGGCGGCCGGGCCTTCCTGCTGAACGGCAATCTTCTCTGCGGCGCGCGCAGCGACGGCATGCTGATCCGTCTCGGCAAGGGCAATGACGGCTGGGCGCTGGCCCTGCCGGGCGTGATCCAGATGCTATCCGGCGAACGGATAATGCAGGGCTGGGTGCGGGCCACGGCCGAGGTTTACGGCGACGATGCGCTGAGACGGCGTTTGCTCGATGGCGCGCTCGCCTATGTGGAATCGCTGCCGGAGAAGTAAAGACTGAGCTTTCCCCCTTCTCCCCGGCGGGGAGAAGATGTCCGAAGGACAGATGAGGGGGTGAGCGGCAAGGCCCCGAGTGCCCGAGCGCAAGCGAAGGCAAGCAACGCGTACCGTGTGGCCCCCTCATCCGACCCTTCGGGCCACCGACCGGGGTCGAGCCACAGGTCTCGACCCGTCCTTCGGACCCCCGCTGGGGAGAAGAGAAAGAGCAGAGACGCAAAAAGGAAACCACCATGCCGAAGGCCAATCCACGCCATCCGAAATTTCCGATTCCCGGCGGGCCGGAGTTGCGCGCCAAGGGCTGGCGGCAGGAGGCGCTGCTGCGCCTGCTCGAAAACGTGCTGTCCGTCGGTGAGGATCCCGACAATCTGATCGTCTATGCCGCACTCGGCAAGGCGGCGCGCAACTGGGCAGCGCACAAGGGCATCGTCAAGGCGCTGACCGAGATGGAGGAGGACCAGACGCTGCTGATCCAATCCGGCAAGCCGATCGGGCTCGTGCGGACCCACGCCAAAGCGCCGCTCGTCATCATGGCGAACTGCAATATCGTCGGGCAATGGGCGAAAGCCGAAGTGTTCTACGAGATGCAGCGCAAAGGACTGATCTGCTGGGGCGGGCTGACGGCTGGCGCCTGGCAATATATCGGCAGCCAGGGCGTCATCCAGGGGACCTACGAGATCTTCATGCGCATTGCCGAACGGCGCTTCGGCGGCGATCTCGCCGGCCGCTTCGTGCTGACGGCCGGGCTCGGCGGCATGGGCGGGGCGCAGCCGCTCGCCGGCCGCATGGCGGGTGCTGCCATCCTCTGCGTCGACATCGATCCGGAACGCGCCCGCAAGCGCCAGCAGATCGGTTATCTCCAGGAGATCGCGCCCGATCTCGATACCGCCCTTGAGATGATCGATGCGGCGGTGAAAGAGAAGCGGGCGCTGTCCGTCGGGCTCGTCGGCAATGCGGCCGAGGTCTATCCCGAAATCGCCCGCCGCGGCATCGTGCCCGATATCGTCACCGACCAGACTTCGGCCCACGACCTCGTTTACGGCTATGTGCCGAAAGGCATGGACCTCGATCAGGTCAGGGGATTGCGCGACGACGGCCAGGGGCAATTGATGGCGGCAAGCCGCGCCTCGATCGTCGAGCATGTGACGGCGATGCTGGAGTTCCAGAAGCGCGGCTCGGAGGTTTTCGACAACGGCAATCTCATCCGCACGCAGGCGAAAGAGGGTGGCGTCGCCAATGCTTTCGACATCCCGATCTTCACCGAAGCCTATCTGAGACCGCTGTTTGCCCGGGCGATCGGGCCGTTCCGCTGGATGGCGCTGTCAGGCGAGGAAAGCGATATCGCCCGCATCGACGACCTGCTGCTCGAGATGTTTCCCGACAACAAAATCATCACCAACTGGATCCGGCTGGCGCGCGAGCACGTTCCCTTCGAGGGGCTGCCGGCCCGCATTGCCTGGCTCGGCCACGGCGAGCGCACGATGCTGGCGCGGCGCGTCAACGCGCTGGTTGCGAGCGGCGAACTGAAGGGCCCGGTCGCCTTCTCCCGCGACCATCTCGACGCCGGCGCCATGGCGCATCCGAATATCATGACCGAGCGGATGAAGGACGGTTCCGACGCGATCGCCGACTGGCCGCTGATCGATGCGATGATGCTCTGCTCGTCGATGGCCGATCTCGTCGTCGTCCATTCCGGCGGCGGCGGCTATGCCGGCTACATGACGAGCTGCGGCGTCACCGTCGTCGCCGACGGCACCGATGCCGCCGACGAGCGGCTCGACCACGCGCTGACCAACGACACCGCCCTCGGCGTCATGCGGTATGCCGATGCTGGCTACGAGGAGGCGCTGGACGAGGTGGCGAAGAAGGACGTGCCCTATATCCGGCTGGATTGAGTCGGGCGGCCTGTATGGCCAAATCGAGGATCAATCGATCAGATTCGAAACTTCGATGAGATTGCCGTCGGGATCTCTGAAATAGATCGAGCGCAGGCGCCCGGTCGCGCCGGTGCGTTCGACCGGACCCTCTTCGATCACAATGCCCGACGCCTGCAGATGGGCGATGACGTCGGCAAGCGGTGTCTCGGCGATGAAGCAGAGGTCGCCGGAGCCGGGGGCGGCATGTTTTGCCTTGGGTTCGAATTCGTGGCCGGCCTGATGCAGGTTGATCTTCTGCCTGCCGAATTTCAGCGCCTTTCGGCCTTCCGCGAAGGATTGGACCGACATGCCGAGGATGCGGGAATAGAAATCACAGGTGGCTGCGATATCGGCAACGGTCAGCACGAGATGATCGAGACGGTCTATGCGGATCATGCTCTTCTCCGTGCGAAGTGCTGGGCAACACAGGCTGAGATAAAGGCCAGCGCCAGCATGGCCAGTGTGAAAAGGACGACGGCGGTCCAGCCTTCCATCGCGAAGAACCAGCCGCCGGCCGAGCCCATGAGGCTGGAGCCGACATAATAGGCGAGCATATAGAGCGACGAGGCGTGCCCTTTGGTGCCGCGCGCCAGTTTGCCGACAAGGCCACTGGCGATGGAATGGCTCATGAAGAAGCCGGTCGTCAGCACTGTTATACCGAGGATGATGGATGGCAGCGCGGCAAAGAGCGTCAGCGCGCTGCCGGCGGCGGTCAGCGCCAGACCGAAGAGCAGCACGCGAAAATGCCCGATCCGGTCTCCGATGAGGCCGCCGATCGAAGAGGCGCCGATGCCGAAGAGATAGACGGTAAAGATCAGGCCGAGTTCGGTCTGGTTGAGGCTATAGGGCGGCGCCACCAAGCGGAAGCCGGCATAATTGTAGATGGTCACGAAGGAGCCCATCGCCAGGAAGGCGATGGCGAAGATGAAGGGCAGCGCCGGATTTTTGAGATGGCCGAGCCAGGCCTTTGCGTGAAAGCGCGGGTCGAAGCCAGGCCGGCGGACGAAATTCTTCGACGGCGGCAGCAGGGCGATGAAGCCGATCGCGGCGGCAAGGCCGATGGCGCCAATGAGGAAGAGCGCCGGGCGCCATGTGAGATATTCGGCGAAGATGCCCGTCAGCACGCGGCCGGACATGCCGCCGAAGGCCGTGCCGCCGACATAAAGGCCCATGGTGGCGCCGAGGCCGCGCGGATCGATCTCCTCGGCGAGATAGGCCATGGCGACGGCAGGCACGCCGCCGAGAACGAGTCCCTGCAGGGCGCGGATGACCAGCAGCAGATGCCAGTTCGGGGCAAAGGCGGTGGCGATCGTCAGCAGTGCGGCGCCGACCAGCGACAGCGCCATCAGGCTGCGGCGGCCGAGACCCTCCGAAACGGCGGCGGCACAGACAATGGCGAGCGCCAGAAAACCGGTGGAAAGCGAGAGGGACAACGAGCTTTCGGCCGGGCTGACGGAGAATTCCTGTGAGAAGATCGGCAGCAGCGGCTGGACGCAATAGAGCAGCGAGAAGGTGGAAAAGCCGGAGAGGAAAAGCGCCAGGCTGGCGCGGCGATAGGCGCCGGTGCCACGCGTCAGGTAGTGCTTTTCTTCTGCAATCACGCTCTTTGCGGCATGCGCTGACGGCAACATATCTTCATCCTGAGAAGCCTTGGAATTCCATGCGTTAATCCGCAATATCCCAATAGGGCGGATCGCCGAAGCTCTTCTTCAGATGATCGGCGATGGCGCGCAGCTTGGCCGAGGGGTTTCGGCCGCCGGGATGGGCCATATAGATGAATTCGGCCTCCGGCCTGTGGCCGACATCGATTTCGGCAAGCCGGCCCTCGCGGATGGCCGGGCCGGCGATAAAGGAAGGCAACAGCGCGATGCCGAGGCCGGCGATCGCGGCGTCGCGCAGCATGTCGCCATTGTTGATGCCGAGCGCCAGCTGCGCCCGGACGACGACCGCACCCTCCGGCGTCTGGAAGCGCCAGTCGGCGACGCCGCGATTGGTATAGAAGATACCACGGTGGCTGTTGAGGTCATCAAGCGACGACGGCATTCCCTGGCGGGCAAGATAATCCGGAGACGCGCAGAGCAGGCGGCGACTTGGTGCAAGCTTCCAGGCGACCAGCCGGCTATCGGCGATCGGGCCGTTGCGGATAATGGCATCGTAGCCGTCCGAGGCGGCATCGACACGTCGGTCGTCGATATCGAGCGTCAGTTCGATATCGGGATGGTCGGCAAGAAAGGGATAAAGCGCCGGGCCGAGATGCATGCGGCCGAAGGTGACCGGCGCGGCGATGCGGATCGGCCCTGATAGCGTGCCGCGCCGCTCGGCCATATCGGCGGCGGCCTCGTCGATCTCGCGGACGATGCGCCCGGCCCGCTCCAGGAAGACCGCACCGTCTTCCGTCAAGGTGAGCTTGCGCGTCGTGCGGTGCAGCAGGACGCCGCCCAGCGATTTCTCCAGCTCCGCCAGCCTTTCGCTGACAACGGATTTGGAAAGCCTCAGCCGCCGGGCCGCCTCGCTGACCGAGCCGGCCTCCACCACCGCGACGAAAGCGGCAATGCCTTCGATCCTGATCATCGTTCGGTCTTTCCGAATTCAAATTCCCCAATCTGGAGACTAATCCGAACGAAAGGAAAATGCCATCTTCCATTCAACGGAAGAGACGGCAGGGGCCGCCTCGCTGCCAACACAGGAGATGGAACCATGAACCGCTTGAACAACAAGGTCGCAATCGTCACCGGCGCAAGCTCCGGCATCGGCCGCGTCACGGCAAAACTCTTTGCCGTCGAAGGCGCCAAGGTCGTCGTCGGCGCCCGCCGCGAGCGCGAACTCGACAGCCTCGTCGCGGAAATCAAGGCAGAGGGCGGCGACGCCATTGCTGTTGCCGGCGATGTCCGCTCCGAAGATTACCACAAGGCGCTGGTCGCCGCGGCCGTGACCCATTACGGCAAGCTCGACATCGCCTTCAACAATGCCGGCATCATCGGCGAAGCCGGCCCAAGCACCGGTGTTTCGGAAGCAGGCTTCAGCGAGGCGCTTGATGTCAATCTCACGGCATCCTTTCTCGCGGCCAAACATCAGATCGGCGCGATGGCCGAAAATGGCGGCGGCTCGGTGATCTTCACCTCGACCTTCGTCGGCTACAGCTTCGCCTTTCCGGGCGTCGCCGCTTATGCCGCCAGCAAATCCGGCCTGATCGGCCTGACACAGGCGCTCGCCGCCGAATTCGGGCCGCAGGGCGTGCGCATCAATGCCGTCCTGCCGGGCGCCGTCGATACCGACATGTATCGGGACATGAACGACACGGCGGAGAAGCAGGCTGCCCTCAGCAGTATGCATGCGCTGAAGCGTGTCGCGACGCCGGACGAGATTGCCCGCTCGGTTCTCTACCTCGCCTCCGACGATGCGAGCTTCGTCACCGGCACGGCTTCGCTGGTCGACGGCGGCATTTCGATCACCCGCAGCTGAGACGACGCGACATGATCATAGCCGGCGGGTTGGTGATCTCTCTCCAATCCGCCGGCCGCGGCAACCGGCCAGACCAGGCGGGGCGAGCGCATGTCGCCGGCGCGATTGCATGTTCTTCACCAAAGGCTTAGGGTCGGGGCCGGTCAATAAGGCGACGGGAAGAAAGCCATGGCTCTCAGCGGCAAACGCATCCTCCTCATCATCTCCGGCGGCATCGCCGCCTATAAGAGCCTGGATCTAATCCGCCGGCTGCGCGAGCGCGGCGCCAGCGTGCGCCCGGTGATGACCAAGGGCGCCCAGGAATTCGTCACGCCGCTAGCCGTCGGTGCGCTTGCGGCTGACCATGTTTTCCTCGATCTGTTTTCGCGTGAAGATGAACAGGATGTCGGCCATATCAGGCTGGCGCGCGACTGCGACCTCGTGCTGATTGCCCCGGCGACCGCCGACCTGATGGCGAAGATGGCGAACGGGCTGGCAGACGATCTCGCCTCGACCGTGCTTTTGGCGACGGAGAGGCCGGTGCTCGCCGCACCGGCGATGAACCCCAGCATGTGGGCGCATCCGGCGACACGGCGCAATGCGGCGCTACTGAGAGCAGACGGCATCCGCTTCGTTGGGCCGATGGCCGGCGAGATGGCCGAAAGCCGCGAGGCCGGGCTCGGCCGGATGGCGGAGCCGCTGGAGATCGTCGCGGCAGCCGAAACCATGCTCGACGACGGGGAGAAACCGCTGAAGGGACGCAAGGCGATCGTCACCTCAGGCCCGACGCACGAGCCGATCGATCCGGTGCGTTATATCGCCAACCGCTCTTCCGGCCGGCAGGGCCATGCAATCGCCGCTGCCCTTGCCAAACTGGGCGCCGAGGTGACGCTGGTCTCGGGGCCAGTGACGATCGCCGATCCTGTCGGCGTCAACACCGTGCATGTCGAACGGGCGGAGGAAATGCGCGACGCCGTGCTGGCGGCGCTGCCGGCCGACATCGCCGTCATGGTCGCGGCGGTGGCGGACTGGCGGGTGGCCTCGGCCGCAGACCAGAAGCTGAAGAAACATCCGGGCGAATCCATTCCGACGCTGGCGCTGACCGAGAACCCCGACATCCTCAAGACTCTGGGACATCATACGATGCGGCCGAAGCTGGTGATCGGCTTTGCCGCCGAGACGCAGGACGTGGAAAGCAATGCGAAGGCGAAACTCGAGCGCAAGGGCGCCGACATGATCGTCGCCAATGACGTCTCGCCTGCCACCGGCATCATGGGCGGCAGCCGCAACAGCGTCAAACTCATTCGCCGCGACGGCGTCGAGCAATGGCCGGATCTCGCCAAGGAAGAGGTTGCCGACAGGCTGGCGGCGCTGATCGCCGCGCGCTTCATGCAGGAATAGCCACCCGCTGCGGCTTGGCGGCGCCCCGCTTTTCCGGCCGAAAATCGACGACCTCGACGCCATCCTTGCCGACGGTGACGGCGCTGCCATCGGGAATTTCAGCCCAGGCATCGACATCGTCGTTCAGCGGCTCGGAGACGAGGCAATAACCGGCGCTGGCAGGTGAGGCATAGAGTGTCGGCGCCTTGCGATCCGTGGCATAGCGGATCGCATAAAGCGTCTCGCCATCGGAGAAGGCGGCGGTAAAGCGCAGCAGGATCGAGCCGAGGATGCTTTCGGCAAGGTCCTCGACAAAACCGACCATCTGGGCCATCGCGGCAATCGGCGCCTCGCGCAGGCCGAATTGCAGCGCCAGCAGAAACATCAGCTCGGAATCGGTCGTGCCGCCGCGGGCGTTGAACAACTCGTCGTCGAGCATCGCCTCCATCGGCCGGCGCAGGCGCTCGAAGCCCGAGATCTGACCGTTGTGCATGAAGGACCAGGTGTCATGCGTGAAGGGGTGGCAATTGTCGCGGCGCGTGCCGCCGCCGGTGGCGGCGCGGACATGGGCGAGAAAGAGTGGCGAGCGGATCTGCCGCGCCAGGCTCTTCAGATTGCAATCCGACCAGGCCGGCAGGATATCGCGGTAGCGGCCGGGCTCGGGCCGGTCACCATACCAGGCGATGCCGAAGCCGTCGCCATTGGTGGCCGTCTTGGCGCGGGTGGCGCAATGGGACTGCTCGATCAGCGAATGGGCGGGCGAGGATACCAGCTCCTCGAGATAAAGAGGGTCTCCGCGATAGGCTGCCCAGCGACACATGGCTTTCTTGCTCCGGAACCCGCCGCCGCACCGGCGGGCATGCTGAAATTGTCTGTCGTCGCGGCTAATAACAGCTTAACGCGCCGCCGATTTGCAAGCGCAAGATGACGGATTCATGACGCCGGCATCTTCAAATTCGGCGAAAGTCTGTGTCCTTTTGTGAACAGCCGGGCCGCCTTGCGGCAACGCGTTGCACGGATTTTTTCTTGCATCTGAAACGAATCGGCCTACCTTCGATCTATCAGCAACAGAACGAAAGGAAGGTGATCCAATGTCTAATGAGATTTCGGACCTCGTAACGGGCATGGGAGAGGTAATGAAAGCGAGGCAGCCCTCGCTGTAATTCCCGCCTTCCTGGGGCTGCATAGACAGTCCAGGCCAGTTTGAGGCCAAACTCATGGAAAGGGTCGCCGAGGCGGCCCTTTTTTATTGCCTTGATTTCAGGACCGTTGACGGATCATCGAAATCGCACTACTCATAAAGTCATCTGATGACTTTATGAGTAGTGCGATGCGCGCAATCAGCAGGACCAATCTCGCCGATGAGGCCATCGAGGCGATCCGCAGCGATATCCTCGGCAAACGCTGGGCGGTCGGCGAAAAATTGCCGAACGAGGCCTCTCTGTCGGCCATGCTCTCGGTGAGCCGCGGCACGGTGCGCGAGGCGGTGCGGGTTCTCGTCTCCCAGGGTTATCTCGAAACCCGGCAGGGTTCGGGAACCTATGTGCGCGCGACCAGCGATGCCGGCCGGCCGCTGACGATGGCCCGGCGCGCCAGTCTGCGCGACCAGTTCGAGGCGCGCCTGGCGCTCGACGTCGAGGCCGCCCGGCTGACGGCGATCCGCAAGAGCCCGGAGACGGTTGCCGGGCTTCGCCGGCTGCTTGCCGAACGCGGCAGTTACGACGGCGGCGATCAGGCCGCTTTCATCGAACGCGACCTTGCCTTCCACAAGGCCATCATCGCCGCTTCCGGCAATCGGGCGATGATCGAGATCTACGATTTCTTCTCGGCCTCGATCGCCGATACCATCGCGGCGACGCTCGGCAAGGATATTCCCGAACCGGATATGCAGGCGCATGCCGATATCGTCGATGCCATCGAAACCGGCGATCCCGACAAGGCGGATTTGGCGGTGCGCCGCTTCATGGCCCCCGTCCTTGCCGCCCTCGACCGGATGATCCTGTCATGAACACACCTTCCAACGACCTCACCGCCACGCTCGACCCATCCGACGACCTGCTTGTAGACGCCGAGGCCGGCAGCCTGCCGCCGCCGCAGGCAACACCAGTGCGGGGTGCTGCGGATCGTTTTCTGCTTGGCGCAAGCCTGGTGCTGATCGCCTTCAACCTGCGCCCTGTCTTTTCAAGCGCCTCGGCGCTGCTGCCGGAGATCCGTGCGGAATTTGGTCTCACCACGCTTGGCGCCAGCCTGCTGACGACGCTGCCAGTCGTCTGCCTCGGCGCATTCTCGCCGCTTGCGCCGCGTCTTGCCCAGCGTCTCGGTTCCGAACGCACCCTGCTCGGCGTCATCCTGCTTCTGGCCCTTGGCACCGCCTTGCGCGGGCTCTCCTCCGTACCGCTGCTTTTTATCGGCACGGCGCTAGCCGGCGCCTGCATCGCCGTCGGCAACGTGCTGCTGCCGGGGCTGGTGAAGCGGGATTTTGCCGGGTGCGCCGCGCTGATGACCGGCTTCTACACCATGGCGCTCTGCGCCGGTGCGGCCAGTGCGGCCGGGCTGACGCTGCCGATCGAACACGCGCTCGGCGGCTCTCTCCAAGGCGCGCTCGCGATCTGGGCGCTGCCGGCGCTCGTCGTCGGGCTGATCTGGCTGCCGCAGGTTCTGCGCAGCGGAGGCCAGGCAAGGCGAAACGGATTTCATGTCAAGGGCCTCTGGCGCGACCGTCTGGCCTGGCAGGTGACACTGTTCATGGGGCTGCAATCCGCACTTGCCTATTGCGTCTTCGGCTGGCTGGTTCCGATCCTGCGCGAACGCGGCCTCGACGGCGTCACCGCCGGGGCGATCGTTTCGCTATCGGTGATGGTGCAGGCGGCATCCTGCCTGATCGTGCCGCATATCGCCGTGCGCGGGAAAGACCAGCGGCTGATCAATGCGAGCCTTTGCGGCGTCGCCGTCACCGCCCTGCTCGGCCTGCTCTTTGCGCCGCTGTCGACGGTCTGGCTATGGGCCGTGCTGCAAGGCATCGGCCAGGGCGGGCTGATCGCGGCGGCGATGACGACGATCGTGCTGCGCTCGCGCGATCCCGATGTCGCCGCCCATCTGTCCGGCATGGCGCAATGCGTCGGTTACCTGCTTGCATCAATCGGCCCGCTCATCGTCGGCCTCATCCGCAGCTGGACCGGCAGCTTTTCCTGGTGCGCCGCCTTTTTTGTCGCGCTTGGGCTCGGAGCGGCCATCAACGGCTGGAAGGCCGGCCGGTCGGTCGAGATCAATGTCCATGCCGTGGACAAGGTGAGCTGATCCCTCACCGGCCCATCACCATCTCTTGATGTCGGTCGCCGATCGCAGATGTTACGCTATCTCTAAAGCGCGTCGCATCAAACTTGATTCATGCGACGCGCTTTAGCTCTTTGTTCTTACGCATGTCGTTGGGGCAAAAGCGCTTCGCGCTTTGCCTGGGAAAACCGCTGCACAGTTTTGCGCGACATGCTTTAGCTGCAGTCCGCACCGCCGGAGGAGACATCTTGCGTTTACGACCTCTGTTTCTGTTTGCCGCCCTGGCGGTGTCGCTGGCCCCTGCCCTTTCCCCGGCTGAGGAAAGCGCTCAAGCCGGGGCAAATGTCGAGCGTAGCGCGCGCGACGGCGTGCTGAAGCTGCTGCCGGCCGATTCCGTCACCGAGCACGAGTTGACGATCGGCGGCCGGAAGATTGCCTATACCGCAACCGCCGGCACGCTCGATCTCTTCGGCCAGGACGGCGCGCCGACCGGCGCGATCTTCTACACCGCCTATGTCGCGAAAGACGGCGGGCCGGACCGGCCTCTGACCTTCGCCTTCAACGGCGGCCCGGGTGCGGCTTCCGCCTTCCTGCATCTCGGGCTGGTCGGGCCCAAAGTGCTCGATTTCGGGCCTCAAGCGCGCGACGGCGCGCATGCACAGCTCGTCGACAACCCCCAGAGCTGGCTGGATTTCACCGACCTCGTGCTGATCGATCCGATCGGCACCGGCTGGAGCCGGACGGTGAAGGCCGACGACGCCTCCAATTATTACAACGTCAACGCGGACGCTGAGAGCATCGCCAAGGCGATCGCGCTTTATGTCGCGCACAACAACCGCTCCAACGCGCCGAAATATCTTCTCGGCGAGAGCTATGGCGGCTTCCGCGCCGCCAAGGTCGCCTCGGCGCTGCAGGAAAGCCAGGGCATTATCGTCGCCGGTGCGGTGATGCTGTCGCCCCTACTCGAGGGCCAGCTGATGTTCAACGCCGATCAGTTCCCACTCGGCGCAGCACTGGAGCTGCCGTCGCTGGCGGCGGCCGAACTCGACCGGCACAACGCCTTCGACGAAGGGAAGCTGCGCGAAGCGGAAACCTTCGCGCTTGGGGATTATCTGACGACGTTGGCCGGCCCGCCGCCGACGGGTGCCAATGCCACCGCCTTCTATGGCAGGATCGCCGGGCTGACGGGTATTCCTGAGGATATCGTCACCCGCAACCGCGGCTTCCTCGGCAACTCCTTCGTCAAACATTCCGATGGGGGCAGCGGCGAAGTGATGAGCCCTTACGACGCCTCTTTTGCGGCCCCCGACGCCTATCCTGAATCGGATTACGACCGCGGCGACGACGCCATTCTCGACGGCTTCACCCGCGCCTATGGCGGCGCCTTTGCCGACTATGCCCGCAACCAACTCGGCTTCAAAACCGAGATGACCTATTCGCTGCTCGACAGCGATATCAGCCGGCGCTGGGAATGGGGCAGCGGACGCGGCGGCGGATCACGTTTCCAGGCCAGTGCGACCGACGACATCAGGCAGCTGCTTGCCTCGAACACGGCCTTCCATCTGCTAATCGCCCATGGCTACAGCGATCTGGTGACGCCTTACGGCGTCAGCCGCTACGTGGTCGACCACCTGCCGCCATCGCTTAGCAGCGGCCGCGTCGGGCTGAAACTTTATCGCGGCGGCCATATGTTCTATACCAAGGCCGATCGGCGCGCCGCCTTCACGGCGGATGCCAAGGCTTTCTATGCCACGCGCCCGGCCGCTTCGCCGGCGGATTGAGGATGTCGATGCATATAACCGGAGGATGCCATTGCGGCGCGATCCGCTATCAGGCCGAGATCGAGCCGGAGCGGGTCTCGATCTGCCATTGCACCGATTGCCAGCGGCTGACCGGCTCTGCCTATCGCATCACCGCGCCGGCGCGGCCGGGAAGTTTCGAGCTCACCTCGGGCGAGCCGCGCGGCTATGCAAAATACGGCGACAGCGGCGGCCTCAGCCGACAATTCTTCTGCCCGAACTGCGGATCGCCGCTTTATCGCACCGATGGCGACGGCGGCGCGATCGGCATCCGCCTCGGCGGCATCGACCAGCGGCGGGAACTCACGCCGAGGAAGCAGATATGGTGCCGCTCGGCCTTGCCGGGAGTGGAGAATATCGAGCCGCTGCCACGGTTCGAGCGCGAGGATTGACGCGGCAAGGACGCCGGCTAATCCGGCAGCGGCGTATCCGGCCAGCTGTCGGTGACGGCGGCCTGGACCGGACGCTCGAGATAGGTGGAGAGCGCGATATAGCTGCGGGTGCCGGTGACGCCGGGAACGGCGTGGACCTGCGCCAGAAAAGCCTCCAATGCCTGCGGGCTTGCGGTGCGGACCTTGAAGACAACGCTGGCATCACCGGCAACCGAATGCATCTCCTCGACTTCGGGAAAGCGCAGGACCTGCATCAGCCGCTCGCTCTTGCCCCAGCCGGCCGCCTCCACATGCACGAAGGCCAGCAGCGGCTTGCCGAGGGCCGCGCCATCCAGCGCGGCATGCACGCCTTTGATGGCACCGGATTGCCGGAGGCGGCGCACGCGCTCATGCACGGCCGGCGCCGACAGGCCAACCGTTTGCCCAAGCCTCGCATAACTCTGGCTGCTGTCGGCGGCGAGCGCGGCTAATATTTTTCGGTCGAAGGCATCGATGGCGGGCTGCTGTGGGCGCCGCCGCCGAAGATCCTCTGTATTTATCTCCATTCGGCATCTCCCCCTTTTTGCCGAATAATTATCGGTCATACTGAGACTATTCCATAGAAAATTCGGAGGAAGGAAGAGATCTCATGGAGATGATCGAGCGCAATCCGGTGACGGGGATCTATCCGGCGAGCCCCGATTACATTCACGCGCTGGAGGTCCGGCATCCCGCCCGGCTGCTCTTCGTCAGCGGCACGATGGGTATCGATGCAGAGGGATCGGCGGCGTCAGACCTGGACGGGCAGCTGGCGCTCGTCTGGGCCAACTTGCGCACCATCCTCGCCTCGGCCGATATGACGGTGGACAATATCGTACGGCTGACGAGCTATCTGCGCGACGGCGCCTTTGTGGAGGCGAACCAGAATGCGCGCGTCCAGGCGCTTGGCGGTCGCGCCGTTCCGACCACGGCTATCATCGTTGAAACCCTGAGCTGCGACTGGCTGGTGGAGATCGAGATCATCGCCGCCGGCTAGAAACGGCCTCGTGTTCCTGATTATCGCGACGCCGCAAGTCTGCCGTCTGTGCTCAGTCAAATGTGAATGCGATGTCGTCGTCTCACAAGCAGAAAAGCGCGCAAGAAACACAACTCCACTTTGTAGCTCGAAGTCGCTAAGTGCAATTTCGATAGATTTATAGTATAGATAATGACGAGGGGGAATTCATGTGATCCACGCGGTGGGCTGCCATAGTTTTATGTGTATTTCTTCTGAGTTTACAAACTCATTCTTGTATTTTGTGAGGTTGTAATCTTTGGAGTTGCTATAAATGCAGCCTATCAGTGGGACTTTGGTCTTAATTCATCTAGGGACTTTGGTCTTAACACCCTCCAACTGAGATGGATTGGCGCTTTCGGTCGGCGAGACAATCGCGATCAATCGAGAGCTGCAAGTTCGATGCGCATGGGGCAGACCCTACCGGCTGCATTCGGCATCCGGGGCCTGAATCCCTCTGCGATTCAACCGAGGGAGAAGTTCTATGGCACTCGACATCACGACCCAGGACATCATCATCGACGAAACCACCGGCCTTACCGACGACGATGTTAACGCGTCGACTCCACCGCATAACGCCAACACCACGCTGCAATATCTGTTGGGCCTCGATGGCTCGGGCGGGCTTTCCTCACCTGAGGTCGCCTACCAGAACAATTTCGTGGTCGCCTCGGCGAGCGCAGGGGAAACCATCACGGCGGTGGTTCTCACGCAAAACGCCTCCGGCACCCCGTATTCCACCACGGTCGGCGTCAACAGCGGTATCCGCACGGTCGATGGCAATTATGTCTGGCTGTTCCAGGATGCAACCCATCCAAACGTCGTGATCGGCGTCATCGGCACCGCCGACCCGCTCGCCGAACCCGCCGAGACCGGACCGCTGGCCTTTTCCTTGGCGCTGATCAGCACCAGCGCCACCAATGCGGATCTGTACACGGTTCAATACGTGCCGTTGTTCCATCACGATGCAACCAACGCCGACGACCGCATCGATCTGACCAATAAGGTGTTCGCCTCGGTCACCGGGACCTCGGTGGTTAATTTCAGCCAGCTTGATGACGCCGATCCCGGACATAACAACTGGTATATTCTCGACGCCGACACAGCCAGCACGCAGAAGATCCTGGTGACGGCGCACGACGAAGGCGTGCAGGCCGAAGTCAATGTCAGCACCCAAGGCCTAGGCGTCGCCTCTCAAGACGTGCGCTTCGGCCGCGAGCTGCAGATCGACCTGATCACAGGCGGCACTCAGAGCGCGGGCAAAGACTTTACCGACACGCCAACCGCACCTGATTACACAGCGCATATCGAGAACGTCTCCAGCGCCGGCTTCTCGATCTCGCAGTCGACGCCGACCGGCAGCGTCGCCGACATCGAGATCCACGCCTATAATAACGATGACAATGCGGAAGGCTCCGCATTCCCCGGTGACGATAACGACACCGAAATCAATATTTCCGGCGTGACGTTCAAACTGAACGGCGTGGCAACGACGGCCGCAGCACTCGGCATCACGGTCAATCTCAGCGGCAATGCACTGATCCTCGAGAATGTCGGCGAGGGCGTAACGATCGATTTCACCACTGCGGGCGGGGCAGGCGGAACCTTCGACCGATTCACCATCAAAAATATCGACACTGAGAAAGACTTCTTCGACGTCAAAGAGGTGCATTATGGCGGTGAGGTCAGCAACGCCCATAACGAAGAAGTCGGCTCCTTCATCAACTTCGACGACGACGGACCGACGATCACGGCAACCGGCAGCCCGCCGAACCTGACGGTCGACGAGACCGTTCTGACGACCAATGCCACCGGCGACTTCTCGACCTTCTTCACCTCGAATGCCGGCGCCGATGGCGACGCCATCACCTATTCGCTCGGCATCAGCCAAGCCGGCAGTGTTAGCGGCCTGACCGACACCGCGACCAATCAGGCCGTGATGCTCTACCTCGAAGGCGGCAATGTCGTCGGACGCGCCGGATCCGCCGCCGGCGCCATCGTCTTCACCGTCAGCGTCGATGCCGCCGGCATCATCACCCTCGACCAGGCACGGGCGATCATCCATGCCGATGCCACCAACCCGGATGACAGCCGAACCCTGGCAGCCGACGACCTCATCACCCTGACGGCGACAATCACCGACAAAGACGGTGATCAGGCCGCCGCCAGCCACGATATCGGCCAGAACCTCATCTTCAAGGATGACGGGCCGGCGATTACGGCAACCGGCAGCCCGCCGAGCCTGACAGTCGACGAGACCACCCTGGCGGCCAACGCCAGTGCCGGCTTCTCGACCTTCTTCACCTCAAACGCCGGGGCAGATGGCGACGGCATCGCCTATTCGCTCGGCATCAACCAGGTCACCAATGTCAGCGGGCTCACCGACACGGAAACCGGCCAATCCGTGCTGCTCTTCAAGGAAGGCACCAGCGTCGTCGGACGCGCTGGATCCGCCGCCGGCGCAATTGTCTTCACCGTCAGCGTCGATGCCGCCGGCGTCGTCACCCTCGACCAGGCACGGGCGATCATTCATGCCGATGCCACCAACCCGGATGACAGCCGAACCCTGGCAGCCGACGACCTCATCACCCTGACGGCGACAATCACCGACAAAGACGGTGATCAGGCCGCCGCCAGCCATGATATCGGCCAGAACCTCATCTTCAAGGATGACGGGCCGACGATCACGGTGCCGTTTGACGGCAACCCGGCTCTCGCAGGCATCCAGCACGAGACCCTCGCCAACCTGCTCAACGCCTCGGCGAGCGGAGCCTTCGGCTACGATATCGGCGCTGATATTCACCCGGCCGCTTTCTAC
This sequence comes from Rhizobium sp. BK619, assembly GCF_014195245.1. Lineage (NCBI taxonomy): Bacteria > Pseudomonadati > Pseudomonadota > Alphaproteobacteria > Hyphomicrobiales > Rhizobiaceae > Rhizobium > Rhizobium sp. BK619. The sequence goes on along the minus strand of NZ_JACIBH010000003.1, from coordinate 310,443 downwards.
ACCGGCGGCGGCTCCGACTTTGTCGACCAGAATGGCGTAACGGCCGGCGTCCAGATCGGACTGACCGGCACGATCACCGGCGGCGGCGGAGGCAATCTCCTCAGCTCGAATGTGACGCTGGCGTCGGAGAGCCTCACCTCGGCGACGTTCAACTTCACCTTCACCTACGACAAGGATCCGGCGGCCGGCCCCCAGGCGGGCACGGCAGGCGGCACCCTCGTCTTCGACAAGGTCGCCGACACCTATACCGTCAACCTGACCGACCCGCTCGAAGGCTTCAGCTTCGACGTTCTGCATACCAGCGAACTCCTGTCCAAGCAGCCGACGAGCAATGTCGGCCACCCGCCAATCGTGGTGGAAAAGCTGCAGGCGGATGATCCGAACACATCAACCGATGAAGACTTCTACGTACAGTTCACCGGCAACCTGATCAACAAGGCCAACCCCTTCGGCCTGACGAGCAATGGCCAGGGCTCGTCCACTGACACGACCTTCACCCTCGGCGGTCACGAGATGGTGAGCAACGGGAATGAGACGTGGGTGTCTGCAACACAGAGCACCAACGGTGTTGCCGGCGACACGATCCAGAAAGACGAACTGCTCACCTTGCGGTTCTTCAGCAGCGATGTCGGCATCGCTAGTGAGGCTACCACCCCGACGGCGACCGCCGGCACGATGGCGATCAAATTCGACGGCATCGGCAACAGCGAGGACCTGATGCTGATCCTCAACCTGATCGACAAGAACGGCGCCGACAACATTGCCGGCAACGGGGACGACAATTCCACGATCACGCGCGCCATGTATGTGTCGAACGCCGACATCTACAAGACGGGTCAAGTGCCGGCCCCCTACAGCAGCGAGTTCAAGCTCGACAACAATGACGGCCTCGTGATTGTCGAGCAGAACGACTACAACGCAACCGGCGAAGACTACGTGCTGCAGGGTGTGCAGATCATGCAGTCGGGCAACGGCATCACCGGCAACAACACGGCGATCGACCTGGTGCGGACGACCGGCGCCAATGGCGGCAGCAATGCGACCGCCAGCTTGGTGAATTTCGACGGCGCCGACAACGACGTGCTGAAGATCACCGACATCGGCTTCACCTCGACCGTCAGCCAGACGCCGGATGCCAACCTCGACTTCGCCTTCCAGGTGGTCGATGCGGACGGAGACCAGACGGTGATGCAGCACATACTTGTCGACGTCGCCTGACATGTGACCAGCGGGGGCGGCTGGTGCCGCCCTCCTTGCAGCCATTGCATGCGGTGTCATCTCGAATAGCAGAGATATACATGATAAAAACCGACCAGCCGCTGCCTGCTCTGCAGGTGGTGATGAAAGAGGCCAGACGCGCTATCCGGCCGCTCATCTGGTTCAGTGCCGGCATCAACGTGCTGATGCTGACCGGGGCGCTTTATATGCTCCAGGTCTATCACCGCGTGCTGTCCAGCCACAGCTTGGAGACATTGCTGATGCTCTCGCTAATGGCGGCAGCGGCACTCGCGACAATGGCCGGGCTGGAAATGGTGCGCGGGCGTCTCCTGGCCACCGTCGGATCGTGGATGAACGCGCGGCTCGCACCCGTTCTGCTGACTGCCTCGGTCGAATATGCCGCCGCGACACCTGGTCAGGTCAACGCGCGTCCGCTGCGCGACCTCGATCAGGTCAGGAACTTCTTCACCAGCCCAAGCATTTTCCCGATCCTCGACGCGCCTTGGGCGCCGCTGTTTTTCGCCGCCATATTCTTCATGCATCCGTGGCTGGGCTGGTTGGCGCTGGTCGGCGGAACCATGCTGTTTGCGCTGGCGCTGCTCAACGAATGGCTCACACGCAAACCGTTGACCGAGGCTGCAAGCGCACAGTCGCGGGCATATGTCCAGGCCGAGGCGGCGATCCGCAACGCCGAGGTCGTTCAGGCGATGGGCATGCTGAAGCCGCTGTTGGAAGGCTGGAAGGTACAGCAGGACGAGGCCAACAAAGGACAGGTCCTTGCTGCCAATCGCGGCGGCGTCATCGCAGCCATCGCGCGCTGTCATCGGCTGGCCCTGCAGATGGCCATATTGGGCCTCGGGGCCTATCTCGTGCTGCGGAACCAAGCCTCGCCGGGGATCATGATCTCCGCTTCCATCCTGATGGGGCGGGCATTGTCCCCGGTCGAGCAGGCGATCGGCACATGGAAAGCGACGGTCGGGGCGCGTGCCGCCTACCGGCGTCTCGCCGCGGTCGCCGGACAACACCCCGAGGCCGTGCCGGTTCTGGCGCTGCCGCGACCGACCGGCAGGTTCGAGGCCGACAACATCGTGCTCGCCCGACAGGGCCGCGAGCATATCCTGAAAGGCATCAGCTTCCATCTCGAGCCCGGTGAATCCATGGCTTTGATCGGCCAGAGCGCGGCCGGCAAGACCAGCCTGGCGCGTATACTGGCCGGCGCCTGGCGTCCATCCGGGGGCCGCGCGTTGCTTGACGGCATGGACGTTGCCCAATGGGCGGCAGAGGACCGGGGCCATCATGTCGGTTACCTCCCGCAGGACATCGAGCTCTTCGCCGGCACCGTCTCGGAAAACATCTGCCGCTTCGCCAAGCTCAGCCCGGTGGTCTTCGACAAAGTGGTCACGGCCGCGCAGCTGGCGGGCGTTCACGAACTGATCAAAGGACTGCCGAAAGGCTACCTCACTGAGATCGGCGAATCCGGCGCGGTCCTGTCCGGCGGACAGCGCCAGCGCATCGGCCTGGCGCGGGCGCTCTACGGCGACCCGGCCCTCGTCATCCTCGATGAGCCCAATTCCAATCTCGACCGCGAGGGTGAGGAGGCATTGATCGCGGCCCTCGGCACGATCAAGGCGGCGGGCACGACCGTCATCCTGATCGCGCACCGGCCGAACATCATGGAAACGGTGGACAAGATATTGGTTCTCAACCGCGGTCAGCAGGACCTCTTCGGTCCACGCGATTACGTCTTCAATGAACTGGCCGCGCGCCTGCGCAAGGTCACCCAGATGCCGACGATCGTGGCGAAGTGAGAAGAAACGAGACAGACATGAAGGATATGAAGGTCGTTCCGTTACCCGTTTCACCGCCCGCCGCTCCGGTCCCCCTGCGCCTGACCGGCGTGACGATTACCGGCTTCGCGATCATATTCCTGTTCTTCGGCATGGCCGGGGGCTGGGCGACGCTGGCGCCGCTGGACAGCGCCGCCGTGGCCCCTGGTGTCATCAAGGTGGCTGGCGACCGCAAACTCATCCAGCATCTCGAAGGCGGCATCATCGCCGATCTGAACGCAGCCAATGGCGATATCGTCAAGGCGGGCACGGTTCTCATCCGACTCGATGGCACGCAGGCGCGGACGAAGCTCGATCTCGTCCAGAACCGGATCGCAACGCGTGAGGCGCTGGCCGCGCGTCTGCGCGCCGAGCGAGACGACAAGGCCGAGATCGAGTTCGATCCGGCCTTGCTGGCAAACCAGACTAGGTCAGCAAAGGACGCGGTGGCCGCACAGCGCGATGTGTTCGCGGCGAAGCACCACAATCTGCAGGACGAGCGGGAAATTCTCAGCCAGCGCCGGCGTCAGACCCAGGAAGAGATCACCGGCCTGCAGGAGCTGATCATCACCGAGGACAAGCAGATCGAGGTCTTCGAGGATGAAACCAAGGATCTCGAAAGCCTGCTCAAACGCGGGCTGGTCACCCGCGAGCGCGGCCTGCTGCTCACCCGGCAACAGCGGGAAGTCGAAGGTGATCGCGCGACCAATGTCGCGGCCATTGCCCGCGCCAAGAGCGCCATGGCCGAGATCGACATGCAAATCCTCAATCTCAGCACGTTGCGGCTGAACGAGGCTGTGGAAGAGCTGAGCAAGGTCGAGGCTGAGCTGGTCGATCTCAGGCAGGAGGAGCGGTCCGCCAAGGACGTGCTTACCCGCACCGATGTCGTCGCACCGGTGGACGGCATCATCATGGACCTGAAGGTCCACACGGCCGGCGGCGTCATCAAACCCGGCGAAACACTGATGACGGTCGTGCCGCTCGGCCAGCAGCTCGTGGTCGAGGCCATGGTCAGGCCGGAGGATGTCGAGACGATCGCGCCCGGACAACGCGCACGCGTCAGTTTCCCGGCATTTGCCCGCTACAACCTGCCGCCGCTCGATGGCGTCGTCGAGGTCGTGTCGGCCGACCGGATGGTGGAGGAGCGCAGCGGGGCGCCCTATTTCGCCGCGACCGTGCTGATCGACAAGAGCGAACTCACCAAGCTGGAAGGCCGCAAGCTTATGCCCGGAATGTCGAGCGAAACGATGATCCGGACAGGCGCCCGCACCGTGCTTTCCTATCTGGCCGAGCCGATCACCCAGAATTTCCGCCGGGCGCTGCGGGAAAAATAGCGGCGGCCGATCACGCCGCCTTGGCGGCGTGATATTCCTTGATGGCGACCATCTTGATTGCCGGATGGCGTTCGGACTCGTAACGCAGCGAGAAACCGTCCTGGGCGAGGAAGACCGGATCGCCGTCGAGATCGCGGGCGATATCGCCGCGTTTGACGGTGAGGAATTTTTCCAGATCGGCCGGCTGATCGGCCGAAATCCAGCGGCAGACGGAGAAACGCGACATTTCGAAGGAGACCGGCAGGCCGTATTCGGCCATCAGCCGCTCCTTCAGCACGTCGAGCTGCAGCGCGCCGACGACGCCGACGATTGCCGGCGAGCCGTCCTCAGGCGAAAACAGCTGGACGACGCCTTCTTCGGCCATCTGCTGCAGGGCTTCCTTCAGCTTCTTCGCCTTCATCGCATCTTCCAGGCGCACGCGGCGCAGAATTTCGGGCGAGAAATTCGGCACGCCCTGGAAGACGAGGGCTTCGCCTTCGGTCAGCGTATCGCCGATGCGCAGCGTCCCGTGATTGGGAATGCCGACGACATCGCCGGCATAGGCGGTGTCGGCGAGCTGGCGCTGCGAGGCGAAGAAGAATTGCGGCGCCGTCAGGCCGAGCTGCTTGCCGGTGCGGGCAAGCCTCGCCTTCATGCCGCGCTCGAGCTTGCCCGAGCAGATGCGGGCAAAGGCGATGCGGTCGCGGTGATTGGGGTCCATATTGGCCTGGATCTTGAAGACGAAGGCCGTCATCTTGTCGTCGGTCGCATGCACGGTCCTGGTGTCGGCGACCTGGTCGCGCGGCGGCGGCGCGAACTCGCCGAGCGCGTTGATGAGATCGCGCACGCCGAAATTGCGCAGCGCCGAGCCGAAAAAGACCGGCGTCATGTGGCCTTCCAGGAAGGCCTGGCGGTCGAAGGGGCGGCAGGCTTCGATCGCCAGTTCCGTCTCCTCGACGAAGACCTGGCGTTCGTTTTCCGGCAGCCGGCCGGCAACGCTCTGCGGGCCGTTGACCGGCGTTCCCTCGATTTCGGTATCCGAGCCGCGCACCGTGTTGGCGGCAATATTGTAGGAGCCGCAGAAGGTTTTCGAGCGGCCGATCGGCCAGGTGATCGGCGCCGTATCCAGCGCCAGCTTCTCTTCCACCTCGTCGAGGATCTCGAAGGGATCGCGGCTTTCCCTATCCATCTTGTTGATGAAGGTGATGATCGGGATATCGCGCATGCGGCAGACTTCGAAGAGTTTCAGCGTGCGCGGCTCGATGCCCTTGGCGGCATCGATGACCATGACAGCGGCGTCGACGGCCGTCAGCGTGCGATAGGTGTCGTCGGCGAAATCCTCGTGGCCCGGCGTGTCGAGGATGTTGAAGACATTGTCGTTATATTCGAAGGTCATCACCGAAGTGACGACGGAGATGCCGCGCTCGCGCTCGATCTTCATCCAGTCGGAGCGCGTCTGCATGCGATCCTTCTTCGCCTTGACTTCGCCGGCAAGCTGAATGGCGCCGCCGAACAGCAGCAGCTTTTCGGTGAGCGTCGTCTTGCCCGCATCCGGGTGGGCGATAATAGCGAATGTGCGGCGGCGAGAAACCGCCTCGGCGAGACTTTCGGCCATACTGTGAATCCTGTGGAATTGCCGCGTATCTAGCGATTAAAGCCCGGCATTGCAATTGACCTCGGCGTTCGCTGCGCAAAGTAATGGGCCATGACCATTCATCATGATGTGAGACCGACGCTGAACCTCATCCGCCTGGCCAATGGCGAAGGCCTCGACCTGCCCGCCTATGAGAGCAAAGGGGCGGCCGGCATGGACCTGCGCGCCGCCGTCGATGGCGATACCCCGCTGACGCTGCTGCCCGGCAAACGGGCGCTGGTGCCGACCGGCTTCATCTTCGAAATCCCCGAGGGTTTCGAAGGCCAAGTGCGGCCGCGCTCCGGCCTTGCCTTCAAACACGGCATCACCTGCCTAAATTCGCCCGGTACCGTCGACAGCGATTATCGCGGCGAGGTGAAGGTGCTGCTCGCCAATCTCGGCGACGAAGCCTTCGTCGTCGAGCGCGGCATGCGCATCGCCCAGATGGTGATTGCGCCGGTGACCCAGATGCGGGTGGCCGAAAGTGCTGCCGCAAGCGAGACGACGCGCGGCGCCGGCGGCTTCGGTTCCACCGGCGTGTGATGACGAAGCGCCCCGACAGCGCGGGCCTGACCTTCCGGCAGGATTATTTCGGCGACCCGGCCGGCTGGGCGGCCTTGGTGCGCCTGCTCCAGGATATTTTCGGCATCGATATCGGCCCTCTGCAGCAGCTCGGCGGACCCGATCCCACCAGCATGCCGTTCGGCTGGTTCGATGCCGAGGGCGGGCTTGCCGCCAATATCTCGGCCTTTGCCCTGCCCTTCGTCCTCAATGGCCGGATCGTCCATGCCGCCGGGCTGCAATCGGGCGCGGTGCGGCCGCCATGGCGTGGCCACGGGCTCTATCGTGATCTGACGGTGAAGGCGCTCGACTGGTGCGACCGGCAGGGTTTTGAAGCCGTCATCCTCTACACCGACAAGCCGTCGCTCTATGAGCCCCATGGCTTCCGCGCGATACCGCAGCATCGATATCAGGGAGCGGCCCCAGACCCCTCGATTTTTTCAGGACCTGCCCGACTGCTTGCGCCGACCGATGCGGATGATCTTGCCCTGCTGCAATCATTGCTGAACGCGCGAAGCCCGGTTTCGACCTCGCTCTCGGTCGCGGCGGATGCGGCGATGTTTCTCATCAACACGCAGCTCGATCCCGATGTCCGCGTCAGCTTCATTGAAGACCTGCAAGCGGTGATCGCCTGGAAGATGGATGAGGCGGGCCGCTTCGGCCTTCTCGATGTCGTGGCCGCCGAGATCCCGACGCTTGCAGCCATCCTCGGCGGGCTCGACATCGCCTCCGCCGCCGTCGAGGTGTTTTTCCGTCCCGACAAGCTCGACTGGGCTGGCGCTCCGCAGTTGGTGGAAAGCGGCACAGCGCTGATGCTGCGCGGGCTCGGCGACGAGACCCCGCACTTTCCGGCGATGCTGTCGCCGATGGCGGATTTCTAAAGCTCTTTGTTTTGATGCATGTCGTTGGGAATCGCTGCACACTTCCGGGCGACATGCACTCGTTCGCCGCCTTACTTTTTCCGTGACAGCGGCGGCAGGCGGCGTTTGACGGGCGAGGCTTTGATCATCGCGGTGTTGGTCTCCGCCCGCTCGGCGACCCTGTCGAGGAGACCGTCCAGCTCCGCCATCGAGCGGATGACCAGGCGGGCGATGAAACAATCCTCGCCGGTGACCTTGTCGCATTCGACGATTTCGGGGATTTCCTGGATGAGCCGCTCGACGATGTGCAACTGTCCCGGCAGCGGCCGCACACGGACGATCGCCTGCAGCGGGTAGCCGACGGCGGCGGGATCGAGATCGATGGTGAAGGCCTTGATGACGCCGCGCTCCTCCAGCCGCCGCAGGCGCTCGGCCGCACTTGGCGAGGAAAGACCCACCTGCTGCGCCAACTCCTTCAGCGAGATGCGGGCGTTGCCGGCCAGCGCCTCCAGGATGGCCTGGTCGGTTTCGTCGAGCGGTTGCACATCATTAGGCACAGCGTCATCCACTCCTAACATGATTAGGTAATTTAGATTATCTTCCTTCTTATGGTTATATAAAATCGTTCACCTCCGCAATATTCTGATGTCATAGAAAACGGAGGTGATCATGAGTGGCGATATCAAAAGAGGCACGGCGGAGATGACGGCGGCGATGCTGATCTCGGGGACGATCGGCTGGTTCGTCGTGATGTCCGGCCAGCCGGTCAGCGGCGTGGTTTTCTGGCGCTGCCTGTTCGGCGCACTCACCCTGCTCGTCATCTGCGGCGCACTCGGGTTGCTGCGGCCCGGCATCCTCACGTGGCGCACCTTCGGCATTGCCGTCTTCGGCGGCGTCGCCATCGTCTTGAACTGGCTGCTGCTGTTTGCCTCCTACTCGCATGCGACGATCTCGATCGCCACGACCGTATACAACACCCAGCCCTTCATGCTGCTGATGCTCGGCGCGCTGTTTCTCGGCGAAAAGATCACCGCCACTAAGCTGTTCTGGCTGATGCTCGCCTTCGCCGGCATGGTGGCGATCGTCCAGGCGAAACCGGGTGGGAGCGGAAATGCGGTCGACGGCTACGGCCTCGGCATCCTGATGGCGCTGGGCGCGGCCTTCTTCTATGCGCTGGCGGCGCTTGCCGCGAAATGGCTGAAAGGCACGCCGCCACATCTGATCGCGCTGATCCAGGTCGCAACCGGCATGCTGATGCTGGCGCCGATGACCGATTTTTCCCGTCCGCCCACGGATCTCGGGACATGGGCGATCCTCATTACCGTCGGCGTCGTCCATACCGGGCTGATGTATGTGCTGCTCTATGGCGCGATCCAGAGGCTGCCGACGCATCTGACCGGCGCCCTGTCCTTCCTCTATCCGATCGCGGCGATCCTCGTCGACCGGCTGGCCTTCGGCCACGCGCTGCAGCCGATGCAGATCGCCGGCGCCGCAATCATCCTACTTGCCGCCGCCGGCATGAACCTCGGCTGGAGCCCCAGATGGCTGCGGCCGCGGGCACTCCAAGGCTGAGAGCCGGGCGCGCCGCACAGATGACACCACGCCCGGCTGCCGATATTATTTCTGCGGCCGGGTCGTTTCGAACAGGAACCAGGTGCGGCGCTCGGACTCGTCGATCCAGTTCTCGATCAGGCTGGCGGTCGCGACATCATTGTGTTCGTCGCAGAGACCGTGCACCTCGCGCAGCAGCGAAACGAGCTGACCGTTATCTTCGCGCAGTTCCGACAGCATGTCCTCGGGCGTGACGAAATCGGCGTCATTGTCGGCGATGCGCTGCTGGCGGGCGATCTGGCCAATGGAGCGCAGCGTCACGCCGCCGATCTTGCGGGCGCGCTCGGCAATGTCGTCGGTCATCGCGAAGATCTGCTCGGCCTGTTCATCGAGCAGCAGATGATAATCGCGGAAATGCGGGCCGGACATGTGCCAGTGGAAGTTCTTGGTTTTCATATAGAGCGCGAAGACATCGGCAAGCAAAGCGGTCAGCGCCGCCGAAATATCGGTGACGGCGTTGGTCGGCAGGGTGGAAGGCGTCTTGAGCGGCGAGAGCCTGCGGGTTTCGGCTGAGGTCGGGGACATCAATTCTCTCCTTGGTGATAAAAATCTCGACGCCGCCGCCGGCCTTTTCGAGCGCAGAAGGTGCTGACGGTGCGCGTGCAGAAAGAGAACTAGCAAGGCCGGACCGCTTTCCAAGTGGACCGAGGTTCAGCAGACCTATTCCTTATGGTCATGGACCGATCAGCACCGAAGCATTGATGAAGCCGCGACCCGCGCCTATAGAGAGGCTGCCCAATCTCGTGGATATCAAAGATGAGCCTAACCGCCCTGATCGCCTATGCCGGAGCGCTGTTCATCGCCGCGGCCATTCCCGGACCCGGGATTACCGCGATCGTCGCCCGCGCGCTCGGCTCGAATTTCCGCGAGACCTTCTTCATGGGTCTCGGCCTGGTGCTCGGCGACATGACCTATCTCACCGCGGTCATTCTCGGCCTTGCCTTCGTGGCGCAGACCTTCACCGAGGTGTTCATCGCGATCAAGATCGCCGGCGCCCTCTATCTCGGCTATATCGCCTGGAAACTCTGGACGGCGGGACTGCTGCCGCAGGATATCGCGGCGAAGAAATCCAGCAATATCGGCCTGTCCTTCCTCTCCGGCCTGCTGGTGACGCTCGGCAATCCGAAGACCATGCTGTTTTATGTCGCGCTTGCGCCGACGCTGATCGATATCGGCAATATCAGCTTGCGTGACTATGCGATGCTGCTCGCCGTCACCTTCGTGGTGCTGATCGTGGTCCTGGTGCCCTATATGCTGCTAGCCTCCCGGGCTCGGACGATGCTGAAAAGACCGCATGCCTTGAAGGCGCTGAACCGGGTGGCGGCCGGCATCCTGGCCGGCACGGCGGCCTTCATCGCCACGCGGGCGGCCTGAAATAAACATCCGGCAAGAAACGGTTTTCAAAGCTTTTTTTCTCCGCGGCCCGCTCTCCCGATACGAACGCGGTCTGGTCTCTTCAGGCCTTTGACCCTATTCTCCTCCTCGATTTCAGGAACAGGATTTCAAAGGGAGGCACTCATGTCGCACAAGCCCGGCCGCGGCCGCATCTATTCCTCGATCACCGAGACCATCGGCAACACGCCGCTCGTGCGCTTCGACAAGCTGGCGCGGGAAAAGGGCGTGGTGGCCAACCTGATCGGCAAACTCGAATTCTTCAACCCGATCGCTTCCGTCAAGGACCGCATCGGCGTGGCGATGATCGAAGGCCTGGAAGCGCAGGGCAAGATCACGCCCGGGAAGACGGTGCTGATCGAGCCGACCTCCGGCAACACCGGCATCGCGCTTGCCTTTGCCGCCGCCGCCAAAGGCTATCGGCTGATCCTCACCATGCCGGAAACCATGTCGGTCGAGCGCCGCAAGATGCTGGCGCTGCTCGGCGCCGAGCTGGTGCTGACCGAAGGACCGAAGGGCATGAAGGGCGCCATCGCCAAGGCCGAGGAACTGGCAGGGTCGCTTCCCGACGCCATCATTCCGCAGCAGTTCGAAAATCCGGATAATCCCGAGATCCACCGCAAGACCACGGCCGAGGAAATCTGGAACGACACCGAAGGCACGGTCGATATCGTCATCTCAGGCATCGGCACAGGCGGCACAATCACCGGCGTCGGCCAGGTGCTGAAGAGCCGCAAACCCGAGATCCAGATCATCGCCGTCGAGCCCGCCGATTCCCCGATCCTCTCCGGCGGCAATCCCGGCCCGCATAAAATTCAGGGCATCGGCGCCGGCTTCGCTCCAAAAATCCTCGATACCGGCATCTATGACGAGGTCGTCACCGTGACCAATGACGAGGCCTTCGAACAGGCGCGGCTGGTGGCAAGGCTCGAAGGCGTGCCTGTCGGCATCTCCTCGGGTGCGGCGCTGGCCGCCGCGATCAAGGTCGGCAGCCGTCCGGAGAATGCGGGAAAGAACATCGTCGTGATCATTCCGTCCTTTGCGGAGCGTTATCTTTCGACGGCGCTGTTTGAGGGGCTGGGCAGCTAAAGTTAGCTGTGGCCCGCTCTTTCCTCCGGCAATTTCTTGCAAAATATCGGGGCGCCTCGGCGCCCCTTCTTTTGTGCCGTCACCTGCATCCCAATCGAAGTGGGACGAAGTTCTGCGTTAGTTCGTAATAACGAATGTCGATGTTCCACCCGAGCTGGTTGAATCCAAATGTTTGCCGACTTTCGCCATGACCTCCTTCAGCGTCGCGGTCAAACGATTCAACTCCGTGTGCTCTCTCGTTCGCTCCGGAGCATAGCGCGATATGATGTACTCACGCTTTGCTGTCATTGCCTCCAGATGCCGGGCGGTCTTTTTTCTCAGTTGAAGTTTAGCAACAAACGTTGGCTCAGCGAGGTTGTGCATCCGTTTTCGTATTTCCTTTGGAGCAACGCCCTCGTGGCGGAGAAAGGCATTTAGATAGAGTTCAATAGCGTGAATGGCGCACATTCGAGCCGGCGCAATAGATAGCACAACTTGCTTCTGACCACTGCTGAACAGGAGTCTGGAAGCGCGAGAGTAGGCATTTGCCAAGTCTAGAACTTCCAAGGGCTTGGCATTCGAGCCCGGATATTCGTTACTCATAAGCATCCCCGGCAACAGGCTTTCTCATCCGTTACCTCCGATCGACTATGTCGAACGTACCGACATCCTTCTCGAAATTTTTCAGCCGAAGCTAATATTTGTAAAGAGCGACGAAGTGAGGAGAGGCCCTTACCCCTAACGGATAAGCAACACAGAGGGACGCTCAAATCGGCGTCTTAGTCAGCTTCGGCACCACTTGCGGCAGATCAGCCCCGTGCCAACGGCGATCGCAGCCGGCAGCACGCCCGCTATGGCAGCAATCAATCGTCCCGAAGCTTGGGTTCGCCGGCGGCGACGTAATTTCATAATCCGGCAGCGCTCAGTGGGAATGTCGCTGAGTAGCAGCCAGCAGCGCAAGCGCGATCCAAGATATCTGCCGCATCCGCCCTTCTCAGGCCGCCGCCGTCAACCTCTCGCCAGCGATCCTGTAGGAGATCGCCTCGGCAAGATGCAAACGTCCGACCGTCGGTTTGTCGTCGAGATCGGCGAGGGTGCGGGCGACCTTGAGGACGCGGTGGTAGCCGCGGGCGGAGAATTTCATTTTTTCGGCGGCGTCGCGCAAGAGCTGCAGGCCGCCGGCGTCGGGTTCGGCGAGTTTTTCGATCATTGCGGTGGAGCAGCGGGCGTTGGTGCCGATGCCCTTGGCGCCGGCGGCCTCGAAGCGTTGCTGCTGGATTTCGCGGGCGCGGGCGACGCGGCGGGCGACGTCGGCGCTGGTTTCCGCCGCCATCGGCCGGATCAGATCGGCAGCGGAGACGGCGGGCACGTCGATGCGGATATCGATGCGGTCCATCAGTGGGCCGGAGATGCGGGCCTGGTAATCGCTCATGCAGCGCGGACCGCGGGCGCAAGTATGGCCGGGCTCGCCGGCCATGCCGCAGCGGCAGGGGTTCATCGCCGCAATCAGCTGGAATTTCGCCGGATAGGAGACGCGGTGATTGGCGCGGGCGATGACGCATTCGCCGCCTTCGAGCGGCTGGCGCAGCGCATCCAGCGCCTGCGGCGTGAATTCGGGAAACTCGTCGAGGAAGAGCACGCCGTGATGGGCGAGCGAGGCTTCGCCCGGCCGGGCGCGGATGCCGCCGCCGACCAGCGCCGCCATGGTGGCGGAGTGATGCGGGGTGCGGAAAGGCCGGCGGTCGGACAGCTTGCCGCCGGTGAGCTGGCCGGCGATCGAATGGACCATCGAGACTTCAAGCAGCTCGGCGGCTGAGAGCGGTGGCAGGATCGACGGCAGCCTTGCCGCCAGCATCGATTTGCCGGAGCCGGGAGGCCCGACCATCAAGAGGTTGTGGCCGCCGGCGGCCGCGACCTCAAGCGCGCGCTTGGCGCTTTCCTGGCCCTTGATCTCGGCAAGATCCGGCAGGTTGGCGGCATTGGCGCGGATCGACGCCTCCGGCCTGGACAGCACCTGCGTGCCGCGGAAATGATTGGCAAGGGCAATCAGGCTGCGCGGTGCGAGAATATTGACGTCGGCGCCGGCCCAGGCGGCCTCAGAGCCGCTTTCGGCCGGGCAGATCAGCCCCTTGCCGAGCGCATTAGCGCCGATCGCGGCCGGCAGCGCACCTGATATGGCGGCGATCGTGCCATCGAGATTGAGTTCACCGACGACGACATAGTCCGACAGTGCGTCGGCGGGAATGGCGCCGAGTGCGGCCATTAAAGCGAGCGCGATCGGGAGATCGAAATGCGAACCCTCTTTCGGCAAATCGGCCGGCGCCAGATTGACGGTCACCCGCTTGCCCGGCAGCGCCAGGCCGGAGGCGTGAAGGGCGGCCTGCACGCGCTCGCGGCTTTCGGCCACCGCCTTGTCAGGCAGGCCGACGATCTGCATGCCGATCTTGCCGGGCGCGATCATGACCTGGACCTCGACCGGCACCCCTTCGATGCCCTGAAATGCCACCGTACTGACACGCGCGACCATAAACCCATCCCCCTGCCCGCAAACTCTTATACTGCCCGCAACCCTTCAGGGCCAGCGGTTGCAATCTGGCACGGAAGCGGGAATAAAACAAGAACAAGAAAGGAACGTAGTCAGATATAGACTGTGACCGCGGTTGTACCGGTCACAGCAGGTGCGTGGGTTCGCGGAGCCGCAGGCTCAGGCGCGCTTGCGCTCGATCGCATCCCAGAGCAGGCTTGCGATATCGGCGCCGCCGAACTTCTTGACCTCGCGGATGCCTGTCGGCGACGTCACGTTGATCTCGGTCATGTAATCGCCGATCACGTCGATGCCGACGAGCAGGAAGCCGCGGTCTCGCAGCGCCGGGCCGATCCGTTCGCAGATTTCCTTCTCGCGCGGCGTCAGCTCGGTCGCCTCGGCGCGGCCGCCGACATGCATGTTGGATCGGCTGTCATGTTCGGCCGGCACGCGGTTGATGGCGCCGGCGAATTCGCCGTCGACGAGGATGATGCGTTTGTCGCCCTTGCGCACATCTGGCAGATATTGCTGGGCGATGAAGGGCTCGCGGAAGAGCTGGCCGAACATTTCGAGCAGCGAGGAGAGGTTGCGGTCGTCGCGGGTCGAATGGAAGACGCCGGCGCCGCCATTGCCGTAGAGCGGCTTCAGGATGATGTCGCCCATCTCGTCGCGGAAACGGCGGATCTCGGCGGCATCCTTGGTGATCAGCGTCCTCGGCATCAAGTCGGCAAATTCGGTGACGAAGATTTTTTCGGGCGAATTGCGCACCCAGGCCGGATCGTTGACGACGAGGGTCTTTGGATGGATACGCTCGAGCAGATGCGTCGAGGTGATATAGGCCATGTCGAAGGGCGGATCCTGGCGCAGCAGCACGACATCCATGGTGGAGAGATCGACGCGCTCGGGCGCACCAAGCTCGAAGTGATCGCCCTTGACGTCCTTCAGCAGCATCGGCTCGACGCTGGCAAAGAGCTTGCCGTCGCGGAAGCTCAGGCGCTCGGGCGTGTAGTGGAACAGCCGGTAGCCGCGCGCCTGGGCTTCCAGGCTCGTGGCGAAGGTGGAGTCGCCCGCAATATTGATGCCGGCGACATGATCCATCTGGACCGCTACATTGGTGATCTTGGCCATTTCCGTCCCTCGCTGAATGCCGGACAGATGTAGGTCGGCCCGGTATCAAACGCAACGGTCATTCAAAGGCTTCCGGCGCCACCCAATTACCGGGTTTCGAGGATCCGCATCAGCCGGCCGCGATAGCTGTCGAGAATGACGGCGAGCACGATGACGGCGCCGATGACGATCGGCTTGATATTGTCGTCGGCGCCGAGCAGCTGCAATCCGGTCGACAGCACCTGCAGAATACAGGCGCCGACCAGCGTGCCGATGATCGAGCCCTTGCCGCCCGAGAGGCTGGTGCCGCCGATGATGACGGCGGCGATGGCGTTCAGCTCATAACCGATGCCGGCAACCGGGCTGCCGACATTGAGGCGGAGCAGATAGACCATGGCGGCGATGCCGGCGGTCAGCCCTGAGATGGTAAAGACCGCGATCTTGTATTTTTTCGGCTGATGTCCCGAAAGGCGGACAGCCTCTTCATTGGTGCCGATCGCAAAGACGAAGCGGCCGAAGACGGTATAACGCAGCACGAACCAGCCGATCAGGACGACGGCGACGGCAATCAGGAAGATCGACGGGAGTATGCCCCAGAAGATCAGGTTGCCGAAATCGACGAATGGCTGCGGCAGGCCGGTGATCGTCGAATTGTCGCTGACGACGCGCGCCAGGCCGCTGGCGACGTTGAGCATGCCGAGGGTGACGATGAAGGAGGGAAGCTTCCACTTCTCGCAGATCCATCCGTTGACGGCGCCGAGCACCGCGCCCGTGCCCATCGAGGCCAGACAGGCGAGAACAATCGCCTGCCAGGGAGAAAAGGCCGGATTGATCATGATCGTCGCGCCGATCACCGTGCAAAGGGCAAGCAGCGATCCGACGGAAAGATCGATGCCGCCGACCAGGATGACGAAGGTCATGCCCGCGGCAAGCACGGTGTTGATGGCAATCTGCACGAAGATCTTCAGGAAATTCTCAGGCGTCGCGAAATAGGGCGCCGTCGCCGAGAAAAACGCCAGGATCAGGACGAGGGCAATGGCGACGCCCGCCTCCTTCATCGAGATCCGGATAAGCTTGTCCCAGAAGCGCGCCTCTTTCGCCTCGGTCTGTTTTTCAATGCTGGCGGACACGGCTGTACTCCTTGTAGGCGAGCGAAAGGATCCTGCTTTCGTCAAATTGTTCCCGAACGATTTCGCCCGCTATCTTGCCGTCGGAGAAGACGATGATGCGATGGCAGATACCCATCAGCTCCGGCAGGTCCGAAGACACGACCAGGACACCTTTTCCCTCGGCGGCAAATTTCCATAAGAGTTCATAGATCTCGGCCTTGGCGCCGACGTCGATGCCGCGGGTCGGCTCATCGAAGATCAGCACCTTGGGGCCGCGAAACAGCCATTTGGCAATAACGACCTTCTGCTGATTGCCGCCGGAAAAGGTCCTGACCGCCTGATGGATGGAGGGGGTCTTGATTCGCAGCTCGCGCACCAGACGTTGCGAATGATCGTCCTCCGCTCTCCGGTTGATCAGCCCGTTGCGGGAGATCCTGGCGAGATCGGTGATGGTGGCATTCTGGGCGCAGCTCATGTCGAGCATCAGGCCCTGCATCTTGCGGTCTTCGGTCGCCAGGCACAGCCCGGCGGCCACCGCATCCTTCGGCGAATTGATCTCGACCGGCTCGCCGTTCAGGCGGATCTCGCCTGATGCCTTGAGGTCGGCGCCGAAGAGGGCGCGCACCGCCTCGGTGCGGCCGCTGCCGACAAGGCCGGCAATGCCGACGATTTCGCCCTTGGCCACGGAAAAAGACAGTTCCGGGCTGTTGCGCGTCACCTTCAGGCCGGAAACGCCGAGCGCTTCGCCTGATATTGTGCTGTCGCCCTTGAAGATGCCGTGATCGGAAAGCTTGCGCCCGACCATCAGCTCGACGATGTCTGGGATAGCCAATCCTGCCAGTGGACGGGTGATCACGTGCTGGCCGTCGCGCAGCACCGTCACATCGTCACCGACGTCGAAGATCTCCTCGAGCCGGTGCGAGATATAGAGCGTGGTGACGCCGCGGCCCTTCAGCCGCTTCAGAATTTCGAAGAGGCGATCGACCTCCTTGGAGGTCAGGGTCGCCGTCGGTTCGTCGAGAACGAGAAGCTTGCTTTCGTAACACAGCGCCTTGGCGATTTCGACCAGTTGCAGCTGCGCGACACTGAGGCGGCTCGCCAGTGTCGTCGGGGCGACATCGAGGCCGACCTCTTCGAGGAGTTCGGCCGCTCTGGCGTTCATCGCCTTGTAGTTCACCAGGCCGTACCGGCGCGGCAGATGTTCGAAGAGCAGGTTTTCGGCAACCGTCAGGTTGGAGAGGGGATGCAATTCCTGGTGAATGACACGGATGCCGGCCTTGAAGGCCTCAAGCGGCGAGGCCGGATGGTAAGGCTTGCCGTCGAACAGGATATGGCCGTCATCCGGCCTGAAGACGCCGCCGAGCAGATTGATCAGGGTCGACTTTCCGGCGCCGTTTTCGCCAAGGAGAACATGCCCCTTGCCGCGGCCGATCCGCATCGAGACATCCTTGAGCGCCACGACGCCGGGGAAGCGCTTGCCGATCCCTTCCAGTCTCAGGATATCGTCATCTGCTGCGTCTGACACGTCGACCTCATGCACGATTAGGCGATCCTCCACGGAAGGCGCATCGGAGAGGCTCGAAACAAGCCTCCTCCGGAGCAATCAACGCGTCGATCGGTTGGTAGTCGTTGGCGCCGGCAGCAAGCCGGCGCCTCTTTGTCCTGTCGTCGGAAATCCCGATTATTTCAGATCGGCAGAGGTGACGAGCTTGACGTCGGTCTTGACCCAGCCGGTGAATTTTTCGCCGGCAAGTTCCCGCATGCCATAGTCGATGCCCATGACGGCCATCTGCGCGCCGTACTGCTCGACGGTGGCGAGCATCTTGCCATCCTTGATCAGCGGCTGAACCGGCGGGATGTTGTCGAAGCCGACGACCTTGATCTTGCCGGCCTGGCCGGCCGCATCGAGGGCCTTGACGACGCCGAGCGCCATGGAGTCGTTGGCCGCCATCACGCCTTGAATATCCTTATACTTCGTCAGGAAATTCGTCATGACGGTGTTGGCTTCTTCGGTCTCCCAATGGGCGGTCTTGCTGTCGAGAAGCTCGAGCTTGCCCGATTTGACGGAGTCCATGAAGCCTTCCTTGCGCTCCTTGGCATTGTCGGCCTCGGGGTTGCCCTCGAGGATGACCACCTTGGCGCCGGGACCCAGATCCTTGGCAAGCGCATCGCCGGCAAGCTTTGCGCCTTCCTTGTTGTCAGGACCGAAGAAAGCCAGATCGATACCGGCCTTCTTCTTGGCATCGGCATCGAGCGGCACGTCGATATTGATGACCTTGACGCCAGCCTTGACCGCCTTTGCCAGCGGCGTTGCCATTGCCTTTGAATCGGCCGGTGCGACGACGATGATATCGTATTTCTGGGTGACGAAGTTCTCGACGGCGTCGACCTGCGAGGCGAAGTCACGCTCGTCTTTCATGCCGACGGCTTTGAAATCGAACTTGTCCTTGTTCTCGGCCGCATATTTATCGGCGCCGGCCTTCATCTGCTTGAAGAACTCATTCGACAAGGATTTCATGATCAGGCCGACCTTCGGCTTCTCGGCCGCAAAGGCCGGCGATACGCTGCAGGACAGCGCCAGCACAAGAGTGCCGGCGAGGCCGAGCTTCAAGGCCGCACGGCGCGGTGCATTGATCAAGACGGATTCACGCTTAAAATTGGACATTTTTTCCTCCCGAACGGCCCTGGGCTCAGCTCCATCTGAGTTGCCCGCGGCAAATGAACCGTTTCCAACGCCAAATGGGTAACACGCCTCCGAAAATTGTCAAGCGGCCAAAACTGCGCCATAGAGCGAGCCGCATTGCAACGCTTAACGCATATTGACATGCGCACGATGAACCGTTTCCATGTGTTCGGGCTGGCGCTGCTCTGATGTTCCGCCGCCGGAACCGAAACACGGCCCTTTGACTAGGGGCCTGAAGACCATTAGCTGGAAGCCAGGATCAGGCGCCCTCGGGCGTCTTGCGCAGGCGAAGATGAAGGGCATCTATTTCTGTCATGTCAAAGGTCGGGATCAGGGATGTTGCCAAGCTCGCGGGTGTTTCCACCGGCACCGTTTCCAGGGTTTTGAACGATCACCCCTCCGTGACCAAGGACGTGCGGACGCGCGTCGAAGGGATCATCAAGGACTTGGGCTATCTGCCCGACCCGTCGGCAAGAAGCATGCGCAGCAAGGTCAGCCGCCTGATCGGCATCGTCATCCCGGATCTGACCAATCCGTTCTTCTCCGAACTCGTGCAATCGGCGGAACAGGCGGCGGCCAATCACGGCTATAATATCATCGTCATGACCTCGCTCGATCATGCGGCCAAGGAAGCCGATCGGATCAAGCAGCTGACGAGCCGGAAGGTCGACGGCATCATTCTCGTTCCCAGCAATGATTTCCATACGATCAAGCTGCCGAAAGGATTGCCGATCGTCGTCGTCGACCGTCTGATGCCCGGATATTCCGGCATTGCCGCCGATCACCGCAATGGCGTTCGCCTGGGTGTCGAGCATCTTCTGAAACTCGGCCATCGCCGCATCGGTTTCATCTCAGGGCCCGGACACTCCGTCCCCGCCAATGACCGCCTCAGAGGTTATCTCGACGCTATGGAGCAGGCGGACGGCGGCGCGACAATGGCCGGACCGCCGCTGATCGCCGAGGCGGCTTTCGACTATGAGAGCGGCCGTTCGGCAGGAAATTATCTTCTGGCCCGGGCGCGCAACGAGCGGCCGACGGCGATCTTTGCCAGCTCGGACCAGCAGGCGATCGGCTGCATGCGCGCAGCCCATGATCTGGGGATTCCGATCCCGGCAGCCCTTTCCATCGTCGGCTTCGACGGGATCCCGCTCGCCAGCATGACGACGCCGCGCCTGACGACGGTGAAGCAGCCGATCCAGGACGTCGCCGCCGCCGCGGTCGCCGTTCTGCTAAACAAGCAGACCGCGCCCGAACTCGACGATCCGATCCTGTTTGCCTGCGAGGTTTTAGAGGGGGAAACGACCGCCCCGCCTCAGCCGGATTAACACATAACCGGCTGCGCTGTTCAGGCGGCGATGCCCTGATTGCCGCTGTTGCGCAGCATGTTGCGGAGGCGATAGGCGATCGCCAAGGGCTTGGGGAAGGGCTTGCGCAGGAAGGCAACCTTGCGGACGTAATTGTCGACCCGCCAGCTCGCCCAGGTGCCGCCAGCGAAAAAGGCGACATCGCCGGCTGAGAGCGTGCGTTCGGTGCCGTCCTCGGCGGTGATATGAACCTCGCCTTCGAGGATCATCACGGTCTCGTCCCAGCCGAAATACCAGCGGAATTCACCTGATGTGCAATCCCAGATCGCCGTCAGCGAGGCCTCGTCGTGACCGCGCGAATGTTCTGCGGTGCGGGCCTGCGGATTGCCGCTGACGATCCAGTCTGGATTGATCGGCGTCGACTTCAGCGGCAAGAGATCGCTCGCATGCGCGACGAAGGATTTCCCGGCCGGCTTCACCACGGCATAAGGCACCGAGCGCGCAGCCATGGCGACCGCACTTGCAAGCATCAGCTTCCAGGCCATGAAACAACCCCCAATTACTATCCCTACCGCGATTTGAGGTAGCAGACAGTCGTAAGGACCTGGTTCACGCGGGGACTAAAAGTTTAACGATTGGGAAAGTGTTCAGTTGAAAGAGAGGTCAGAAGGCATCGGGAAAATGCCGCGGCAGCCGGCCCGGCATGACCGCGACAATATCGTAACGTTGGGAAAGCTGGGCCTGGTCCGCCTGGCGGGCGAGCCAGAGATCGCTTGCCGCCCGTATGCGCTTTTGCGCGATGACGGAGACGGCATCGACGGCCGCGGCCTCACCATGGCGGGCCTTGACCTCGACGAAGACGGCGAGATCGCCTTTGCGGGCAATAATGTCGATCTCGCCGAGCCGGGTGCGGTGGCGCAGCGCCAGGATGCGATAACCCTTCAGCATCAGAAAGACGGCGGCGACATATTCCGACATCAGGCCCCGGCGCAGCGCCTTCCTTTTCAGGGCGGTGCGATCGTTATCGGCCATCGGCTCCCTTCAGCTCCAGCAGGCGCTGGTAGAGTACCTTGCGCGGCAGGCCGGTGAGGCGGGCCGCCTCGGTCGCGGCCTTGGCCGTCGGCATGGTCTTTGAGAGATCGGCCAGCACCGCTTCGACATCGGCCTCGGGCGTTTCCACAGGCTCCGGCGGGCCGACGACGAGGACGATCTCGCCCTTGACGTTTTCCACCTGCTGATAGTGTGCGGAAAGCTCGCCAAGCGTGCCGCGGCGGAACTCCTCATAGGTCTTGGTCAGCTCGCGGCAGACGGAGGCGGGCCGCGCAGTGCCCAGCACATCGGCGGCGGCAAGCAGCGTGGCGCCGATGCGATGCGGCGATTCAAAGAAGATCAGCGTCGCCGGGGCTGCGGCGAGTTCACCCAGACGATCGCGGCGGGCCTTGTCCTTGACCGGCAGGAAGCCGGCGAAGAGGAAGGCATCGTTCGGCAGGCCGGAGCCGACAAGGGCTGCGAGCGGCGCCGAGGCGCCGGGAATGGGGATGACGCGGTAACCTGCCGCAATCGCCTGCTGCGCCAGCCGATAGCCGGGATCGGAGACCAGCGGCGTGCCGGCATCGGAGACCAGCGCCACCGAGCGGCCGGCCTCCAGCGCCTGCAACAATCGCGGGCCGGCCTCGTCGGCATTGTATTCGTGATAGGCGAAGGGGCGGTTCTGGATGCCGTAGCGGTCGAGCAGCACGCGGGTGACGCGCGTATCCTCACAGGCGAGCACATCGGCGCCGGCGAGCGTTTCCAGCGCCCGCAGTGTGATATCGCCGAGATTGCCGATCGGAGTGGCGACCAGATAAAGCGCCGGCTCCAGCGGCCGCGCCGGCACCGCCATATTGTGCAGGCGGAAGCTTCGCCGGGTGGCGGCCTGCTCTGTCGTTTCCTCATTCATGCCATTTGCTTTCGTCCCGCCGTCATCGCGCCTTTATGGGCGAGCGGCAAGGGTTCGGCAAGGGTTCGGATTTCTGTGAGAATTGCTCTGGAAAACCGCAAATGCAGGCGTTCGGCCCTGCATGCCTCTTGCAATCCGATGCTGAAGTCTGCCATTTTGCCCGTCCACTCCCCCGGTCTCAGGCCGGGAAAGCATTCTTCGGGTGCTCGATGCGCCCGGACAGTCACGGTCGAAAGCGGTAGCATTCCATGCGTATTACTATTGAGCGGTCAAACCTGTTGAAATCGCTGAACCACGTGCACCGCGTGGTCGAACGTCGCAACACGATCCCGATCCTGTCCAACGTATTGCTCAAGGCCGACGGCCAGAACCTCGACATGAAGGCGACCGACCTCGACCTCGAAATCACCGAGGCGACGCCGGCAAGCGTCGAACAATCAGGCGCCACCACCGTTCCGGCCCACCTTCTCTACGATATCGTGCGCAAGCTTCCCGACGGCTCGGAAGTGCTGCTCGCCACCAGCAGCGATGGCGGCTCGATGACCGTGCAGTCCGGCCGCTCGAAATTCTCGCTGCAGTGCCTGCCGGAATCCGATTTCCCGGATCTGACTGCCGGCACCTTCACGCATTCCTTCAAGCTGAAGGCGACCGATCTGAAGATGCTGATCGACCGCACGCAGTTTGCGATCTCGACCGAGGAGACGCGCTATTATCTCAACGGCATCTTTTTCCACACGATCGAGAGCAAGGGCGAGCTGAAGCTCCGGGCAGTCGCCACCGACGGCCATCGGCTGGCGCGCGCCGATGTCGATGCACCCTCCGGCTCCGAAGGCATGCCCGGCATCATCATTCCGCGCAAGACGGTCGGCGAGTTGCAGAAGCTGGTCGACAATCCGGAGGTGACGGTGACCGTCGAGGTTTCCGACGCCAAGATCCGGCTGACGATCGGCTCGATCGTCATGACCTCGAAACTGATCGACGGCACCTTCCCGGATTACCAGCGGGTCATCCCCACCGGCAACGACAAGGAAATGCGCGTCGATTGCACGACCTTCGCCCAGGCCGTCGACCGCGTCTCCACAATTTCCTCCGAACGCGGCCGTGCCGTGAAGTTGGCGCTGTCCGAGGGACAGCTGATGCTGACCGTCAACAATCCGGATTCCGGCAGCGCCACGGAAGAAGTCGCCGTCGGCTACGACACGGATGCGATGGAAATCGGCTTCAATGCCAAATACCTGCTCGACATCACCGCGCAGCTTTCCGGCGAGGAAGCGATCTTCCTGCTTGCCGATGCCGGTTCGCCGACGCTGATCCGCGACACGGCCGGCGACGATGCGCTTTACGTGCTGATGCCGATGCGCGTCTGACGGGAACGAAGGCCATCCGTCTCCGTTTTTCCTCCTGTTAAGTGGAGGGTTGCTCCTCCTGTGAAAACGGAGGATCCGATGATGAAAAAGGCGGGAACGGTGCGCATCGGCGTATCCGGCTGGACCTATGCGCCCTGGCGCGGGCAGTTCTATCCCGAAGACCTGCCGCAGAAGCAGGAGCTTTCCTACGCCGCCCGGCATTTCCCGTCGATCGAGATCAACGGCACCTTCTACAGCCTGCAGCGTTCCGAAAGCTTCGGCCGCTGGCGCGACGAAACGCCCGACGATTTCGTCTTCGCGGTCAAGGGACCGCGCTTCATCACCCATATGCTGCGGCTGCGCGAGATCGAGACGGCCCTCGCCAATTTCTTCGCTTCCGGCCTCTTGCGGCTCGGGCCCAAGCTTGGGCCGATCCTCTGGCAATTCCCGCCGAACATGGCTTTCGATGCCGATCTTTTCGAGAATTTCCTGGCGCTGCTGCCGCAGGACCGCGATGCTGCAACAGCACTCGCCAAGCGGCATGACGGGCATGTCAAGGGACGGGCCTGGCTTCAAAGCGACGGCGATCAGCCGATCCGCCACGCGCTGGAAATCCGCCACGACAGTTTCCGCTCGCCTGACTTCATCGAGATGCTCCGGCGACATAATGTCGCTCTCGTCTCAGCCGACACAGTGGAATGGCCATTGCTGATGGATATCACCGCCGATTTCATCTATTGCCGCCTGCATGGTTCCGAACAACTCTATGTCAGCGGCTATGAGGACGAGGCTCTCGATCTATGGGCCGAACGCATCCGCGCCTGGGCAACCGGCGGTGAACCGAAAAATGCGACGCGGGTGCTGGCGCCGCTCGCAGCGTCCGACAAGGGCCGCGACGTCTATCTCTATTTCGACAATACCGACAAGAAGCTGCGCGCGCCTATCGACGCCGATCATCTTTGCCAAAGGCTTGCTGATCTCATGCCGCGTTCGGCGCCGGAAGCCGCATGAGCTGTTGATGCCGGTATCCTCGTTGCGAAAATCCTTGTCCCGACAGCGACAAGCGGCATATTAAGACAGTCGATCAACATGCGGATGGGTGGAGAATGCGCTTAAGGGTCAAGGTCAAGGAACAGCTCGGGAAGAGATTCGATGAAGAAATCCGTTTCTTCCGGGGCATGATGCAGGGGCCGAAGACGGTCGGCTCGATCGTGCCGACCTCCTCGATCACCGCCAAACGCATGGCAAGCGTCATCGACATGCATTCCGGGCTACCGGTGCTCGAGCTCGGGCCTGGCACCGGCGCGATCACTAAAGCCATTCTTGGCCGCGGCGTGAAGCCGGACAATCTGGTCGCGATCGAATATTCGACGGATTTCCACCAGCATCTGCTGCGCGCCTATCCCGGCGTGCACTTCATCAACGGCGATGCCTTCGATCTCAAGACCACGCTTGGCACCTTCGGCGACCAGACGTTCGATTGCGTCATTTCCTGCATTCCGCTGCTGAATTTTCCGATGGCGATGCGCGTCTCGCTGCTCGAAAGCCTGCTCGACCGCCTGCCGGCCGGCCGGCCGGTGGTGCAGATCTCCTATGGCGCGATCTCGCCGATCGCCGCCAATCCCGACCGCTACCATATTCAGCATTTCGACTTCGTCATGCGCAACATTCCGCCGGCGCAGCTCTGGATCTATAGGCGCGGCTGATGTTCGGACTCTATATCACCCATCCGCAAGTCAAGATCGATGCCGACGTGCCGGTGCCGAAATGGGGGCTTTCCGATGTCGGCGCGGCGCGTGCGCGAAAAGCGGCCGAGAGTGGCTGGGCGCGGCAATTGCGGCGCATCATCTCCAGCGACGAGACAAAGGCGATCGAAACGGCCGAAATTCTGGCGGAAGCCTCCGGCACGAAGATCGAGATCGTCCACGGCATGCACGAGAACGACCGTTCGGCCACCGGCTTCCTGCCGCCGCCGCAATTCGAAGAAGCGGCCAACTGGTTCTTCGCCCATCCGGAAGAAAGCTTCAAAGGCTGGGAGCGCGCCGCCGACGCGCAAGCCCGTATCGTCGAGGCGGTGAAGACCGTTCTTGCCACGCATGATGCGGCAGCCCCGATCGCCTTCGTCGGCCATGGCGGCGTCGGCACGCTGCTCAAATGCCATCTCGCCGGCAGGCCGATCGCCCGTGACCGCGACCAGCCGGCCGGCGGCGGCAATCTCTATGCTTTCGGCCTTGCGGATCAGGCCCTGACATGCGACTGGACACCCATCGAAGACTGGCGGGGGTGACTTGAAATGGACGCACGCGAGCGGCTGATCGTCGGCCTGGATGTTCCAACGATCGGCGAGGCGGAAAAACTGGTTTCCACGCTCGGCGACGACATTCTCTTCTATAAGATCGGCTATCAGCTGGTCTTTGCCGGCGGCCTCGAATTCGCCCGCGATCTCGCCGCAAGCGGCAAGAAGATCTTTCTCGACATGAAGCTGCTCGACATCGACAACACCGTTGCCTCGGGCGTCGAGAACATCGCCAAGATGGGCATGTCGATGCTGACGCTGCATGCCTATCCCAAGGCGATGAAGGCGGCTGTCGAGGCGGCGGCCGGCTCTGGCCTCTGCCTGCTCGGCGTCACCGTGCTGACCTCGATGGATGCCGAGGACCTTGCGGACGCCGGCTACAGCCAGGATCCGCACAGCCTGGTGCTGCGCCGCGCCGGACAGGCGCGCGCCGCCGGCATGGGCGGCATCGTCTGCTCGGCAGCCGAGGCGGCCGAAGTGCGCGAGATCGTCGGACCCGACATGGCGATCGTCACCCCCGGCATTCGACCGACGGGCAGCGACCATGGCGACCAGAAGCGGGTGATGACGCCGTTCGACGCGCTGAAGGCGGGGGCGACGCATCTCGTCGTTGCCCGGCCGATCGTCAAGGCGCCCGATCCGAGAGATGCCGCCCGCGCCGTGCTCAACGAAATGGTAGGCGCCCTCTGGCCGGCAAACCGCTGACCGAAACCAAGACAAAAGGGAGAAGACCATGGCCAAGGGATACTGGATCGCCCGCGTCGACGTTCGCGATGCCGAGCGCTACAAGGATTATGTGGCGGCGGCCAAGCCCGCCTTCGAAAAATACGGCGCGAATTTCCTCGCGCGCGGCGGCGCCTTCACCGAACTCGAGGGAAGGCCGCGCGCCCGCAACGTGGTGATCGAATTCCCCTCGATGCAGCATGCCGTCGACTGCTACAATTCGCCGGAATACCAGATCGCCGCCAAAATCCGCCAGGAAGTGGCGGATGCGGAAATGGTCGTCGTCGAAGGCGTCTAGAGCGCCGTGCGTCCTTTCGGAAGCACAAAGGACGCTCTTCAAGCATCGTGCTTTAGGCCGGTTCGCATCCGCAAAACTCGCGGCGCGATAGGCCTTCCCGTCGCGCCGGGATTCGGCTAAGACGGAGCCGATACAGCATCCCGCCAAGCCTTTCGAGGAGCCTGCCATGACCCTTGCCAACCTGCCGCCGCTCGTCACCGTATTCGGAGGATCCGGCTTCGTGGGCAGGCACGTGGTTCGGGCGCTCGCCAAGCGCGGCTATCGCATCCGCGTCGCCGTGCGCCGTCCCGATCTCGCCGGCTTCCTGCAGCCGCTCGGCAATGTCGGCCAGATCTCCTTCGTCCAGGCAAACCTGCGCTATCGCAGCTCGATCGACCGTGCGGTCGACGGCGCGGACCATGTCGTCAACTGCGTCGGCATTCTGCACGAGACCGGCCGCAACACTTTCGACGCGGTGCAGGAATTCGGCGCGCGCGCGGTCGCTGAAGCGGCGCGCGGCGCCGGCGCCACGCTCGCCCATATTTCGGCGATCGGCGCCAATGCCAATTCCGAGTCCGGATATGGCCGCACCAAGGGCCGTGCCGAAACCGCCATCCTCTCGGTCAAGCCCGATGCGGTGATCTTCCGCCCGTCGATCGTCTTCGGCCCGGAGGACAGCTTCTTCAACAAGTTTGCCGACATGGCCCGCATGTCGCCGGTTCTGCCGCTCATCGGCGGCGGCAAGACGAAATTCCAGCCCGTCTATGTCGAGGATATCGCCGAGGCCGTCGCCCGCGCCGTCGACGGCAAGGTCGCCGGCGGCAAGGTCTATGAGCTTGGCGGGCCCGAGGTGCTGAGCTTCCGCGAATGTCTCGAGATGATGCTGAAGGTGACGAGCCGCAAGAACCCGCTGGTCTCCCTGCCCTTCGGCATTGCGTCGATGATCGGCAGCATCGCCTCGCTCATCCCCTTCATAACGCCGCCGATCACGCCGGATCAGGTGCGCATGCTCAAGCATGACAACGTCGTTTCCCGGGAAGCCGAAGCGGAAGGCCGCACGCTGAAGGGCCTCGGCATTGCGCCCACCATGGCCGCATCGGTGCTCGGCTCCTACCTCGTGCATTATCGTCCGCACGGCCAGTATACGGGCACCGGCAAGGCCGCCTGAACAATTTCGAACTACCTTGGAGGACGCCGTTCGCGCACGCCGCGGACGGCGTTTTGCTTTGCCGGCTTAAGCAAAGCCGGCGCAAGTTTGAAATGTTGTTGTGCCGCCCATCTCAGGCGCAGTTGCATAAAAGACGCATCGGAAATTTTGTGGAATTAACGCCAAATTTAGCAGGAACGTTTATTGCTATTTGCCATTCCACTGACTACCAAACCCGCGCGTCTTCCAACGGACTCAACGCTTGGGATCACGTGCGGCAATCACTGTGAAAGGCATTACTCGATGGGCAAGTCAATCGCGCTTCTGTTTGCGAGTGCGGCGCTGGTTATCCTTGCAGGCTCCTTCGTTGCGTCCGGCTCGGTCGCAGCGGTGAAGGGCGGCTGCTCGCCGGCCTACGGCGTCGATCCTTGCTCGACGGCTTCGATCAGCCATTGACGAAAGGCCGGCTTCGGTGCCGGCCATAGAAGACAAGCAGCGGGCGGAACGTCTGAAGCAGGATGTTCCCAAATGAACGCTTGTTCTTGCCGGCTTTAAAAGCAGCGGGCGCTTAATCTCTCAATATTACCTATCTGAAATATCGGCGGCTGCCGGGGATCGGCGTTTGTTCGCCAAGCCTGGCAGAGCATTGCATCCACGCGGGTTGCGCGCGAATGCAATGCCGTTGGAATTCTCAGCCGATCAGGCCGGTAGCGGCCATGCCGAGCAGCAGAACGCCGAGAATGATGCGGTAGACGGCAAACAGCGTGAACCGATTGCTTCTGATATAGGCCAGCAGCCATTTGACGGCGATGAAAGCGACGATCGTGGAAACGACGAAGGCGATGCCGAGTGCCGTCCAGTCTTCGTTTGCCGCGCCGCCGTCCTTGAAGGTCTTCAGCAATTCATAGCCGCTCGCCGCATACATGGTGGGGATGCCGACGAGAAAGGCGAATTCGGTCGCTGCGGCGCGGTTGCCGGTGCCGGCCAGCATGGCGACGAAGATCGTGGCGCCTGAGCGCGAGGTTCCCGGGAAGATGCCGGCAACGATCTGGGCGATGCCGACCAGGATGGCGACGAGCCAGGTGATCTCCTTATGGGGTGCTTTGCGCGCCGCGGCCCATTCGGCAAAGATCATCCAGATACCGCCGATGATCAGCGCCCAGGCGATCGGGGTCGCCGTCTCCGGGAGTTCGAAGCCGAGCTTCTTGACCACGAGCCCGAGGATGGCAGTGATGAGAAAAGCGACGATCAGCTTGGCGGCATAATCGCGATTCTCAGGCTCCCGCCAGCCAAGCACCAGATCCAGCAGGCGGCGCCAGTAGATGATGGTGACGGCGAGGATGGCGCCGGCCTGGATGACGATGTTGAACATGTCCGACCGGTGGCCGAGCCATTGCTCCGCAATGATCAGATGGCCGGTGCTCGAGATCGGCAGAAATTCGGTGATCCCCTCGATGACACCGAGAAGCACAGCATTGATATAGTCCATACATTGTCTCCGTTTAAAGGTCGGTCGGGCCTGACCGCTTGGGTCGATCAGGCCGCCGCTTCCATTCGTTCGCTAGACCGTATCTCGCCATTGTCAGATGGCGTAAAATCCGAGTCGCTTGTATTGGCGGGGCCAAGCTCCTATAGCTTCAACCAATGAGTCATGACTAGGGCGCTATAACTGAGCTGCCACACAGTCCTGTAACAGCAATCACAAAGCTCGAGTATCGATGCCCACGCTTTATCATCATCCCATGTCATCCGCATCTCGCTTCGTCCGGCTGATCCTGGCCGAATACGGCTATCAGGCGGATCTGATCGAGGAGCAGACATGGGAGAAGCGCCGGGATTTCCTGGCGCTCAACCCGGCCGGCACGCTGCCTGTTTATGTCGACGACAGCATGCGGGCGCTCTGCGGCGCCACCGTCATTTCCGAATATCTGGACGAGACGCACGGCGTGTTGAAGCGCGACCGGCGGCTGCTTGCCGAGGACCCGTTCCAGCGGGCGGAAATCCGCCGGCTGAGCGAGTGGTTCATGCAGAAGATGGAAAACGACGTGACCAAGCCGCTCGCCCGCGAGCGTGTCTACAAGTTGCAGATGACATCAGATCAGGGCGGCGGAGCGCCGGATTCGAAGATTTTGCGCACGGCCCGCGCGAATATCCGCCAGCATATGCGCTATCTCACCTGGCTTGCAGGCTCGCGCCAATGGCTGGCCGGCGAGCGGATGAGCTATGCCGATCTTGCCGCCGCGGCCTCGATTTCGATCCTCGATTATCTCGGCGAGATCGACTGGGCGGATGCGCCCGTCGTCAAGGACTGGTACCAGCGACTGAAATCGCGCCCCTCCTTCCGGCCGATGCTGACCGAGCGGGTGCGCGGCCTGACGCCGGTTTCGCATTATGCCGATCTGGATTTCTGACGAGGGCTCGTCATGCCCGAAGCTGATGACAAAGAGCGCCGCCGCCGCGACAATTTGACCAACTTCGTGCGGGCGGAATCCGCCGCCAAGGGCTTCGATCTCTGCCGCATCACGCGTCCGGATGCGATCCCCGAAGCGAAAGAGCGTCTCGGCCAGTTCATCGATGCCGGGCGCCATGGGACGATGGAGTGGATGGCGGAGACGCGGGAGCGGCGCGGCGATCCCCGCACCCTCTGGAGCGAGGTGCGGTCCGTGGTCGTCTTCGGCCTCAATTACGCGCCGGAGGAAGATCCGCGCGGCATTCTCGGCAAGCCCGATAAGGCGGCGATCTCAGTCTATGCCCGCAACCGCGATTACCACGACATCATCAAGGGCCGGCTGAAGGAAATCGCCACGCGGTTTGCGGCGCGGGCCAGCGCCGACGTCAAAGTCTTCGTCGATACCGCTCCTGTCATGGAAAAGCCGCTGGCGGCGGCAGCCGGGCTCGGCTGGCAGGGCAAACACACCAATCTCGTCAGCCGCACGCATGGCTCCTGGCTGTTTCTCGGCAGCATGTTCACCACGGCTGATCTTGCCGTCGATGCCGAAGAGGCCGATCATTGCGGCTCCTGCCGCGCCTGCCTCGACATCTGTCCGACGGCCGCCTTCCCGGCGCCTTACCAGATCGATGCGCGGCGCTGCATCTCCTATCTCACCATCGAGCATAAGGGACCGATCGACCCGGAGCTGCGGCCGCTGATCGGCAATCGCATCTATGGCTGCGACGACTGTCTTGCCGCCTGTCCCTGGAACAAGTTCGCAAGTGCGGCCTCCGAAATGAAGCTGAAGGCGAGGGACGATCTGCAGGAGCCGTCGATCGCCTTTCTGCTGACGCTCGACGATCCCACCTTCCGCGCCTTCTTCAGCGGCTCGCCGGTGAAGCGGATCGGCCGCGACCGCTTTATCCGCAATGTGCTGATCGCTGCCGGCAATTCCGGCGAGAAGGCTCTCATCGGCCAATGTCGCATGCTCGCCGCCGATGCCTCGCCGGTGGTGCGGGGAATGGCGGTGTGGGCGCTTTCGCGGCTGATGACGGCTGGCGAATTCTCCGCCTTTGCCTCACAAAGGGCTGGTGAGAGCGACGACGACGTATTGAACGAATGGCGGTTGGCGGGAGTGGGCTGATGCATGTGATGATTTTTGGCTGCGGTTTTTCCGGCACGGCGATCGCCAAGGCCTTCGCCAACGACGGCGTGCGCATTTCCGGCACCACGCGGTCGGTCGACAAGATGGCAGCGCTCCGCCAAAACGGCATCGAAGCCTTCCTTTTCGACGGCGAGACCGTAGACGACGACTTGCGCCGGGCTCTCGGAAGCGTCACCCACCTCGTGCAGTCGATTGCGCCCGGCAAGGGCGACCCGTTGCTGCGGCTGCTGGACGAAGACAGCGCAAGCCTGCCGTCCAGCCTCGAATGGATTGGTTATCTCTCCACCGTCGGCGTCTATGGCGATCACAAGGGCGCCTGGATCGATGAGGAAACACCCTGCGTGCCCGTCTCCGGACGCTCGAAGGAGCGGCTCGAAGCGGAAGCGGGCTGGCTGGCAATGGGTGAGGCGTGCGGCGTGCCGGCGGCGGTGCTGCGCCTTTCCGGCATTTACGGGCCGGGGCGCAATGCCTTCTGCAATTTGGACAAGGGCACGGCGCGGCGGCTGATCAAGAAGGACCAGGTGTTCAACCGTATCCGCGTCGAGGATATCGGTGCTGCGACCCGCTTCCTGTCAGAGCATGGCCTCGGCGGCATCTATAATGTCACCGACGACCGCCCCGGCCCGCCGCAGGATGTGATCGTCGAGGCAGCACGGCTGATGGGCGTCGAACCGCCGCCGGAGCAGGCTTTCGAAACCGCCGAGCTGACGCCGATGGCGCGCTCCTTCTACGGCGAGAACAAGCGGGTTTCGAATGCGAAACTCAAGGCCGCGGGCTTCCAATTCGCCTTTCCGACCTACCCGATGTCGCTTGCGCAATTGTGGCGGGACGAGCGCTGGCGCGGTTAGACAGGCCCGCTTGAGGCGACGGGGTTATCACCCGAAATGAGTAGGAAATTCCTACTTTCTGCATTTAGCAGAACAATTCTCGCCGCATATTATGGTTAACGGCCCTTGAATTTGCGCAAATGTGGCAGCAAATATGGCGAAGCTCGAAAAAATATTTCGTGATTTTTGTGAATGCTGGGAAGTTTAAAACTTCTTCGGAAAAATCATTTGAATTTTAGCTGATTTCATTGCGTTTTTTCCACATTCTGCCGCACGCGGCAAATTCTTATAATTTATCAACGGCCTCACAAATATTACATACTGTAATATTCCGTGATCGCATGCGGCACGTTTTCGCCACTTTTTCACAGATTTAAGCCCCGCCGCCTGCAAGGGTGGAGTTCAATAGTTGAGGGATACTCTGTTTTGAAGAAAATAAGCCGTTCTATTATCGCTGCCGCAACTATTGCAGCCTGCTCTTGCCTGCTTCCGGCGGAGAGTTTTGCTGGAAATGGCTGTGGCGGTGCTTCATGGTACGCACTCCACTCCAAAACTGCTTCCGGGGAACGTATGAATCCCGCCGTTTTGACTGCCGCTCATCGTTCGCTTGCCTTCGGCACCAAGGTCAAGGTCACCAACCGCAACAATGGCCGCACCGTCGTCGTTCGCATCAACGACCGTGGTCCGTTCATCCGCGGCCGGGTACTCGACCTGTCGCGCGCAGCGGCACAGAACATCGGCATGGTCAGCTCCGGCACGGCGAAGGTCTGCTACCAGGTGATCAGCTAAAGCTGACAGCCGAGGTGGTCAGCTGAGGCCAGGTCCGCCTCGCAGCAATTGGCTGCGCCGTCAGCGGCGCTTGCTCTTGCCGTCAATCGCGGGTACCACGCGGTTGAGACTTGTGAACACTCCGCCCGCGCCTGTCGTGACCATGCGGACCGATCGCACGTCATGGCAATTAGGAGATTTGTGAATGCGTCTGGGCGGCCGCCTCGAAGGGGCGATTTCTGTGCTCGCGGATATCGATGCCCGCAAGCGGCCCGTCGCCGACGCGCTGAAGGACTGGGGCCTTGCACACCGCTTCGCCGGCTCCGGCGACCGCGCCGCCATCGGCAACATCGTCTATGACGCTTTGCGCATGCGGCTCTCCCATGCCTGGCTGATGGATGACGATAGTGCCGCCGCGATTGCCCATGCCGTCATGTTTCGCCAATGGGGCTTCACACCGGACAGTCTCGCCGCCGAACTGGCGGACGACAAGTTTGCGCCAGCACCGCTTTCGGCCGATGCCGTCGCGGCCTTCGAAAGCCGCTCGCTCGACAATGCGCCACCGCATATCCGCGGCGATATTCCCGAATGGGTCCAATCCTCCTTCGAACAGGCCTTCGGCGCCGGCTGGCTGGCCGAGGCACAGGCACTTGCGGCGCGGCCGACACTCGATCTGCGCGCCAACATCTTGAAGTCCTCCCGCGACAAGGCCGTCAAGGCGCTTGAAAGAGCCGGCGCGCAGGCGGCGAAAGTCGCCCGCTACGGCATCCGGATTGCCGCCGGCGAAGGCGCCTCGCGTCTTCCCAACGTGACCGCCGAGCTTTCGTTCCAGAAAGGCTGGTTCGAAGTTCAGGACGAAGGATCGCAGATCGTCGCCGACCTGGTGCTCGCCCATGAGGGCGACCAGGTTCTCGACTATTGCGCCGGCGGTGGTGGCAAGACGCTCGCCATGGCCGCCGCCATGCAGAACAAGGGACAGGTTCACGCTTACGACGCCGACCGCAAACGGCTGGCGCCGATCATCGAGCGGCTGAAGCGGGCGGGCACACGCAATGTCCAGGTGCATGACGACGCCAAGGGCCTTTCCGGGCTTGCCGGACGCTGCGACAAGGTGCTGGTCGACGCACCCTGCACCGGCACCGGCACGTGGCGCCGCCGCCCCGATACGAAATGGCGGCTGACGCCGAAAAACCTCGACGAGCGCACTGCCCAGCAGCAGGACGCGCTGGCGCAGGCAAGCGGCTTCGTCAAACCAGGCGGTGAGCTGATCTACGTCACCTGTTCGGTGCTGCCGCAGGAGAACGAGGAACAGGTGCGCCGCTTCACGGCTGACAATCCCGATTTCCAGATCGTCAGCGCCCTGCCCGCCTGGGATGCGCTCTTCGGCAAAAACGCCCCGCGGCCGCACTCTTCCGATGGCCTGACAGTGACCCTGACGCCGGCTTCCACCGACACGGACGGCTTCTTCTTCTGCCGCATGCAGCGGAAGGGCTGACCCGCGGCGAAACGGCGCGGCGGCTGCCGATTTTCCGGGCGAATGCTCTGCAAAACGAGCGCGTTTGCAGCCCTCCTCCATCCTTAAAACCATTCCAAACTAGAGCATTTGACACAAGTTTGCTTTTGGGCGAAGAGACGGGGCCCGATTTAGACGGAAAACCCGTCACAGGAGAGGATCATGAAGCTCAATAAATTCCGCGCAGCCGTGCTGGCGATTGCCCCCGCAGCCCTGCTCGCCCTTCCCGCGCATGCCGAGACCGATGCCGCCGCCGTGGTGAAACACTATGCCGACGTGGCGCATGCCAAATACGAAGACTCGCTGACAACGGCAAAGGCGCTCGATGCCGCGATCGACGCCTTCCTGAAGACGCCTGATGACGCGACGCTGAAGTCCGCCCGGGACGCCTGGATCAAGGCGCGCGTTCCCTACCAGCAGACGGAAGTCTATCGCTTCGGCAATCCGATCGTCGACGACTGGGAAGGCAAGGTCAACGCATGGCCGCTCGATGAAGGCCTGATCGACTATGTCGATCCCTCCTACGGCACCGAGAGCGACGAAAACTCTCTCTATGTGGCCAATGTCATCGCCAACAAGACGATCAAGATCGACGGCAAGGATGTCGACGCTTCCAAGCTGACGCCGGAATTCCTCTCCGGCACGCTGGCCGAGGCCGGCGGCATCGAAGCCAATGTCGCCACCGGCTACCACGCCATCGAATTCCTGCTCTGGGGCCAGGATCTGAACGGCACGGGACCCGGCGCTGGCAACCGCCCGGCGACCGATTACGACCTGAAGAATTGCACGCACGGCAATTGCGACCGCCGCGCCGAATATCTGAAATCCGCCTCCACCCTGCTGGTGTCCGATCTGCAGGAAATGACCGACAACTGGAAGGCGGACGGGGCTGCGACGAAGAATGTCGAAGCCGACCCGAAGGCCGGCCTCGTCGCGATCCTGACGGGCATGGGTTCGCTTTCCTACGGCGAGCTTGCCGGCGAGCGCATGAAGCTCGGCCTGCTGCTGCACGATCCCGAGGAAGAGCATGATTGCTTCTCCGACAATACCTATAACTCGCATCTGAACGACGCGATCGGCATCGCCGCCGCCTATACCGGCAACTATACCCGCGTCGACGGCACCAAGCTCAGCGGCCCGTCGCTGCATGATCTGGTGGCCGCCAAGGACAAGGCGCTCGATGCCGAGATGGAAGGCAAGCTCAACAAGACGCTCGACGCGATGAATGCCATGGCAAAGCGCGGCGAGACGGTCGAGAAATACGACCAGATGATCGGTGAAGGCAACAAGGAAGGCAATGCCGTCGTCCAGGCCGCCATCGACGGACTGATCGACCAGACGAAATCGGTACAGCGCGTTATTGCCGCACTCGATCTCGGCACGGTTCAGCTTGAAGGTTCCGACAGCTTGGATAATCCTAACGCCGTCTTCAAATGAGCAAAAGGCGGGCCGCTTCGACGACGAGGCGGCCCAGACTCTGAAATGCGATTTGTTACTTCCCTCATTCCTGTGTCCTCAGGGCTTCGCCCGAGGGATGTCACAGGAAACCAGCCACGGCGCGTCGGCGCCGTGAATGACTCGGTCAAAGGGGAGTCTTTCGCACCCAAGGACTTGGGCGCACTGGATTCCTGTGACGAGCACAGGAATGAGGGAGTCGAAAGGGAAGCGCGCACCAGCACCCTTGAACTTGCCGCTCGAAAACATCGCCTGTCCATCCGCATCGCTGCCTTCGCCGCCCTTGCGGGAGCACCAGTAGCTCTCGCCGCCGGCTTCGATCTGCCGGCGAAGCGCACCGACCTTTCCGAAGCCGATCTCAAACGCGTCGCCGACGTCACCCGACCGACCAGGGATTTTTCCAAGGCCGAACAATATGAGGCGATGCAGGCGGGCGGCGCGACCTCGATCGATCCGGTCACCGAAGACAGTTTCTCGCATATTTCGGCCAACATTCCCTTCGAGGAAGAGCAGAATTTCAAGCTCGGCAATGCGCTTTTCCGCAAGCTCTGGGTTTCCTCGCCCTCTTCGACGCAGGCCTCCGATGGGCTCGGCCCTCTCTTCAATGCCCGCTCCTGCATGAGCTGTCACGTCAATGACGGCCGCGGCAAACCGCCGGAAGGGGGTCCAAGCGCCGTTTCGATGTTCCTGCGGCTTTCCCGTGCGGCCGCAACGCCGGAGGAAGAAAAGGCGATCGCGGGCGCGGATATCCTCAATTTCCCCGATCCGGTCTATGGCCATCAGCTGCAGGATCTTGCCGTTCCCGGTCTTGCCGCTGAAGGCCGGATGACGATCCGCTATGATGAAGAGACGGCGACGCTTGGCGACGGCGAAACCGTGTCGCTGCGCCGGCCGCATTATGCGGCGACCAACCTGGCCTATGGACCGCTCGATGCGACGACGACGGTCTCGGCGCGTGTCGCCCCGGCCATGATCGGCCTCGGGCTGATCGAGGCCATTCCCGCGGCGGACATTCTTGCCCATGCCGACCCTGACGATGCCAATGGCGACGGCATTTCCGGCAGGGCGGCGATCGTCCGCGACCATCGCAGCGGTGAGATCGCGCTCGGCCGCTTCGGCTGGAAGGCACAGAACGCCACGGTGCGTGACCAGAATGCCGACGCCTTTGCCAATGATATCGGCATCTCGACACCCGACCACCCGGATGCGCATGGCGACTGCACCAAGGCGGAGCAGAAATGCCTCGATATGCCGACCGGCGTGCAGAAACGGCTGGGTGATGAGGAGGCGCCAGGTCCGATTCTCGACCTCGTGACCTTCTATTCCGAAAATCTTGCCGTTCCGGCGCGCCGCAAGGCGAGCTTCCCCGAGACGCTGAAGGGCAAACGGATTTTCTATGAAAGCGGCTGCATTTCCTGCCATGTGCCGAAATTCGTCACCCGCCGGGATTCGCCCGACAAGGCGCAGTCCTTCCAGCTGATCTGGCCCTATTCCGACTTCCTTTTGCACGATATGGGCGACGGGTTAGCCGACGGGCAGCAGGTCGGTCTTGCAAGCGGACGTGAATGGCGCACGCCACCGCTATGGGGTATAGGACTGACCCGGACTGTCAGCGGACACAGCTTTTTCCTGCATGACGGCCGTGCGCGGGATCTCACCGAGGCGATCCTCTGGCACGGCGGCGAAGCAGACAAGGCCCGCAACGCTTTCTCCTCCCTGTCGAAAGACGACAGGAAGGCCCTGATTACATTCCTGGAGTCACTTTGATGCGCCTTAGGCACCCCCTGCTCTGCCTCACTCTGATCGGCCTCGCCACCTCGGCGGCCGCCCAGACCGCCGCCCCTCCGGCAGGGATGAACGAGGATGCCGTTCCCGCCGTCATGCAGCGCGCCGTCGACGAGGTGATCCGCCCCGGCTATCGCAACATGCAGCAATCGGCCGCCCGGCTGACGACGGCGATGAAGGATCTTTGCGACGGCGGCACCCAGCAGACGCTCGACAAGGCCAAGTCGGCCTTCGACGATACGATCCGCTACTGGTCGATCATCGAAATCGTCCAGACCGGGCCCGTCATCCAGGACAATCTCTTCGAGCACATTCTGTTCTACCCCGACCGCAAGGGCGTCGGCCTGAAGCAGGTGCAGGCGCTGATCGCCAAGGCCGATCCTAAGGATGCGACGGTCGATGCGATCGCCGGCAAGAGCGTGGCGCTGCAAGGCCTGACGGCGCTGGAATACGTGCTTTACGGCAACGGCTCGGACGATCTGATCAAGCAGAAGGGCGGCTTCCGCTGCCTTTACGGCGCTGCTGTCGCCGGCAATATCCAGCGTGAGGCCGGCGAAGTCGTCGCCGCCTGGGAAAAGCCGGACGGCGTGCAGGCGAGCTGGAAACATCCGGGTCCGCAGAGCAACGATTTCATGGACAATAAGGAAGCCGTGACAGCACTGCTCGGCATTCTCGTCCACGGCGCCGAGAATGTTCGCGACCAGCGGCTGGAGCAATTCTACAAGGGCAAGGACACCGCGCCGCGCCCGCGCATGGCAATCTACTGGCGTTCCAAGAATACCTGGAAATCGATGACCGCCAACATCGACGGCCTCCGCACGCTCTGGCAGAAGGCCGGCATGGCCGAGCTTCTGCCGCCGGACAAACAGGCAATCGCCGCCTCGATCGACGAAGACTTCAAATCGCTGCTCGACAGCGTGCCGAAACTCAATCCCGACATCGACGCCGCGGTCAGCGATGCGGAGAAGGCCAAGCTCGATACGCTGCTTGCCGAGAGCCGCGACCTGATCACCCGGATCAGCGACGAATATGGCGCCGCCATCGGCCTTTCGGCCGGCTTTTCCTTTTCAGACGGGGACTGAAGCGATGATGCGAACAACTGCTATCGACCGACGCGGGTTCGTCAAGGCAGCCGGACTCGGCTTCCTCGCGAGTTTGGCGCCGAAGTCGCTGATGGCCCTGGAGCGGGCCGATGCAGTTTATGCCTCGGGCATTCGGGCTGCCGACGGCTCCTTTGCCGTTGCCACCGTCACCGAGCGCGGCGAGATCATCGATCAGGTCAAGCTTCCCGCCCGGGCTCACGGCATGGCCTTCAGTACTGCCTCCGGCAGGACCGTCGCTTTCGCCCGCAGGCCCGGCACCTATGCGATGATCTTCGACCCCTGGCACAAGAGCGAGCCGATCGTCATCAGCGCCAGGGAAGACCGGCATTTCTACGGCCACGGCGCCTTTTCTCCCGATGGTCGTTTGCTCTATGCCAGCGAGAACGACTTCGACGGCAATCGCGGCATGATCGGCATCTATGACGCCAGCAACCGCTTCACCCGCATCGGCGAATTCGAGACCTACGGCATCGGCCCGCACGACATGACGGTTTCCGATGACGGACGCCTTCTGATCGTCGCCAATGGCGGCATCGAGACGCATCCGGATTTCGGCCGCACCAAGCTCAATCTCGGGGAGATGCAGCCGTCGCTGACGCTGATCGATGCGGCGACCGGAGCGCTCATCGAAAAACACCTGCTGCCGGCGCAATGGGCGGAGCTTTCCACCCGCCACGTCGATCTCGACGACAAGGGCCGCATCTGGTTTGCCTGCCAGTACGAAGGCCACCGCAAGGATTTGCCGCCGCTCGTCGGCCATTTCGCCAAGGGCGAAGAGCCTTCCTTCATCGACCTGCCGGAGCAGACGACGCGCGGGCTTGCCAATTATGTCGGAGCGATTGCCGTCAATCGCAGCGAGGGCATCGTCGGCATCACCTCGCCGAAGGGCGGCGCCTCGGTGACCCTCGACGCAAGGACGGGCAAGGTGCTGGCCGAGACGGTCATTCCGGATGCGGCCGGCATCGCGCCGGCAAAAAGCGGCTTTGCCGTCTCCTCCTATGACGGCGATTTCCTGTCGACCCGCAGCGACGTCGCCTGGGACCAGCATATCGTGCGGATCTAGCCGGCGCGCGAATAGGCTTTCTGCTCGGCGCTGATGCTCGAGGCCGCGGCCCTGGCCGCCTCATGCAGCCATTCGTTTCCCCGCGCCTTGATATCCTGGAGAATCCTTGCTGTCGCAGCTGCATCGTTGGAATGGCAATTGGCGATCTCGAAACCCATCAATTCGAGCATCGTCGGCGAAAGCAAGACTTCGGGATGCCGGTCGATTTCGATCTTGCAGCTGTTCGGCGAGAGCCGGCGCACGAGGATGCGGCCGGAAACCTGGTAGTGCGGATCGACGCACCGCGCCCGCCCATTGGCGATCTCTTCCGCATGGATCGCCAGGTCCTGTGGTCTGTGGCGAAGCGACCACGCAGACGGCAGCAGCGCCTTGGCCTCACGCAGCACCGGCCCGCCCTGCCATTCCGCATAGGCGACGAAACGCGGCCGGCCGAGGCTGCCGGTGCCGCCGCTGCGCGGCTTCGCCACGAAGGGTCCCGAGCCGGGCGGCAGTGCCGCTGCGAGCGCCTTGACATAAGCGGATGGCGGCGGCGCGCTTCCGGGAAGCAGCATCTCATATTTCTCCCAAAATTCCCGGCGTTCGGAATTCGGCAGCATCAGCGCCTTGCGCAGCCATTTGTGATCCCGCTCGAGGATGACCGGCAGTGGATTTTCAAGGCCTCTGCGATAGCCGGCGAGGATCAGCTCGCCGATCATCCGAACCGAGGGACCATCCTCGCCGCGCGCCAGGATGGCGCTTGCCGCAAGGCGAACGAGATCCAGCGCATAGGGCATCACCGCCGCATCGTCGAAATCATTGACGCCCCAGACGAGCCGGCCCTCGGGATCCCGCCAGGTGCCGAAATTCTCCAGATGCGTATCGCCGATCGCCAGCACCTCGGGGGCGCGGCCAAGTTCCGGGCAGATATCGAGGATGGTCTCGCACCAGCGCCAATAGGTGGCGCGCAGGAAGACGAAGCCGCCGCTTCGCATCTTCTCGTGCTTCTCGCGGAGATCGTCCGCGACGAGATCGGCCCCGAGTTCGCCGGCCAGCCAGGTCTCGAAATTCAGGACCGATTGCGATATCGTCGTCATGCGCCGGCGCTCCATTCTTTCGAGACAGGACGCGGAGAATACGCGCTGGGCGCGAAGCTGCAATCGTCTTTGCACCGGCCTGTGTCACTGGCTTATCACCGGCTGGCATGGCGACGAAAAGGCGAAAGGTTGCCCCGGCGACACGGCCACAGCTTTCCATCGGCGCCGAGACCGATTTCAGCAATGTGCAGCTTGTCGAATCCGGCCCGCCATGCCACTTTCCCGGCTGCAAGAGGGGCAGACATGAGCGAGACTGACAGGGGCGATTTCCGCGCGCGAATCCGCCGCAATTTTGCGCGCCAGGCGGCGATGGAGACGATCGGCGCGGAGCTGACGCGCGTCGAGCACGGCGTCGTCGAAATCGAGCTTCCCTTCGACGTCAAACTGACACAGCAGCACGGCATCCTGCATGCAGGCATCATTTCCGCAGCGCTCGATTCAGCCTGCGGCTTTGCCGCCTACAGCGTCATCGACCCGGAAGCTTCGATCCTGACGATCGAGTTCAAGGTCAATCTCATGTCGCCGGGGCGTGGCGATCGTTTCCTGTTTCGCGGGGAAATCACCAAACCCGGCTCCACCATTATCGTTGCCGACGGACGAGGCTACGCGATCAGCGACGGGCCGGCGAAACTCATCGCCTCCATGACCGGGACGATGATGGTGATCCGCGGTAGAGAAGGAATTACGGGATGAAGTTCGAGTTGAAGTCGGTCGCGGGCAAATCCATGCTGTTCGTCATGGCGGCGGAGGCCGAATACGGCCCCTTCCTGCGGTCGCGCATCGAACCCTTGATGACCGGCGTCGGCCCGGTCGAGGCGGCGGTGGCGCTGACCAAGACGCTGGCGCGGCTGGATGCCGCAGACGACCTGCCGGATCTCGTGGTTTCCCTCGGCTCGGCCGGCTCGGCGAAACTCGAGCAGACCGAAATCTATCAGGTAACCTCGGTTTCCTACCGCGACATGGACGCCTCGCCGCTCGGTTTCGAGAAGGGCCGGACGCCCTTTCTCGACCTGCCGGCGGTACTCGAGCTGCCGCTGCGC
This sequence comes from Rhizobium sp. BK619, assembly GCF_014195245.1. Lineage (NCBI taxonomy): Bacteria > Pseudomonadati > Pseudomonadota > Alphaproteobacteria > Hyphomicrobiales > Rhizobiaceae > Rhizobium > Rhizobium sp. BK619. The sequence goes on along the minus strand of NZ_JACIBH010000003.1, from coordinate 268,283 downwards.
ATTCCGGGGATCCCGGAAGCAAGCCTTTCCACCGGCGGCAACGTCATCTCGGGTGCGGCCTATAGCGCCATCGACGCAGACATGGTCGACATGGAGACCTTTGCGGTGCTGCGCGCCTGCCAGGGCTACAAGCTGCCGCTGATCGGCTTGCGCGGCATTTCCGACGGCGCCGTCGAACTGCAGCATATTTCCGGCTGGACCGAATATCTGCACATCGTCGACCGCAAGCTCTCCTACGGCGTCGACAGCCTGTTCACGGCGCTGGAGGACGGGGTTTTCTGGTTCTGAACCCGCGAAAGCGCCGCGCGTCAGACGCGCGGGGGACAATCGGAACAATAAAAACCCGACGCCGCCGATTTCCCGGATTGCAAGGCGAAGCGCTTTTCATTAAAGCCTCGCCATGACCCAGACAGCACATCCCGACTCCGTTCTCATCGTCGATTTCGGCAGCCAGGTGACCCAGCTCATCGCACGACGCGTGCGTGAGGCCGGCGTCTATTGCGAAATCGTCCCCTTCCAATCAGCCGAAGAGGGCTTCAGGCGCCTCCAGCCGAAGGCCGTGATCCTCTCCGGCAGCCCGGCCTCGACGGTCGACGAGGGATCGCCGCGAGCGCCGCAGATCATCTTCGACAGCGGCCTGCCGGTCTTCGGCATCTGCTATGGCCAGCAGACGATGTGCATGCAGCTCGGCGGCAAGGTCGAAAGCGGCCATCACCGCGAGTTCGGCCGCGCCTTCCTGGATGTCGACAAGGACTGCCAGCTGTTCGAGGGCCTCTGGTCTTCCGGTTCGCGCCATCAGGTCTGGATGAGCCATGGCGACCGCGTCACGGCGCTGCCTGACGGTTTCGAGGTGGTCGCCACCTCCTCCAACGCGCCCTACGCCTTCATTGCCGACGAGAAGCGCAAATATTACGGCGTGCAGTTCCACCCCGAGGTCGTGCACACGCCCGACGGCGCCAAGCTGATCGGCAACTTCATTCATAACATTGCCGGCATCAAGGGCGACTGGTCGATGTCGGCCTATCGCCAGAAGGCGGTCGACGAGATCCGCAAGCAGGTGGGCGACAAGCGCGTCATCTGCGCGCTTTCGGGCGGCGTCGACAGTTCGGTCGCCGCGCTGCTGATCCACGAGGCGGTCGGCGATCAGCTGACCTGCATCCTCGTCGACCACGGCCTGATGCGCAAGGACGAAGCGGCCAACGTCGTCGCCATGTTCCGCGAGCATTACAATCTGCATCTGCTGCATGTCGACGCTTCCGACCGTTTCATCGGCGAGCTCGAAGGCGTCAGCGACCCGGAAACCAAGCGCAAGATCATCGGCCGGCTGTTCATCGAAACCTTCGAAGACGAGGCCAAGAAACTCGGCGGCGCCGATTTCCTCGGCCAGGGCACGCTCTATCCGGACGTGATCGAGAGCGTTTCCTTCACCGGCGGCCCGTCGGTGACGATCAAGTCGCACCACAATGTCGGCGGCCTGCCGGAGCGCATGAAGATGCAGCTCGTCGAGCCGCTGCGCGAACTCTTCAAGGACGAGGTGCGCGCACTCGGCCGCGAACTCGGCCTGCCCGACAGCTTCATCGGCCGCCACCCCTTCCCGGGGCCCGGCCTTGCGATCCGCTGCCCCGGCGGCATCAGCCGCGAAAAGCTGGAAATCCTGCGCGAAGCCGACGCGATCTATCTTGACGAAATCCGCAAGGCCGGCCTCTACGACGCCATCTGGCAGGCCTTTGCCGTGCTGCTGCCCGTCCAGACCGTCGGCGTCATGGGCGACGGACGCACCTATGAATTCGTCTGCGCACTGCGCGCCGTCACCTCCGTCGACGGCATGACCGCGGATTTCTACCACTACGACATGGAATTCCTCGGCCGCGCCGCCACCCGCATCATCAACGAAGTCCGCGGCATCAACCGCGTGGTCTACGACGTTACGTCGAAGCCGCCAGGGACGATCGAGTGGGAGTGATTTTGGCCTATCCGAACGCCGCCGATATCGCGCCAAAAACTAATAACGCACTGAAAGAACAATAAATCATCTGCCGTCTATCGCGGGGCAAGGCTCGGGATAGACGGTCGATGGCCGGCCGCCGAACTTGTGGCTCTGCTCCACAAGGCCTGAACGACCCTCAGAGAAGACCCTTGCCCTTGAGATCAGCGGCGAAGGTGGCGAGCGGCATGACAAGCGTAAGCGGCTGGTTCTCCAGCGGCTCGGCCCCATAGCTGACATACCATTGGGCCGCGCGCTCGCCCTTTGCGTCGATAATCAGCAGAACGCCGCCTGCTTCAGACGCGATCCGCAGGCAGCGAAGCGCCGCGGCCGCGAGGAGCTGTCCACCCAAACCATGGCCCGCTACAGAGATATCGGTTGCGATCCGAGCCAGCTTGAACCCAGGAACTTCGTGCTGGGCCAGCCCCTTCGTCATCGACGCCGGCACACCTTCATGTGCCACGGAGGAGGGGGCGACAGTGTAGAACCCCAGCACACGATTGGGCGTAGAGGCGTCGATCGCGCAGAAGGTCTTTGAGGCGTTCTGTTCGTGGCTTTGACGCGCGTAGCGTCGGAAAAAGTCGTTCATCGCCAGATCGCCGCAGTCGAAGGACTGGCGATCATGCGATTTCGCGATGGCTTCCTCTCTCCAGGCGGGCAGCGTCATAGAGTATCGGGCAACGCCGCGATCGCCGCCCGCAGCTTCGCGTTGGGCTTGGGCGGATTTTCCAGCAGTTCCAGCACGCGCGCATGATCGCGCGCCGTCAGGCGAACGACCTCGGCCGCCTCGATCACGGCTTCGGCTTCGCGCAAGGCGGTCTGGGTCACGAAGTTGGTCAAGTCGGTGTTGCGCAGCGCAGCGGCGCGCACAAGCTTGGCCTTCGTTTCCGGGGAGACCCGCAGATTCATACGCTTGTTGTCATCTACGGCAGCTTGGGGCATCTTCGTCTTCCTCGCAAGTCGTACATGTTGAAGATGTACGCGATCACACCCGATTTTTCAAGATTATATGTCTTAATGGCGTACGCTATCTGCCCAACACCCTCAAGGCGTCAATGGTCGGAGTGAGAGCGCCGCTCTTCGCGCCATCGCTCCCAGCGGCGGCGCAGGTCGCCTTTCCGTAAGCCGTTGCTCGCCTCCAGCACTTCGATCTTGATCACGCGGTCGGTTCGGAAATGACGGAAATCCTGCCGCAATTCGCACCACGCGACAATCAGGCGCGTTGCTTCACCATAGCCGAGGATGACCGGCCACACGACCCGCTCGGTCTCCTCCCCAGTATCGGATCGATAAAGCAGGCGAAGCTTGCGATCGTCACGGATTGCATGGCGCAGTTCGTTGGTGTCGACCGTGTCGGTCGGAGTGATCCTGCCAGGCTTTGCTCCAACGCTTGGCTCGACGATATAGGGACGTAGCCTTTCGGGGATAACGGCTGCGATCTTGCTCACGACGTCCCGTGCCGCTGCGGATAACACCTTATCGCCGCGTGCTGCGACCCATTGTGCACCCAGCACGATCGCCTCGATCTCGTCGGGCGTCAGCATCAGAGGCGGCATGTCATAGGCAGGGTCGAGCAAATAACCGAAGCCGGCCTCTCCGACGATAGGGACCCCTTGGCCGATCAGGTCGGCGATATCGCGGTATACCGATCGCCTGGACACTTCGATCTCCTCGGCCATTGCCGCGGCAGTCACCGGCCGGGTCGTACGGCGCAGGATTTGAATGATCTGAAACAGACGATCGGCTTTGCGCATGGCTGCTGACTCCTGTTGCCATAATGCTGGCAACAGGCCTGTGCGACAAGGCCTGGGCGATACCGCGCGCACATCGGTCTTCTGGAAAGGAAAAGTCATGAAATTTGCCTCAACCCGGCTGATTGCCGGTGATATCAAGGCTGTGGTCGGCTTCTACGAAATGGTCACCGGACAATCGGCCGAGTGGTTGGCGCCGGTTTTCGCCGAGATCGTCACCCCTTCAGCGGCACTCGCCATTGGCAGCTTGGAAACCGTAGCGCTGTTCAAAGAAGGCAGCGCCGAGGCCGGCGCCAACCGAACGGCGATTATCGAGTTCATGGTTGATGACGTCGACGCAGAATATGCCCGGCTGAAGGATAGGGTCGAACTTGTTCATGAGCCTAAACTGATGCCGTGGGGCAATCGGTCGGTGCAGTTCCGCGATCCGGAAGGCACGCTTGTCGCGCTGTTCACGCCGGTCACGGACTCGGCAAAGCAGCGCTTTGCGTCGCGATAGGCGCGGCCCTGACACTTAAAATGATCGCGTGATGTCGGATCCTCCCGGTCCGGTTCGTCCTTGGGCCAAAGCCCACCGAGGAGAACGCCATGAGAGACCTGATCCTGAAAATGTCCATATCGGTCGATGGTTTCGTCAGTGATCTGGAGGGCCGAAACACATGGATGTTCGGCGCCGATCAGGAGGCGAAGGATTGGAGCGTGGAATATATAGGGAAGGCCGGCCTGCACATTATGGGCAGCCGCAGCTTCCTTTCCATGGCCCCCTTCTGGCCGACCTCCACCCTGGCCTTCGCGCCGCCGATGAACCAGATCCCCAAGGCCGTCTTCTCACGACAGGGGCCGGCGATCCTCGGCAAGGTGGCGGCGGCGCTCGATGACATCAGCGCCAAGGCGGGGACCGGACAGTCTCCAGGGCTGCAGCCCGGTGCGGAAAGCTGGGCGGAGGCCTATGTGGCGGGCGGAGACCTTGCGGAGGAGATCGCAACGTTGAAAGCCGAGGAGGGCAAACCGATCATCGCCCATGGCGGCGTGAGCTTTGCCCGCAGTCTGATCGCCGAGGGACTGGTCGATCAATTCGCCCTGCTTGTGATCCCCGTGGCGCTCGGCAAAGGCCTGCCGTTATTCCTAGAACTCACCGCGCCAAAGCCTCTCAAGCTGATGAGCTCGAAAGCCTTTCCAGGCGGCGCGGTGGCGCAGATCTATCGGCCGGCCTGAACCGGTCGCCGGAGGTCAGCCGGCTTCAGCGGCCGTAGGTGACCTCGATGGAGGCCTTGGCGAGCGTATTTGCCCTGACATAGAAACCGACCATGGCCCCCGGCGCGGTATCGGGAAGTGGCAGCTTGTCGACCGAGAGCGCGTAGACGGTGAACTGGTAGTGGTGCGGTGCATCGCCGGCCGGCGGGCATGCGCCGCCATATCCCGACGTAGCGAAGTCGGTATGGCCTTCCACGGCCCCCGCCGGAAGCTTTTTCTCGCCGCTGGCGCCGGTGGCGATTTTCGAGGTATTTGCGGGAATGTTGAAGACAGACCAGTGCCACCAGCCCGAGCCGGTCGGAGCATCGGGATCGTAAGCCATCACGGCGAAGCTCTTGGTTCCCTCGGGTGCACCTGACCAAACGAGTTCCGGCGAGATATTACCGCCCGCGCAGCCGAAGCTGTTGAAGACCTGCGCATCGGCCATGGACTTGCCTGAAGTCAGATCTTTCGAGGTGAGTTTCATTTCGGCCTGGGCTGATGTGGCGCCAAAGACGGATGCGGCGAGAAGGACTGCTGTTATGAGACGCATGCTGTTTTCCTGCGGTTGATGACGCCGGAAAACTACCGTCAGCGAGGCAGTGCATCTGCCCCGCTACGCTCAACTTCTGCCCCGATCCGTTCAAAGTGCTCGGAGCCACTGCGCACGTGGCGCGGGCTGACGCCGAACCGCTCTTTGAACCGCGCCGAAAATTGAGAGGGCGAATCGTAGCCGACCTCCAGCGCGACCTGCGCCATCGGCAGCGTCGTCGTGTGAATGAGCCCCAGCGCCCGGTTCATTCTCGTATCGCTCAGGATCTCGCTGAAACCGGTATCTTCCGCGGCCAGCCGGCGCCTCAGCGTTGCCTCGCTCATGTTGAAGGAACGCGCCGCGTGCGCCAATGTCCAATCAAAGGCCGGATCGCTTTCGATCATCTGCCTCAGCCGATCTTCAAGCCGAGGACTCTGGCTCTCACCCAGCATCGCGCCGCAGAGCGCAAACCAGGTGACGAGTTCCATCAGCCTAGCCTTGGCAATGACGCCGGGAAGCCTCCCCAGATTGCCGGGCTGACAGCAATAGTCAAACAATACGGCGGCTTCTTCCGGCAGGCTCGAGGCGCTTGCAGGAAGCGGCCGCGAGGGAACGGCGATCGATCCCATCCTCGCATAGGCATCCTCGAACAACTGTCTCGGAACAGGAAGTGCTACGGTCTGATAGTTTCGCGGCGCCTTCGGAATGTTCTCCATCGTCAATGGCTGATAGTCGGGCAGCAAGCCGTATGCGCCGGCCTCCAGGCGCAAAGGCCTGTCATCCGCCATGACGATCTTCGTTCCCGATTGTACCTGGAACAAAATGGGGCTCGTATTGACGAGACGATAAAAGCAAGCTCGCCCACCCTGACGGATCAAGGCCCTGGTCGGAACGGGAAAGACGTCGTCCAGCATAGCTTCTCCGGCAAAAGGGCGCTCCTCGCCCTGATCCTTGGAGCGGGAAATAGCAAAACCCCGTGGCAGGGGCAACCTTGAGCCGGGAGACGCCGGTGGGAAGAGAGACTGATCGGTTCGCGATGGTTCGCCGGAAGCAGCTTCAGCGGCACATACCTACGCCCCCATCTGCAGCCTTGATCGTGCCGTGCTCGGCGGGCTTTCATGCAAACGGTTCCAGGCGCGACGCAGCTGCCGCGCCGAGCCGAAGCCGGCGCGCATTGCGACGGCCTCCATGTCCAGCCGCGAACCGGCGAGCATCTCGCGGGCGAGCGCCACGCGCATACGATTGACGAAATCCGTAACGCTCATGCCCGTCTGCTCGTTGAACAGCCGCGAAAGGTTGCGCGGGCTGGCGCCGCTGAGGCGGGCAAGTGCTGAGACCGACCAGTCCTGAGCCGGATCGGCCACCACGGCGTCTTGCGCACGATGAATGACCGGATGGATATGGTTTCGGCCTTCGAGCCAGGGGGAAAGCTGCGGGTCGGAGCCGCCGCGCCTGAGGTAGACGACGAGATATCGCGCCACCGCGACAGCGCATGCGTGGCCCGCCGCTTCGGCGACGATATGCAACATGAGGTCGATGCCGGCGGTAATGCCGGCGCTCGTCAGGCGCTCGCCGTCCTCGACATAAAGCCGATTCTCCCGGACGCGCGCCGTGGGCGCAAGCCGGATCAGATCTTCCATGCAGCCGTGATGGGTGGTGCAGTCGCAATCGTCGAGCATTCCCGCCTCGGCGGCGAGCAAGGCGCCCGAACAGATCGAGGCCAGGCGAATTCCCGGACGAATGGCGCGTCTCAGCCATGCGACGATGGCAGCCTCAGCGGCGCATTCCCGTTCGCTATGATCGAGGCCGTTTTCCATCGGGGTATCGGCGCTGCCGGCAATGACGACGAGCGCGCCATCCGGCAATCGCTCCGGCAACGGAGCGACGCCGGTAACGGCAAGACCGATCGAGCTGCCGACCGTCGCCGACGGGCCGATATAGGTGACGGTAAAGCGCACACTGCGCTGTTCGAGGTTCGCCTTGCGCAGCACCTCGATCGGGCCGGCCACGTCGAGCAAAAGGACGCGCGGCGGCACGACGACGAAAACCGGGATAGCGAGGGGCTGCGCAGGGTCGGTCATGCGGCGAGCAACTCCCCACGGCCTGCCAGCGCCTGTTCGACGGTCGCGATCCGCGCGAAACGACCGGAGAGGACAAGTTCGGTCCGGTCCCGGATTTCCCTTGCGCTCCAGCTGCGTCCGGTGGCGTCGGTCATTGGGAATGTCAGGGTCGCTTCGCCGACATAATCGACTTGATAGCCGAGATCCGAGGCGTGACGCGTCGTGGTCTCGCAGCACTGTTCGGTGCGGATGCCGGAGACGAGGAGACGGCGGACGCCATTCTCGGTCAGCCACACGTCAAGTCCTGAACCGACGAGAGCGCTATGGCGGCTCTTCCTGAAGGTCGCCTTCGGGGCGATCCGGAGTGGGGCGAGCGTTCTGACGAAGCCGGAGCTTTCCGAGAACGGCCCGCTTCCATCGACATGAAAGATCTGTATGACGGTTATGCCGCGGGCTTCTGCACCGTCGATCAAAGCCTGCTGGCGATCGATATAGGCGGAGGCGAGCTCATCATCCCAATAATCGCGGTGCCTGAAGGATTCCTGGGCGTCGATGACGAGAAGAACGGTATCATGATCGGACATTTTTTGCTCCTTCGAGATTGATCATGACGTCATATTCCGTGATTTGATAGTGGTGCGAAATGCACGCCGCGGACAAAGAGCGGACAATTCACGCCAACAGCTGAGTTCAACGGCAGACCCTAACGCCTGGCGGACGTCCTGATGTGATCGACCAGCGCCCGCAGCTTCAGCGGCTGCCGCTGGCGCCTGGGATAATAGAGATAGAAGCCCGGAAACGGCGGGCAGAAATCTTCGAGCAGCGGCACGAGTTCGCCGCGTTCGACATAGGGCTGAAAGGTTTCCACCATGCCGAAAGTGATCCCGGCGCCGGCGCAGGCCATGCGGATCATCATGCCCATGTCGTTGGTCGTGACCGCGGGATCGACGGAGACGTCGAAGTCGCGGTCATTTTCGGTGAATTCCCAGCGATAGGGCGCCGTATCCGGGCGCGGGCGCCAGCCGATGCAGGAATGAGCCTGCAGTTCGCCGGGATGCTGGGGACGACCGCGGCGCTCGAGGTAGGCGGGGGATGCCACAGCATATTGCCTCTGCCGCTCGGAGACCGAGATTGCGATCATGTCCTGCTCGATCACCTCACCGAGCCGGACGCCCGCGTCGAAGCCGGCCTCGACGATATCGAATTCGTCATCGGTGATGGTGATATCGAGTTTGATCTCGGGGCAAGCCTGCATGAAGCCGGCCAGCAGGGTGCCGGACAGAAAACTCTCGGCAATCGACGAGACGGTGATCCTGAGCAGACCGCTCGGGCGCGCCTGCATTTCCCGCACCGTCTGCATCGCATCCCTGACCTGCCGCACCGACGGGCGAACCGCCTCGAAGAACACCTCGCCGGCCTCGGTCAGGCTGACGCTGCGCGTCGTGCGCTGGACGAGCGCAACGCCGAGGCGATCTTCCAGGCGCTGTAAAGCCTGGCTGACGGCGGAGCGGGTGACGCCCAGCCGCTCGCCGGCAAGACGAAAGTTGCGCGCCTCCGCCACCGCAAGAAAGACCGAAATGCCTTCGAGATCATCGACCATTGGTTAGCATTTCTAACCATGGCATCCCGAATTGGCAACTTAATCACGTCGATCAGGGAGACTATCTTCCTCTCGAGGCCAAGCAAGGCAGTGTTCATGGACAGGCCTCTGTCGAAGGGAAGACCAATGCGAAACATTTCAGCGAGACCTGTTCTGCATATTTTCGCCGCAACCACCCTGGCCGGCACGGCGATCGGCTCGTCAGCCGCGGATGCCCTCAACGACCGGCAATCCGTGTGTCAACAAACAAGCGAGAACATGATGCAGCACCATCCCTATGTCGGCATGTGGGTCACGGATGACGGTCGTGTGCGCCACGAACTTCTGGCCAACGGCCGTTACGACGAAGCCCGCGGCAACCGGGAAAGCGCCTATCGCGGCCGCTACGAAGTCACCGGAAGCCACATCGAATATTGGGACGACACCGGCTTCACTGCCGACGGCGATTTTGTCGACGGCAACACTCTCCATCATGGCGGCATGGTGTTTCGCCGCAAATAACCGATCACTCGGGATAAGGCCGTTTCCGGCCGGAAAGGATGACGATCATGTCTTCCACCACACCCATCTGGTTCATAACAGGCGCTTCGTCCGGTCTCGGGCGGGCGCTTGCTGAAGCGGTTCTCGCCCGAGGCTGGCGCGCCGCCATGACCGCGCGCAGACCCGAAGCCTTGAAAGATCTCACGGCAGAACACGGCGACCGCGCCCTTGCTGTCTCGCTCGATGTCACGGATGCCCGCTCCGTCGCCCGCGCGGTTCAGGACGCCGAAGCGCATTTCGGCGCGATCGAGGTGCTCGTCAACAATGCCGGTTATGGCTACCTCTCGGCGATCGAAGAAGGCGAGGAGACTGAAATACGCGCCCAGTTCGAGACCAATGTCTTCGGCTTGATCGCCGTCACCAAACATGTCCTGCCGGGCATGCGCTCGCGCCGTCGGGGGCATATCTTCAATGTCTCTTCGCTCGGCGGGCTCGTCGCCTTCGCCGCGACCGGCTACTACCATGCCACCAAGTTCGCGGTCGAAGCCCTGTCGGAGTCGCTTTTCCATGAGGTCAAGCCGCTCGGCATCGATGTGACGATCCTCGAGCCCGGCGCCTTCCGCACGGATTGGGCCGGACGATCGATGGTCGAATCCAGAACCGTGATCGACGACTATGCCGAGACATCGGGCAAGCGGCGCCAGGCCACTCGTTCGGTCTCCGGCAAGCAGCCGGGCGATCCGGTGCGCGCCGCAGCCGCGATCATATCGGCATTCGAGGCGGACGAGCCGCCGCTGCGCCTGTTGCTTGGCGCACCCGCCCTGAAGATCGCCCGCGAACGGCTCGATGCGCTGCGGACAAATTTCGACGCCTGGGCGGAGACGACGCTCAGTGCCGATTTCCCCAGCTGATCGCCCAGGAAACACTCATCGAAAAATGGAGCTTGAAATGACGAATGTGGAAGGAAAAGTTGTTGCCATCACCGGAGCCAGCAGCGGCATCGGCGAGGCCGCGGCAAGGGTGCTGGCTGCCGCAGGCGCCCATATCGTGATCGGCGCGCGCCGCACCGAGCGGCTGCAGGCGCTTGCCGGCGAAATCGAAGCCAAGGGCGGGACGGTGCGCCTGCGAAAACTTGACGTCACCGACCGTTCCGAGGTCGAGGCTTTTGCCGGTTTTGCCAGATCGGAATTCGGCCGGCTTGACGTCATTGTCAACAATGCCGGCGTCATGCCGCTCTCGCCGCTCGACGCTCTCAAGGTCGAGGAATGGGACCGGATGGTCGACGTCAACATCAAGGGCGTTCTCTACGGCATCGCCGCGGCGCTGCCGATCATGAAGACGCAGGGATCGGGACAGATCATCAACCTGTCTTCGATCGGCGGCCACAGCGTCTCACCGACGGCCGCCGTCTATTGCGCGACGAAATTCGCAGTCCGTGCGATCTCGGACGGGCTGCGGCAGGAGACCGATCGCATTCGCGTCACCGTTATTTCTCCCGGCACGACGACCTCGGAACTGGCCGAGACGATCACCGATCCGACCGCGCGGGACGCCATGAGGGCTTTCCGAGCGGTCACGATCAGCCCGGAGGCCGTCGCCAATTCGATCCTCTACGCCATCAGCCAGCCTGACGACGCCGATGTCAGCGAGATCATCATCCGGCCGACGGCGAGCCCGCATTGAGCAGCCGACATTCGGCTAAAGGCCCAGCGACTGCTGGGCCGGCGGCGGCGGGGCGAGGCTGACGCCTTCGAGCTCCAGCATGCGGGCCTTCGATGACGAACCTCCAGGAGCGGAGAAGCCGCCGATCTTGCCGCCGGCGGCCAGCACCCGGTGGCAGGGAATGATCAGCGCGACCGGGTTCTTTGCCATCGCCTGGCCGACGTCGCGGGCGGCTTCCGGCCCGGCGCCAAGCTCTTTCGCCAGCGCGCCGTAGGTGGTCGTATGGCCCCAACCGACACGTCTTGCCGCCGCATAAATATCCCTGAAGAAGGCATCCTGGCCGTCAAGATCGAGTTCGACACCGGAGAAATCCGTTTCCTCACCCTGGAAATAGCGCTTCACCGCCGCGACCGTTTCGAGCACATCCGGCGTCGGCGCGCCGGGTTCGGCATCCGGCAGGCGGCGCAGCAACAGCCGTTCGGTCGCCTCCGCTGACTTCGTCGGCAGCTGGAAGCGGGCGATGCCAGCGTCGCTCCAGGCGATGCCGCAGAAACCACCGGCGGTTTCGAAGATCAGATAGTGGTAGATCGTCTGGGCCATGATACAGCCTCCACGTTTTTCGATTGCCACCAAAATCGTACGGGACGGCCGCAGTTTCAACCCGATTCTTGCGCGTCATGTTCTTTTTTTGTTCCAACCGTGCTACCCTTGCGCGATATCCTGGCGCCATAAGATGGGGAAAGCGGGCCATGACGGCTTGGAAGCCGATTAATCAGACGTCTTTTGCCTTCGCGCATGATCGCAACGGTCGCGGGCGGCGGAGCAGAATGGACAATACCGGCAACCGGCTTTTCTTCGGTCTCTGTCCTCCACCAGCCATCGAGCGACAGGTGGCTTCGATCGCCGCCGATTATAAGAATGCTTTCTCTCTTTCCGGTCAGTTGCGGCTGACGACACTGCATGTAACAATCCGCTGGGTCTGCGACTATCCTAACTTGCCAGAACACGTGATCTTCGCGGCACTGCAAGCCGGCGTTGGAGCCGAGAGCCCGCCGATCACCATCACCTTCGACCGGATCATGAGATTTCCGCAGGCACAGGCGCTGGTACTCGCTGGTGAAGGCGGGCGGAAATCCCTTGCCAGGCTGCATCTCCAACTCGGCGTCGCCATGCACAATGCCGACTGCCGCGCAATATCGGCCACACATTCACGCCGCATATGACTCTGCTCTATGACCGCAAGGCCGTGCCGGCAATGATGCTCGACAGACCGGTCTCGTGGACGGCGTACGAACTCCTGCTGATCCACAGCGTTCTCGGAAAAACCGAACACCACATCATCGATCGCTGGCCGCTGCTCGGCTGAGGCACCGTGCCCGGTGAGGCTTGCGCTTGCCGGATATCCGCGGATAAAGCTGGAAGAGCCGTTCGGATGGCAATGCGGAGCGAAGACAGCATGGACGTTTCAGAGATCATCGTCCCGGGCGATACGCCGGGAGCGGAGTGGCGGTTGCCGGTGCTGCATTTTGCCGGCCGCGACCCGAAGGCGCCGACGATCTATATCCAGGCGGCACTGCATGCCGGCGAGCTGCCGGGAACGGCGCTCTTGCACTTCCTCTGCCAGCGGCTGCGGCAGGCGGAAAGCGAAGGCGGAATTGCCGGCGATATCACCATCGTGCCGCAGGCCAATCCGATCGGTGCGGCCCAATCGCATTTCGGTGATTTGCAGGGCCGTTTCGACCTTAACTCCCGCACCAATTTCAATCGGGATTTCCCGCTGATCTCCATTGCCGATCGCGCCACGCTGATCGAAGATCTCGACGATTACCCGGCTACCGACAGATTGAAGCGGCTGCTGCTGCATCTGGCGCTCGGCGCCGATCTGGTAGTCGATCTGCATTGCGACGATGAATCGCAGCAATATGCCTATATCGATGAGGCCTTCTGGCCTGAGGCGGCCGATCTTGCCGCCGCTCTCGACATGGAGGCCGTGCTGCTGTCGGATGGCGAAAGCTCGGCCTTCGAGGAGGCCGTCGGTTTTGCCTGGAAATATGAGGTCCCCGGCGAGCGCCGATCCCGACTGCCGGGCAGGCTTTCGGTCACGGTCGAGCTGCGCGGCAAGCGCGACGTCGATCCGGCGCTGGCGAAGAAGGATGCGGGCGGGCTTTGGCGTTTCCTCGTGACGCGCGGGATCGTCAGCGGCGAGACGGCTGCAACGGCATTTTCCGGTCCGGCCGTGCCGCTCGACAATGTCGAGATCCTTCGCGCGCCCGAAGGTGGCGCGGTGCTTTTCCATCGCAAGATCGGCGACAAGGTTGCAGAGGGCGAGCTTCTGGTGACGATCGTCACCCGGCCGGGACAGCCCGGCGGCAGCATCGATTTGCATGCGCCGCAGGACGGGCTGATCCTGACCCGGACGTCCGATCGGCTGGTGCGGCGGCGCGGCGATCTGATGAAGATCATCTGCGGCAGCCCGAGCAGGGCCGCACGCAAGGCCGGCACGCTGGAGAATTGAGCCGGCGAGTTCGGGGATAAAACGCCGCACGGCGTTTGCGTCGGCCTTCGCCCATGTTATCCCGCTGCCATCACAGGGAGATCGATCGGGCATGACCGTCACCATTTATGGCATCAAGAACTGCGACACGATGAAGAAAGCCCGCAGCTGGCTGGAAGACCACGACGTCGCCTATGAATTTCACGACTACAAGGCGTCAGGCATCGACCGCGGCCATCTCGAATCCTGGATCGACCAGGCCGGCATCGACACCGTGCTCAACCGCGCCGGCACCACTTTCCGCAAACTGCCCGATGCCGAGCGCGAGAACCTGACCCGGGAAAAGGCGATCGCGCTGATGCTCGGCCAGCCGTCGATGATCAAACGGCCGGTGCTGGAGACGAAGGGCAAATTGCTCGTCGGCTTCAAACCGGAGATCTATGCCGGCACTTTCGGAGACTGACAGGCGGCTATGTCCAAAACGACCCGCGCGACACAGCTTCTTTCCCAGGCGGGCGTCGCCTTCACCGTCCATACCTATGACTACCATCCCGGCGCCGAGCGCGTCGGGCTGCAGGCGGCCGAGGCCTTGGGCGAAGCGCCGCATCGGGTGCTGAAGACGCTGATGGCCGAGGTGGATGGCAAGCCGGTCTGCGTCGTCGTGCCGTCGGATCGCGAAGTCAGCATGAAGCGGCTTGCCAACGCCTTTGGCGGCAAGTCGGCCAATATGATGAAGCCTGCCGATGCCGAGCGGCTGACGGGCTATCATGTCGGCGGGATCAGCCCCTTCGGCCAGAAGAAGAGCGTGCCGACGGCGATCGAGGAAGCCGCCCTTGCCGAACCGCTCGTCTATATCAATGGCGGGCAACGCGGGCTGCAGGTGCGGCTCGATCCGAAGGATGCGTTAAAGGTCTTGAAGGCGATCGCCGCGCCATTGATCGCCTGATCTCAGAGAAAACGGTCGAGCAGACCGGCAAGCGTCCTCGCCTCGTTTTCGGCAAGCTTGCAGCCGATATGGGTCTCGATCGCTCCGGCGTAGACGTCCCAGATGCGCTCGCGCAGCTGCCGGCCGGCCTCGGTGATGACGACCCAGCGGCCGCGGCCGTCCTCAGCGAAGACTTCGCGCCGGACGAAACCTTCTCGCTCCAGCCGGTCAATCAGGCGGGAAAGATTATACTGCGCAAGCAGAGTGCGCTCTTCGATCTCATAGGGGCGCAGCCTGCCATCCCCCGCGCGCGCTAGTTCCCACAGCACGTCATACCAGGCAAGCGGCGGCATGCCGGCGGCCTTCAGGTCGGCTTCGATTGCGCCCAGCAAGCGGTCGCGGGCGCGCATGATGCTCGTCCAGGCACGGGTGGAGGCTTCGCTCGGTTTCGGCATCTTCTCGGACATAAATGCAATTACATCTATCTTGAATTCCGCCGCAAGCGATATTAGATGCATTTGCATGGATTGTGACCAGGAGATTTCCATGAGCAAGCTTACCCTTATCAGCCACCATCTCTGCCCCTATGTGCAGCGCGCCGCGATCGCGCTTCTCGAAAAGGACGTACCGTTTCAGCGCATCAACATCGATCTTGCCAACAAACCGGATTGGTTTTTGAAGATCTCGCCGCTCGGCAAGGTGCCGCTGCTGCGGATCGAGGCGGAGGATGGCGGCGAGGCCGTTCTGTTCGAAAGCAGCGTCATCTGCGAATATCTAGAGGAAACGCAAGCCGGTGCCGCCCTGCATCCCGCCGATCCGCTGACCCGCGCCCGTCATCGCGGCTGGATGGAATTCGGCTCCTCCGTGCTTTCCGATCTCTGGGGCTATGAAACGGCGCAGGATGAATTACAGCTGGACGCCAAGCGCAAAGCGCTGACTGCCAAATTTGCGACGCTCGAAGGCGCGCTCGGCGACGGCCCCTATTTTGCCGGCAGCAGCTTCAGCCTGGTCGATGCCGTCTTCGCGCCGGTCTTCCGCTATTTCGATCTCTTCGATACGCTCGGCGACAGCGGCATCTTCGACGGGCTTGAGCGAACACAACGCTGGCGCAAGGCACTGTCTGAGCGTGCGAGTGTTCGCGACGCCGTCGGCGCGGATTACCCGCAGCGGCTGATGGAATTCCTCGAGAAACGCTCCTCGATCCTGCTCAGGCAAGCTGCCGCCGCCTGAAGCGCGCCCAAGCGGCCGGACCTCCATCCGGCCGCCGGCAATTCGGCGACACAACGCTTCATTTTCGCCGCAAACGGGTCTAAGTCTGCCAGCCTCAAAGCATCATCGACAGAAAGCAGGTTGAGCCATGACTTTCATGCCCCAGAGCCAGAACACCATCGATCCCGTCAAGCTGGAGAAGCTTGCCGAGGTCGCCGTCAAGGTCGGTCTGCAACTGCGCAAAGGTCAGGATCTGGTCGTCACCGCGCCTGTGGTGGCGCTGCCGCTCGTTCGCCTCATCACCAAGCACGCCTATCAGGCCGGCGCCGGGCTGGTGACCGCCTTCTATTCGGACGAGGAAACGACGCTTTCTCGCTATCAGTACGGCAGCGACGAGAGCTTCGACCGCGCCTCCGACTGGCTCTATGAAGGCATGGCCAAGGCCTATGCCAACGGCGCGGCGCGCCTTGCGGTATCAGGCGACAATCCGCTGCTGGTGTCCGAGCAGGATGCCGGCAAGGTCGGCCGCGCCAATCGCGCCACCTCAACCGCCTACAAGCCGGCCCTGGAAAAGATTTCGAATTTCGACATCAACTGGAACATCGTCTCCTATCCCAATCCGTCCTGGGCCAAGGTGGTCTTCCCCGACGATCCGGAGCCGATCGCCATCGCCAAGCTCGCCAAGGCGATCTTTGCCGCCTCGCGCGTCGATGTCGACGATCCCATCGCCGCCTGGGCCGAGCATAATGCCAATCTGGCCAAGCGCTCCGCCTGGCTGAACGGCGAGCGCTTCGCCTCGCTGCATTTCAGGGGACCCGGCACCGATCTGACGGTCGGCCTTGCCGACGGGCATGAATGGCATGGCGGCGCTTCCACCGCCAAGAACGGCATTACCTGCAACCCGAACATTCCGACCGAGGAAGTCTTCACCACGCCGCATGCGCTGCGTGTCGAAGGCCATGTTTCGAGCACCAAGCCGCTGTCGCACCAGGGCACGCTGATCGACAATATCCAGGTGCGCTTCGAGGCTGGACGCATCGTCGAAGCGAAGGCGTCGCGCGGCGAAGAAGTCTTGAACAAGGTACTCGATACCGACGAGGGCGCGCGCCGGCTCGGCGAAGTGGCGCTCGTGCCGCATTCCTCGCCGATCTCGGCCAGCGGCATCCTGTTCTACAACACGCTGTTCGACGAGAATGCCTCGTGCCACATCGCCCTCGGCCAGTGCTATTCCAAGTGCTTCCTGAACGGCGCGACGCTGAGCCAGGAAGAGATCAAGGCGCAGGGCGGCAATTCGAGCCTGATCCATATCGACTGGATGATCGGCTCGAACAAGGTCGATATCGACGGTCTCAAGCCGGATGGTTCGCGGGTTCCGGTGATGCGGCAGGGCGAATGGGCCTGACCGGCATCGTGGCGCGCTGACTGAGCCAGACGCTGGCGAGCACCATAGCGAAGCCGGCGATCTGCACCGGCGCCAGGCTCTGGCCGAGCGCCAGCCAGCCGAGCAGGGTCGCGACGACAGGGCTCAGAAAGCCGAACGAGGCGACCGCCGAGGGCTCGATGCGGGCCAGGCCGCGGAACCAGAGCAGATAGGTGAAGGCCGCGCCGATCAGACCGAGATAGGCGATGCCGGCAATATTTGCGATGGTCGGCGTCGGCAGCGCCGGTTCGAGGAAAAGCGCAAAAGGCACCAGCAGGATGCCGCCTGCCGCCAATTGCCAGGCGGTGAAGGTGAGGTTCGACACCGGCGGCGTCCAGCGCCGCGTCAGCACCGTGCCGAAGGCCATCGAGACGGCGCCGGCAAGACCGGCGGCAACCCCCACAGGATCAAGCCCCGCCTTCGGTGTCAGCACCAGCAGCGCCACGCCCGCCATGCCGATGAAGCCGGCGATGACGGCAAGGAAGCGGATCGGTTTGCCGAGGAAAAGCCGCGACAGCGCGATGACGATCAGCGGCTGCACCGCGCCGACTGTTGCGGCAACGCCGCCTGGGAGCCTGTAGGCCGAGACGAAGAGCATCGCCCAGAAGAACGAGAAGTTCAGGGCGCCGAGAATGAAGGCCCTTCCCCACCAGATGCCGAAAGGCAGCTTCCTCACCAAGAGCAGAAGCAGCAGTCCGGCCGGCAAGGCCCGGAGCATCGCCACCGTCAGCGGATATCCGGCCGGCAGGAAGGAGGTGGTGACGATATAGGTGCTGCCCCAGATGGCGGGTGCGAGCGCGGTTGCCGCCAGGTCGGCAGTGGAGCGGAGATTTGTCTTCATATCAAGAATCTCTATTTCAAGATAAATGCACCTTACGCCTTTTTATCTTGACGTCAAGATAATGACTGCTATCGGTGGATCATGAGCAAAGACAGCCGCATCGATCACGTCGACAAGATCCTGGCGCAATGGCGACAGGAACGGCCGGACCTCGACGTCGAACCGATGGGCCTGCTCGGACGGCTGAAGCGCCTCGGCACCCATCTCGGCCGCGAAGTGGAGGCGGTGCTCTTAAAACACGGGCTTTCGACGTCCGCCTTCGACGTGCTCGCCACCCTCCGCCGCGCCGGCGCCCCCCACCGGCTTTCGCCGGGCGAGCTCCTGGAGATGACCATGGTCAGCTCCGGCACGATGACGAACCGCATCGACCAGCTGGAGAAAGCGGGCTTCGTCGAGCGCATCCTCAATCCAGAGGACCGCCGGAGCGTGTTGATCGCACTGACGGACAAGGGATTTTCGACCGTCGAAGAAGCGGTCGGCGCCCATGTCGCCAACCAGCAGCGGCTGACGCGCAATCTGAGCGCTGCCGACAAGGCGGAACTTGACCGGCTGCTGCGGAAATTTCTCTCGGATTTTGAATAGTTTGAGCGTTTCCACCATCCAGCGAAGTGCTTGCGGCATGGATACTCGGGTCAAGCCCGAGTATGACGGAGAGTGGGGGCGAGGATCGGCAAGAGGCGGGACGTCCGGAAAAATTTCAGCAAATGAGCCAGCGGTTTTGACGGGGAATTACGCGAACAACGACGGCAATTAAAAAAACCGCTGTGCGCTCGCGCTACTTGCCCCCACAGGCTCCCCACCCTCCGTCGTCCTCGGGCTTGACCCGAGGACCCATGGCCGCAAGCGCTGCGTTGGCGTTATGTTTATTTCCCCGCCGGAATTGCCCTAAAAAAGGCTTCCCTGCTTCGGCGGATCGCCGGCTTCCCTGGCAGGCCGCTTCTTTAACGAAGCAGGCGGTGCGCCGCCTTCGGTGGTCAGCGCGCCGATGCGGCCGTCGGAAAATTCGATCGAGACCGCGGAACCTGCGGAAAGAGCGGCAGCCTGCGAGACCGGTCGGTCATCCTCGTCGCGAATGACGGCGTAGCCGCGCTTCAGCACATTCTTATAGGACAGCGACTGCAGCACACGATCCTGCGCGGATAGGTCGGCGCGGGCGCGAGCCAACTGGTGGCGTATCGCCGTATCGCCGTGGCGCGACAGATTGGCGAGAGCCTCACGGCTCCGAGCGGTTTGCGTCTTCAACCGGGCCGGCAGCGAGGCGAGGATTGCCTCAGCGCGATCAATGCGGGATTTCGAGCGGTCGAGCAGGCGCTCGACGGTGCGTTCGGCCCTGGCCATGCGATCGCTCAGAAGCTGGCGCCGCTCGGCGATGCGGTTGGACAGCACATCAGGGCGCAGATGCGCGGCGACGCGCTCGAAGCCGCGGCGCTTGTTGATGGTGTTGAGTGCCAGCCCACGGCCAAGCCCGGCAGCCGCCTCGTCGAAACGGCGGCGCGGCAAGGCGAGAAGCTGATCGAGCGATGGCAATGCCCGCATCAGAGCCCGAACCGACTGGCGGCGCTGATCCATCTGCCGGTTCATGCAGCCCTGCAGCCGCGCGGCAAGGGCGGCGGCCTGCGCCTCAAGCTCCGCCTTGACCGGCACGGCCATTTCGGCCGCCCCGGTCGGTGTCGGCGCTCGGACATCGGCGGCATAGTCGATCAGCGTCCAGTCGGTTTCATGGCCGACGGCCGAGATCAGCGGTATCCGGCTTTCGGCCGCAGCACGCACGACGATTTCGTCGTTAAAGCTCCAGAGATCTTCCAGGCTGCCGCCGCCGCGCGCGACAATCAGCACATCAGGCCGCGGAATGGCGCCGGCCGGTTCCAGCGCATTGAAGCCGCGAATGGCATTCGCCACCTCCTCGCCGGATCCCTCACCCTGGACCTTTACCGGCCAAACGAGGACATGTACGGGAAAACGATCG
Source organism: Rhizobium sp. BK619 (assembly GCF_014195245.1). Taxonomy (NCBI): domain Bacteria; kingdom Pseudomonadati; phylum Pseudomonadota; class Alphaproteobacteria; order Hyphomicrobiales; family Rhizobiaceae; genus Rhizobium; species Rhizobium sp. BK619. Next base: position 248,126 of record NZ_JACIBH010000003.1, on the reverse strand, counting down.
GAGATGCGATGAAGGATATCGCGGATCACGGCGCCAGTCGGCGAGGTGACGACGCCGATCACGCGCGGCATGAAGGGCAGCCGCTTCTTGCGGGCGGCATCGAACAGGCCTTCGGCGCCGAGCTTGCGCTTGCGCTCCTCGATCAGCGCCATCAGCGCGCCGGCGCCGGCCGGCTCCAGCGTCTCGATGACGATCTGATATTTCGAGGAGCCGGGAAAGGTGGTGACCTTGCCGGTGGCAATCACCTCCATGCCCTCTTCCGGACGGAACTTCAGCCGAGAGAAAGTGCCCTTCCAGATGACAGCATCGATGCGGGCGCGGTCGTCCTTCAGCGCGAAATAGGCATGGCCCGAGGAGTGCGGGCCGCGATAACCAGAGATCTCGCCACGCACGCGAACCTGATCGAAGGCGGTTTCGACGGTGCGCTTGATCGAGCCGGAAAGCTCCGAAACCGAATATTCGGCAAGATTGGTCGGCGAATCGCTGTCGAAGACGTTGCTCATCCCTTCTTTCTATGTCGATCGGCTTTCTATGTCGATCAGCGGCAAACGGGAAGGTCGCGGCCGCCGCCGACACCGGTTTTCCCGGCTGTCGAGATCGTTGACGGCGGGCGCACTCTGCGCCACGCATCCTCAGTATGCAGTCGCGGCAGCTTGGCGGATGAACGGCGAAATCTGGGTAAATCCGTTTGGTTGTGGAACGCATCGTTATAATGCGCGTTATAGACGAAAGGGATTGCTAACCACCGCAATACAAAGGCTTTTCGGCGGAGATTGCCGGTAAATCTTTGTTAGTTGGCGCTTCCTATGCTTCCCCTCGTTATCTCTGGGAAGGTGCTGAAAATGATTATTCTCACAGCAGCAGCATTGGGCGTCAGCGCCGGGCAAACGCGCTCGGCTGCCGCGATCGCGTTGATCGCAGCGCTCATTGGAATAACCTTCGCGGCGGCGGCGATTACGTCGCCCGGCCCGGTCTCAATCCTGGCCTTCGTCTATGCCGTTCTCGGCTTTAATGGCGGCCTCATGCTCTTCGTGGCCGGGCTCTATGCCAATGCGCGCCTTCGCCGCGCGACGCGCGTTTCCCACTAAAAGAACTCCGGCGTCAATTCGCCGCCGGCCGATAGCGAAAGAACTGAACGCCCACATCCGCCGCCTTCGGAAGCGGCTCCAGATAGGGCGGTATATGGCCCTTGCCGAGTTCGGCATAGAGCCCATCCGGTTTCAGCTTGGCAATCTCTCGCGTCTGCAGGTCACCGGGGCAGAAGCCTAGCACCGTCACATCAGCACCCTTCAGGAAGGCTTCCGCCTCCTGCGGCTCCGCCAGCCCGATGTGCAGTTCCGTCAGCATACCGCCCTGATTGCGGTGATAGGGCGCGGAAAGAACCCGGTTTTTCGTAAAACGAAGGATCGGCACCCCCATTTCCGAGGGTGCTGAGACCAGCCCAGCCGGAAGCCCGGCAAGCGGCGCCAGCGCCTGCCTTGATGTGCAGGAAAGCACCTTTTCCGTTGCCTGCTTCTGCGCGCTATTGCCCATCTGCAGCGCGGCAAGTCCGCCGCCGAGTGCCCAGGCGGCCGGAACGCTTGCGAGGACAGTGACGATATAGACGAAGGCGGCGGCAACGTTCTCGCTGTCGCTATTGGAAATCCGCCTGATATCGATGATCAGCAAGGCAAGTGGCAGAATGGAGATCAGGTTCGAGAAAACGGAGCCCCGCACCTGGACCAGCGCGATCGCCCAGCTGGTGATAAGCAGAAAGAGCAGGACCAGATGGAGCTGCATGCGGTCGCGCCGAACGATACGAAAGATGCAGACCGCGATGGCGAACAGGCCGGCCGCATAGAAGCCACCGATGGAGAAGGGATCGGTGCGAAGAAGAACGAAGGCCGATTGCGCTTCCGACACATTCTTCAGCCAGAGCTCGACCAGCATCGGATCGAGACCAGCGAGCGGATCGCTCAGGCATTGCGGCGCAATCACAATGGCCGAACCGAGAACGCCGGCACCGACGAGGCCAAGTGCGGCAAAGCGCAAGGGGCGACGCAGGCGGCTCGCAAAGACCGCCGAAAACAGCAGCAGCCCGCCGCCGATCGCCGCCAGGCTGTAATAACCGAGCGAGAGATTGTCGCAGGTGACCGTCGAATAGAGCCGCGGCGGCACCGTTGCGACAAAGAGGATGCTGATCGCAACTGCCAGCGCCAGCCCGAAGGCCTTCGCGGCGGCGGCGAATTTATCGCCTTCCCACGCCCAGAGCAAAGCGATGGTCAGACAGACGGCGGCAACGAAAGGCGTCGTCTCGGCGCCGATGGCGATGGCGACCGCTGCCGCGATGCCGGCAACCGCATAACTCCAGCCGCGCCGCTCAGGATCCAGCAGATTAGCCACCATCGTCGCGACGAGTGCCAGCTGCGCATTGTGATGATCGATGGCTCCAGGCGCGAAACGATTGCCGGTGTAGATCGCCAGACCGGTCATGCCGAGACAGATATGCATGCCGGCAACACCGCCGATACGCCGCCCGGCAACGGCCATGGCAAGCATGACGGGCAGGACGAGCAAGACCGGCCAGACGGCAAGCGCCAGGGCCTCAGCTGTCTCGTGCGGCGCAAACAGGCCGAAGAACCAAATCAGCGAAGCGATCGGCAGATCGATCAGCCGTGACCAGTGCATCAGCGTGCCGCCACCGAGGCCGAGGCGATATTGCATCAGATCGAACCAGCCCTGCCCGGCGAGAAAATCGCGAACCTCGATGAGACGCATTCCGTCGTCATTGTCGGGACCGACATAGTCGGTCGCGGTGAAAAACTTGGCGACGACGAGGATGGTGGCGAGAACGACGCTATAGGAGATGACGGTTGGCCACAGGCGCATCATCATCCTGCCCAACCCGCCCCTTTGGGCGGCAGTCACGGATGCGGCATTGGCGATCGGCTGCACGGCGTTCATCGTGGTTAGCACTTTGTTTCCAGATGCCGAAGCTTAGCCGTCGCCGATCAAGAAAGTGTAAAGCCGATTGCGGCAGCTGCCGATTTTGCTTTCGTCATAGGGTCTTATTAACGCGGGGTGGTTTAGGCTCGGCACGGCTTTTGTGTAACGAGTAAAGTCATGGCCCGATCGCGTACCGATAAACTGGACATTGCCGTCCTGCTTCCCTGCTATAATGAAGCCGCGACGATCGGCCCCGTGGTGCGGGGCTTCCGCGCGACGCTGCCGGATGCGGCGATCCATGTCTACGACAATAATTCCACCGACGGCACCGCGCTGCAGGCGATGCTTGCCGGCGCGCATGTCGTGCGCGAGCGGCGGCAGGGCAAAGGCCACGTCGTGCGCCGCATGTTCGCCGACATCGACGCCGACATCTACATCATCGCCGACGGCGACGGCACTTACACGCCCGGCGATGCCGAAGAGCTGGTGCGGACGCTGCTGACCGAGCGCGCCGATATGGTGGTGGGAACCCGGCGCGGCGTGCATGCCGATGCCGGCCGCCAGGGCCATGCGCTCGGCAACCGGCTTTTCAACCTGCTCTACCGGACGATCTTCGGCCCCGATTTCACCGATATCTTTTCCGGCTACCGCGCTTTCTCGCGTCGCTTCGTCAAGAGCTTCCCGGCGGTATCGGGCGGCTTCGAAATCGAAACCGAGATGTCCGTGCATGCCTCGCGGCTGAAGCTGCCGGTCAGCGAGCTGGAACTCGATTACGGCCGCCGGCCGGAAGGCTCGCATTCCAAGCTTTCGACATTTCGCGACGGCGGCAAGATCCTCTGGATGTTCGCCATGCTGATGAAGGAAACCCGGCCCTTCGCCTTCTTCAGCACGATCAGCGCCACCTTCATGCTGGCGAGCCTCGGCTTCATGGCGCCGGTGCTGGCGGAATATTTCCAGACGGGTCTCGTCAGCCGCATGCCGACCTGGGTGCTGTCGATGGCGCTGATGATGATCTCCTTCATGCTGTTCACCGCCGGCGTCATCCTGGATTCGGTGGCCCGTGCCCGCGCCGAACAGCTTCGTATCCATTATATGAGCCTGGAGACGCCGAGCGCGGCCAAGGCGCCGCTCGGCGAAGCAGCGCCCGCATCGCGCGCGCGTTCCGGCAAGGCGGATGCGGCATGAGAAAGCTCGTACGCTTCGCCATTGCCGGCGGCATCGGCTTTCTCGTCGATGCCGGCGTCCTGTCGGCGCTGCTCCATCTGACGCCGCTCGGGCCATTCCTGGCACGGCTCATCGCGATCGCGCTGGCAATGGCGGCGACCTGGGCTTTCAACCGGAGCTTCACCTTCGATCGCTCCGGCCGATCGCTTGCTTCAGAAGGCTTTCGCTACGGCTCGGTCGGGGTGACGGCAGCACTGGTCAATTATGGGCTTTATTCCGCGCTGCTGCTGTCGCTGCCGTCCGTACAGCCGCTTGCAGCGATGGTGATCGCCAGCCTCGCCTCGATGATCTTCAGCTTTTTCGGCTATTCGCGCTTCGTCTTCCGGACGGAATAGTCATACGGCTTCCCAGCCGTCCTTCTCGCTGGCGCGATAGATCGCGTCGATCACCTTCTGGTTCGATTTCGAATTTTCGAGCGTGACGAGCTCTTCCTTGCCGTCCTCCACTGCCCGGGCGAAGGCTTCGACTTCCCGCTTGTACTGGCGGCTGTCCTGGAAACGGAAGATGCGCGATTCATTGTGGCTGCGGTCGGTAAGCTCGATCTCTTCAGGCCCGAAGCGATTGGCGTTGAACGGCGACTTGACCTCGATGTAGCCGTCGGTGCCGTGAAAGATCATGACCTGGCGGTTGGCCATCTGCGTCGAGATATAGAAGCTCAGCTCGAAATCGCCGAAATCGGCTTTGACGCTCGAATAGATATCCGTCCCGAATTCGGGATCGCGCTCGGTAACGGCCTGGATCCGGAGCGGCTCCTTGCCAGTGGAAAACCGCGTGCCCATGACGGGATAGACGCCGATGTCGGGAAGACCGCCGCCGCCAAGCTCTGGAATGTTGCGCATGTTGGCGGCGTCGCGGTTGAAATAGGTGAAGGCGCCCTGCACATGGCGGAGCTTGCCGATCGCGCCCTCGTCGATCAGCGCGCGCACCTTCTGCCAGACCGGGGAATAGGTGATCATATAGGCTTCGGTGACCACCACCCGGTTGCGGTCGCGGGCGGCGATCACATCGTCGATATCGCCGGCCTTCAAGGCGAGCGGTTTTTCGCAGAGCACGTGTTTGCCGGCATCGGCTGCTTTGATCGACCATTCGATATGCTGCGAGGTCGGCAGCGGGATATAGACCGCGTCGATGACGTCGGAGGCCAGCATCTCCTCATAGGAGCCGAAGGCATGCGGCACCGAAAAACGGTCGGCCATTTCCCTGGCACGGGCGAGATCACGGCTGGCGATCGCCGTGACGACGCAGTTCTCCGCGTCCTGGATTGCAGGAACGACATTGTCGCGGCCGATCTTTGCCGTTGAAATGATACCGAAGCGCAGCATGGTCTAAGCCTCCCAAACAGGTTTCCGCGACCATATTCAGGGCTTCGCTGCGGCGCAATGGCGCGGGCCGAAATCACGGAAGTTTGCCTTCCCTCATGCCCGGATCGCGCTAGGTTCTCTCAGATCGTTAGAGAATGATGTTTCGGCATCATGCTCCGGGACGGCGTTCTGCCGTATCCGCGATTTCAATTACATCACCATTTTGGAGAGCGTCATGGAAATGCGCCGGCTTGGAAAAACGGGTCTTTCGATCGCGCCGATCGTCATCGGCGGCAATGTCTTCGGCTGGACAGCCGACGAGAAAACATCCTTCGCCATTCTCGACGCCTTCTTCGATGCGGGCCTCAACACGATCGATACGGCGGATGTCTATTCCGCCTGGGTTCCCGGCAACAAGGGCGGCGATTCCGAGGAGATCATCGGGCGCTGGCTGAAGCAGGCCAAGGTTTCCCGCGATAAGGCCGTGATCGTCACCAAGGTCGGCTCGGATATGGGCCAGGGAAAAACGCTCAAGGAGCGCTATATCCTGAAGGCGGTCGAGGATTCGCTCAGCCGGCTGCAGAGTGATTATATCGATCTCTATCTCTCGCATTGGCCGGACGCCGATACGCCCCACGAGGAAACGCTCGGCGCCTTTGCCAAGCTGAAGCAGCAGGGCAAGATCCGCGCCATCGGCTGCTCGAACTATGATGCGGCGCTGCTGCAGGCTTCCTTCGACGCTGCCGAAAAGGCCGGCCTGCCGCGTTACGATGTGGTGCAGCCGGAATATAACCTCTATGAGCGCTCGAGCTTCGAGGGGCCGCTGGCCGAGCTCTGCGTCAAAGAAGATATCGGCGTCATCACCTATTTCAGCCTCGCCGCCGGCTTCCTCACCGGCAAGTACCGCAGCAAGGCGGATACGCAAGGCCGCGCCCGCGAGGGCCGGGTTTCGACCTATTTCGACGACAAGGGCCTGCGCATTCTTGCCGCACTCGACAGGGTATCCGCTGAAACCGGCGCCAAGCCCGCGGAAATTTCGCTCGCCTGGCTCTTGCGCAAGAAGGGCGTGACGGCGCCGATCGCCAGCGCCACCAGTCTTTCGCAGCTTGAAAGCCTGGCGAAATCAGCGACACTTGAGCTTTCCGATGACGCGATGGCGCTGCTCGACGAAGCCGGCCGCTGAAAGAGAAGAGACGATGACCGTGACGATCCGAGATGCCCGCTCCGAAGACGAAGCGCGTTGGCGCGAACTCTGGGCTGATTATCTCGCCTTTTACGAGGTTACGGTCGATGCCGATATCACCGACCAGACATGGCGCCGGGTTTTCGATCCGGCGTCGGCGATCGCCATGCGCGTCGCCGAGGTCGACGGCGGGATCATGGGCTTTGCGCTCTATCTCACCCATGAGGGCACGTGGATCCGCGGCAGGGACTGCTATCTCGAAGACCTGTTCGTCGATCCCGAGGCACGCGGCAAAGGCGTCGGGCGGGCGCTGATGGACGATCTCGTCGAGCTCGGCAAGGCGAAGGGCTGGTCGCGGCTCTATTGGCATACGAGCGAACAGAACAAGACGGCCCGGGCGCTCTACGACAGCTATGTCGAGAGCGACGGGCACATCCGCTACCGCATCAGCTTTTGAGCGCGGGAAAACCCTCATACCATTCGGAATGCTGCCCCTCCCAGTTCGCCATGCCGGGTTTGGTGAGGATGCCGCGCGGGCTGATATAACTCTGGATCACCCGTTTCGGCCGTTCGTGCCACTGGATATTGAAGGCCCAGAGCTTGGGGAAGAAGCAGAGCGAGGCATAGGGCAAATGGTCGTGGATCCACCAGGCGAGCCGTTGCCAGTCGCTTTCATCGCTGTAGCGGTCGAGCATCCACGGCACGACGATACAGACCGCGGCACCCATGCAGCCGTCGAAGTCCCGCATGTCCCAGATGTGATGGGCTGCGGTGGCGGCATTGGTCGAGCAGTTCAGATTGTTGTCGTTGCCGAACCTGTTGACATCGGGCGATCGATAGCCGGAGCGGATATGCAGACGACCGAAGGTCGCTTCCAGCGGCTCCAGCAATTCCTCGCAAAGCCTCCTGCCTGCCTCGACCGCCAGATCGGGATCCTCGGGAATATTGGGAATGCGGTGGAAATCGGCAATTTCGGAGTGCAGGAAATCGCGGAGGAAGAAGTTCTGCGACAGCCTTATCCGGCCAAGATCTTCCAGACCCTTCATCGAACCCGGCTTTCGCATGACGTTCTCTTCCTCCCATATCGATGGCAGCAAACATCGCCCGGAGCAGATTTCCAGTCCACCCGAAATCGATCGGGAACAATTTGCGCAATCCTTGCTTCTTAATGTGTCGCCGCATTCGCGGCCTTCCCCAGAACAAGGATCGAGAAAATGGCCAAGGAAAAGACGTTGGAAGATCTCTTCTACGACACGCTGAAGGACATCTATTTTGCCGAACGGCAGATCTTGCGCGCCCTGCCGAAGATGGCGCGCGCCGCCCAGTCCGCTGAACTGAAGGCGGGTTTCCAGAAGCACCTGGAGCAAACCGAAGGCCAGGTCGAGCGGCTGCAGCAGGTTTTCGAGAAGATCGGCAAACGCGCCCAGGGCAAGACCTGCGAGGCGATCCAGGGCATCATCGCCGAGGGCGAAGAAATCATGGAGGAATTCAAGGGCACGCCCGCGCTGGATGCCGGGCTGATTTCCGCGGCCCAGGCCGTCGAGCATTATGAGATCGCCCGTTACGGCACGCTGAAGACCTGGGCTGCGACGCTCGGCTTCAAGGATGTCGTCAGCCTGCTCGACCAGACGCTGCAGGAAGAAACGGCGACCGACAAGACCCTCTCCCAGCTCGCCACCACGGCGGCAAACCAGAAGGCCAAGGCTGCCTGACGGATTTGAGCACGGGCGGCGGTTCAGGTCTTACCGGCCGCCCGTATCCTTCTCGACATGTCTGAAGAAATCGATGAAGGCCCGCAGCGCCGGGCGCATCTGCCGCCGGGTGGGATAATAAAGAAACGGCCCGGAATAGGGCGCACACCAATCCTCCAGCACCCGCACGAGGCTGCCGCTCGCCAGTTCGGCATCCACCCGCATGTCGAAGAGATAGGCAAGGCCGGCGCCGTTCAGCGCCGCAAGCAGGGCCAGCCGGTCCTCGCTGACAACAAGCGGCCCGTCGACCGCAACTACCAGTTCCTGCCCGTCCTTTTCGAATTCCCAGCGATAGATGGAGCCGTTGGTAAAGCGCCGCTTGATGCAACGGTGATGAACGAGGTCGCGTGGGTGTTCCGGTTTTGGATAGCGCTCGAAATATTCGGGCGATGCGGCGATGACAGTCGTCAAAGGGGGTGAGAACCGCACCGCGATCATATCGGCCTCCAGGCTCTCCTCCAGCCTTATGCCGGCGTCGAACCCCTCCTTGACGATATCGGTGAAACCGTCCTCATTGGCGATCTCCAGGGTGATATCGGGATAGAGGTTGAGAAAATCGCCAAGGCGGGGGGCGAGCAGGAGATCGGAGGCGAAGCGCGGCGCGGTGATGCGCAGGTTGCCGGCCGGCTTGGCGCGCGTATCGCGGACCGCCTCCAGGGCAATATCGATCTCCTCGAGCGCCGGACGCAGCCTTTCGAGAAGCAGGCGGCCCTCCTCCGTCGGTGCGACGCTGCGGGTGGTGCGCGCCAGGAGCCTGACCCCCAGGCTTTCCTCCAGGCTCGATATGGCATGGCTGATCGCTGACGGCGCGACAAGGAGTTCCTTGGCCGCGGCGCGGAAGCTGCGATGCTCCGAGACGGCGGCGAGAACGGCGAGTTGCGAGAGCTGAGTTCTGTTCATTGATCGAAATAATAGAACAACCCGTTAGAAACTGCATGTATTTTCTGACCGGTGCGGCAGGGATATGGTCTGCCCGTACCGCATAGAGCGGTCGCCAGCTCAGAAAAGGAGCGCAACATGAAAATCCGGAAACTCGGAAACGATCTGACCGTCTCTGCCGTCGGCCTCGGCTGCATGGGCATGAGTTTTGCCTATGGCGCCAGCGACGAAGCGGAATCGGTGAGGACACTCCATCGCGCCGTCGATCTCGGCGTCACGTTTTTCGACACTGCCGAAGTCTATGGCCCCTTTACCAACGAAGCCCTTATCGGAAAGGTGCTGAAACCATTCCGCGACCGCGTGGTGATCGCCACCAAGTTCGGCTTCAAGATCGATACCAGCCAGCAAGGTGCCGCCGCCATCGCCGGCGTCGACAGCCGCCCCGAGCATGTGCGGGCGGTCGCCGAGGCCTCATTGAAACGGCTCGGCATCGAAACCATCGACCTCTTCTACCAGCACCGCGTCGATCCCAACGTGCCGATCGAGGAGACGGTCGGCGTCATGGCCGAGCTGGTGAGGGAAGGCAAGGTCCGCGCCCTCGGCCTCTCCGAAGCCGGCAGCGCCACCCTCCGCCGCGCCCATGCGGTCCATCCGATCGCAGCGCTGCAGAGCGAATATTCGCTCTGGACGCGCGATCCTGAGGAAGACGTGCTTGCCACCTGCCGCGAACTCGGCATCGGCTTCGTTCCCTACAGCCCGCTCGGCCGCGGTTTTCTGACAGGGGCGATCAAGACCGAAGATCTTGCCGCGGATGATTTCCGCCGGCAGGTGCCGCGGTTCCAGGCGGAGAATTTCGACGCCAATGCCGCCCTCGTCGCAACGCTCGAACAGCTTGCCGCCGAGAAGCGTGTGACGGCGGCACAGCTGGCGCTTGCCTGGGTGCTGAGCCAGGGAGACGACATCGTGCCGATCCCCGGAGCCCGCAAGCTTCACCATCTCGAACAGAACGCCGCCGCCGCCGATATCGTGCTGAGCGCGGCCGAACTCGAGCAGCTCGGCGCGGCGATCCCGGCCGCACAGGTGGCGGGAAAACGTTATTCGGACGCCTCGCTTGCGATGACGAACCTTTAAGCGACAAAAGCCCGGCCGGATACAACCGGCCGGGCTTGCCATCGCGGCCGGCGAAACTATCTAACGCCATCTCGAAGAACGGGATGACGATATGTCGGACAGGCAGGCAGTCGAACAGACGGTTCATCTCTATGTCGAAGGCATGGCCTTCGCCAATGAGGCAGCCTTGAAGAAGGCCTTTCACCCCAAAAGCTCGATCATCGGCCACTACCAGAATGCCGTCGAATGGCTGACGCGCGACGAATTCATCGCCGCGATCCTGGCGGAGGAGCCGGCACCACCCGGCACGCAGCCCTTCATGGATATCCAGAGCGTCGATGTCGAGGGCGATGCGGCGAGCGTCAAGGTCACCGACGATTTCGCCGGAATGCGCTTTACCGACTATCTCTCACTGCTGAAGATCGACGGCCGATGGGTGATCGTCAGCAAGCTCTACCATCTTCACCTGTAATAAAACCGGCCGCCTCGGCGACCGGTTCCTTGTTTTGGCCAAGACCGGCGGGATCAGGATCTGAGAACACCGCCGGTGAATTTTGTCACGCTGGCGACGATCTTCTGCGTCAGCGCCTCGAAATCCTCGTCCGTCAGCGTGCGCTCGGCCGGCTGGATCTGAACCTCGATCGCCACCGACTTCTTGCCCTCGCCGACCGACGCGCCTTCGAAGATGTCGAAGACATTGACGCCGGTGACCAGCTTGCGGTCGGCGCCGGTCGCAGCCTTGATGATGGCGCCGGCTTCCACCGTCTTGTCGACGACGAAGGCGAAGTCGCGCTTGACCGCCTGGAAAGGCGAAAGATCGAGCGCCGGCTTGGTGCGGGTCGCCTTCTTCTTCGGCTCGGCCATGGCATCGAGATAGACCTCGAAGCCGCAGAGGGCGCCGGAGACATCGAGCGCTTCAAGCGTCAGCGGATGGAATTCGCCGAAATAGCCGAGCACGACCTTCGGCCCCATCTTGATCGTGCCGGAGCGGCCGGGATGATACCATTCCGGCCCGCCCTGCTCGATCTGGATATTGCCCATCGGCAGGCCGCAGGCTTCGATGACGGCGAGCGCATCGGCCTTGGCGTCGAAGACATCGACTGGTTTGCCGCCGCCCTTGGCGGCGTTCGACCAGGCACGGCCGGCGCCGGCAAGCGAAGCCGTGCCGCGGCGGATGCCGCCGGCGACGCGGCGCTGCCCCTCGAGCCTGTCGTTCTCATAGGTGCCGGAGACCTCGAAGAGGGCGACGTCGCCATAACCCTTGTCGGCATTGCGCTGGGCTGCGGTCAGCAGGCCGGGCAGCAGCGAGGGGCGCATATCCGACATTTCGGCGGCGATCGGATTGGCAAGCTTGAGGGCGGGCGAACCGCCGCCGAAAAGCTTTGCCTGATCTTCCGGAATGAAGGACCAGGTGACGGCCTCGAGCATGCCGCGCGCGGCGAGCGCTCGCTTGGCGAGGCGGGTGCGGATCTGCAGCGTCGTCAGGATCTTGCCGTTGACGGCCGCATGACTTTCCAGCGGTGCCGGTTTGATATTGTCGACGCCGTGAATGCGCATGACCTCCTCGACGAGATCGGCCTTGCCATCGACATCGGGACGCCAGGAAGGAACAGCGACGGAGACACGCTCGCCGGAACCGGAGACCGTGAAGCCCAGGCGGGTCAGAATGCTATTGCTTTCCTCATCCGAGACGTCGAGCCCCGTCAGGCGCTTGACCTCGGAATAGGGGAAATCGACGATCTTTGCTTCGTAACCCTTATAGCCGACGACCTCGGCTCTGGCGGCTGTGCCGCCGCAGAGTTCCAGCACCAGTTCCGTCGTGCGTTCGAGACCGGGCACCATATAGTCCGGATCGACGCCGCGTTCGAAGCGGTAGCGGGCATCGGTGATGATGCCGAGGCTGCGGCCCGATTTGGCGATGTTCATCGGGTCCCAGAGAGCGGATTCGATCAGCACGTCGACGGTGTTTTCGTCGCAGCCGGAATGTTCGCCACCCATGATGCCGCCGATCGATTCGATGCCGTCTTCATCCGAGATGACGACATTGTTCGGACCGAGCTTGTATTCGCGCTGATCGAGCGCCAGCACGGTCTCGCCCTCGACGGCGCGGCGAACGGTGAGGTTCCCATTGACCTTGGCGGCGTCGAAGACGTGCATCGGCCGGCCCTGGTCGAAAGTCATGTAATTGGTGATATCGACCAGCGCATTGATCGGGCGCAGGCCGATGGCGGTGAGCCGCTGCTGCATCCAGCGCGGGCTAGCCCCGTTCCTGACGCCGCGCACCAGGCGCAGCGCAAAGCCAGGGCAGAGCCTCTGATCGTCGAGATCGAGGGTCAGCTTTACCGGCGTCTCGCCTTCGACGGCAAAGGACGGCGCGGGCCTGGTCTTCAGCGTGCCTAGACCGGAGGCGGCGAGATCACGGGCGATGCCGTGGATCGAGGTACAATCCGGCCGGTTCGGCGTCAGGTTGATTTCAATGACCGGGTCGTCGAGATGCGCATATGCGGCGTAACTGTTTCCGATCGGTGCATCTTCCGGCAGATCGATGATGCCGTCATGGCTGTCCGATATCTGCAGCTCCTTTTCGGAGCACATCATGCCGTGGCTTTCGACGCCGCGAATATTGCCGACGGCAAGCGTCACGTCGATGCCGGGAACATAGGTCCCGGGAGCGGCAAAGGCGCCGATGAGGCCGGCGCGGGCATTCGGGGCGCCGCAGACGACCTGAACCGGAGCGCCGGCGCCGGTATCGACCATCAGCACCTTCAGGCGGTCGGCCTGCGGATGTTTTTCCGCCGAGACAATTCTGGCGATAACGAAGGGCTTGAATGCCGCCTTGTCGTCGACATCCTCGACCTCCAATCCGATCTGGGTCAGGCGCGTGCAGATTTCATCGAGGCCGGCATCCGTTTCCAGATGCTCTTTCAGCCAGGAGAGCGTGAATTTCATCGTCCCAATTCTCCGTTCAAGCGCTGAGGCCGCCGAACAGCGTCGGCATGTCGAGCGGGCGGAAGCCGTAATGCGTCATCCAGCGGACGTCGGCGTTGAAGAAATCGCGCAGGTCGGGCATGCCGTATTTCAGCATGGCGATGCGGTCGAGGCCCATGCCCCAGGCAAAACCCTGATATTCGTCCGGATCGAGCCCGCCGTAGCGCAGCACGTTCGGATGGACCATGCCGCAGCCGAGGATCTCCATCCAGTCGGTGCCTTCGCCGAACTTGACGATCGGGCCGGAGCGGTCGCACTGAATATCGACCTCGAAAGAGGGCTCGGTGAAAGGAAAGAAGGACGGACGGAAGCGCATGGTCACGCTGTCGACCTCGAAGAAGGTCTTGCAGAATTCCTCGAGCACCCAGCGGATGTTGGCGACGTTGGCCTTCTTGTCGATGACCAGGCCTTCGACCTGGTGGAACATCGGCGAATGCGTGGCATCACTGTCCTGGCGGTAGGTCTTGCCGGGAATGATAATGCGGATCGGCGGCTTCTGCGTCTCCATGGTGCGCACCTGCACCGGCGAGGTATGGGTGCGCAGCACCTTGCGCTCACCGTTCTCGTCCGGATGGAAGAAGAAGGTGTCGTGCATCTCGCGGGCCGGGTGGCCTTCGGGGAAATTCAGCGCGGTGAAATTGTAGTAGTCGGTCTCGATATCCGGACCTTCGGCGATGGAGAAACCCATGTCGGCGAAGATAGCGGTGATTTCATCGACGATCTGGCTGATCGGATGGATGCGGCCGCGCTCGGCGGGCGAAGAGCGCACCGGCAGGCTGACATCGACGGTTTCGGCTTTCAGCCGCGCATTGATTGCCTCTTGGCGGAGCGTCGCCTTGCGGGCGGCGAGCGCCTCGGTCACCGCATTCTTCAAAACGTTGATCGCAGCGCCCCGGGTCTGGCGTTCTTCCGGCGTCATGGCGCCGAGCGTCTTCAACAGTTCGGAGACGGAGCCCTTCTTGCCGAGGGCGGAAACGCGCACCGCTTCCAGGGCCGCCTCGTCATTGGCGGCAGCGATTTCGGCGAGCAGCGATGCGTTGAGCTGGTCGATATCTGACATTGTCACTTCTTTCCGTCCAGTATCAGGCGGGCGATCGGGAGGCAGGCGGCGGCGGCCGGCGCAAGGAATATAAAGAAAGAAAAACCCGCGCTAGCCCAAACCAGCGCGGGTTTCCCAAAATCATAAATTCAAAGCTTGGGAAGCGCTGGTTACTTGACCGCGCCTTCAAACTCGTTAGCCGTACCGGCTTCCTTGAGATACTCAAGAGCCTTCTTGGCAGCATTGACGAGCGCGCCGAATGCTTCCGGCTCGTGGATCGCCATGTCGGAGAGAACCTTGCGGTCGACTTCGATGCCGGCCTTGTTCAGGCCGTCGATGAAGCGGCCGTAGGTCAGGCCGAATTCGCGGACAGCGGCGTTGATGCGCTGGATCCAGAGCGCACGGAAGTTGCGCTTGTTGACCTTGCGGTCGCGGTAAGCGTACTGCTTCGAGCGATCGACAGCAGCCTTGGCGGTGCGGATGGTGTTCTTGCGACGGCCGTAAAAGCCCTTGGCGGCCTTCAGAACCTTCTTATGCTTGGCGTGGGCGGTGACGCCTCTTTTTACACGTGCCATATCATGATCTCCTTAAATCTAGCGTTCGCGGACGGGTCTCAGAGACCGTTCGGCAGGTAATTCTTGATAACCTTGCGGCCATCCGGTTCTGCGAGAACCATGGTGCCACGTGCATCGCGAATGAACTTGTTGGTACGCTTGATCATGCCATGGCGTTTGCCGGCAGCGGCAGCCTTGACCTTGCCGGTTGCGGTGATCTTGAACCGCTTCTTGGCTGAGGACTTCGTCTTCATCTTGGGCATTTTGCTACTCCTTCTGTCCTCCCAGCGCGCTTCATCAAAAAAGCCCTTCTCGCGAAGTCCGGTTCTCCGGCCGTCGCAACAAGGTGCGGGAGCGTTTGTTGTTGATCTGCGGCTTCGGCGACGAACCGTTCCGCAAGCATTCGAAACTGCCACGGCATGCCCTGCCGGTCAGTTCGGACGCGCGCTTATAACCGCAGCGTCCTGAAAGTGCAACGGGGCTGCGGAGGAATCTTCGCACGCTCGTAAGCACCCATGTTAGAAAGCACAAAAGCCGCCCTTGCGGACGGCCTTGGGGCGAAAAAGTGCCTGGCGCTTACTTCGGCGCCAGCACCATCATCATCTGGCGACCTTCGAGCTTGGGCTCGGCTTCGACTTTGGCGAACTCGGTCGTATCGGCCTTTACCTGCTGCAGCAGCTTCATGCCGAGTTCCTGGTGGGCCATTTCGCGGCCGCGGAACTTCAGCGTCACCTTGACCTTGTCGCCTTCGTCGAAGAAGCGACCCATCGCCTTCATCTTCACCTCATAATCATGGGTGTCGATGTTCGGGCGCATCTTGATTTCTTTGACTTCGACGATCTTCTGCTTCTTGCGCGCCTCGGCAGCCTTTTTCTGGTTGGCATATTTCAGCTTGCCCAGATCGAGGATCTTGCACACAGGCGGTTCGACATTGGGGGAAATTTCGACGAGATCGAGGCCGGCTTCCTCAGCCATTCTCAAGGCCTGGTCGGTAGGCACGACGCCCATATTCTCGCCGTCAGCCCCGATCAGCTGAACTTTGGGAATGCGGATTTCACGGTTCGAGCGCGGTCCGTCCTTCACGGGCGCGTCGGTTTTAAAAGGTCTGCGAATGGTCGTATTCTCCTCGCGTTGTTTCGGAACGTTGCAGCCTCGCGCTCCCATATCGGGGTGCACAAACGTGTCGCGTCATCGCTGCAACGGAGTCAATATCATCCTTTAGCGGAAAAATCACCCGCTGTCAGCCTGCCAAGAATCTGTTTTATAGACCAAAATAACAGGAGTTTCGCCGATGTTCGATCAGATGCCCAATGCCCAGCCGCAGTTCCTGACGGTCGGCGAGGGTGAGGCGGTGCGTGATATCGCTATCATCGTCCGCCCGGCGCGAGCCGGCAGCGACGCACCGGCGCTCATCTGGTTATCCGGCTATCGCTCCGATATGAGCGGCACCAAGGCCGTGGAACTCGATGGCTTGGCGGCGCAGCTTGGGCTCGCCTGCATCCGCTTCGACTATTCCGGCCACGGGCTCTCCGGCGGCAGCTTCCGCGACGGCACGATCTCGCGCTGGCTGGAGGAGGCGCTGGCCGTCATCCGCCATGTCGCCCCGGAACGGGTGATCCTCGTCGGCTCCTCGATGGGTGGCTGGATCGCGCTCAGGCTGGCGCAGGAACTTGCCCGGCAGGGCGGCCCGAAGCTCGTCGGCATGGTGCTCATCGCACCGGCACCGGATTTCACCTCCGAGTTGATCGAGCCGAACCTCAAAGCCAAGGAGCGCAAGTCGCTTGCCGAGCGCGGCTATTTCGAAGAACGATCGCAATATAGTCCCGAGCCGAATATCTATACCAGGGCGCTGATCGAGGACGGCCGCCAAAACCGGGTGCTCGACGGCATCATCGAAACAGGCTGCCCGGTGCATATCCTCCAGGGCATGAAAGATGCCGACGTGCCGCATGCGCATGCGATGAAACTCGCCGAACATCTGCCCTCTGACGACGTGGTGCTGACCTTCATCCGCGACGGCGACCACCGCCTTTCCCGCCCGAGCGATATCGCGCTTCTGCTCAGCGCCGTGAAAGGCATCGTCGGGTCATCGACAAGCAGGCAGATGCCCGCTTAAGCCGCACCGACCGAGAAATTCCCGTGATGCAAGTGCTCAACTCGTTGCATTTTAACCATGTCGGCGAGTCGCAAGGTGCTCCCAAGAAGTAACGATTGACTCTTCTTGGCCCTCTCCATTAACACTTTGTTAATAAATAAGGGGCGATGCGAGGAAGAGCGGGCGTGCGGATGAAGGGTATTTTTGTGGCCATGATGGCCATGTTTGCGATGGCGACGGCCGCCATACCGGCCCCCAGCAGAAATGCTTCAATGGTCACGGGCAATGCCACATCCCAGCCGATCGGACACTATGATTTCTGTCAGATCCACCGCAGCGAATGCGGGGCAAACCGCAATTCCGGCCCGGTCGAGATGACCCCGGCAAAGTGGTCGCTGGTGCGTTCGGTCAACGCCACGGTCAACCGCACGATCACGCCGATGACCGACAAGGAAATCTACGGCAAGGATGAGGTCTGGGCCTATCCGACCACGGCCGGCGATTGCGAGGATTTCGCGCTCTTGAAGCGCCGCATGCTGATCCAGCGCGGCTTTTCGGCCGCCGATCTGCTGATGACCGTCGTGCGCAAGCCCGACGGTGAAGGCCATGCCGTGCTGACGCTGCGCACCGCCGAGGGCGACTTCGTGCTCGACAACCTCGCCCCCGACGTCAAGCCGTGGTTTGGGACGCCCTATTCCTTCGTCAAGCGCCAGTCGAGCTACAATTCCGGCCGCTGGGTCACCATCGAGAACGGCCGCGACGTTCTGGTCGGCGCACTGCGGTAAGAGTTTTTGGGGGGCGTGGGAAAAGGCCGGCGAAAGCCGGCCTTTTGCTTTTTGGGGGTGGAGACGCGTCCACTACTACCTTTCGCTTCCGCTCAAGGTGTTCGTCGCTGACGCTCCTCACCCCCCTTGTATCTGCACGTTAGTAATTTCGTGCGATGGAAGCGATTGAGCCTCTGGCCGGGTGGCCACCCGGCCAGAGGCGTGACGAAGTCGCCCGCACCCCCTGCGGTTGCAACCGTAGATGAGCCCGGGATGCGCTGAGCATAAGCGAAGAGCAAAGAGACTGGCATGCGGTCTCTCCAGCCTCATCCTGAGGTGCGTAGCCCGCAGGGCGAAGCCTCGAAGGACGGGGCTGGCCACTGGCCTCGGCAGATGTAGATGTTGTGGGGTAGCATTCCCCCACCCGCCCTCGTGGTTCGAGACGGCCCTGCGAGCCTCCTCACCATGAGGGCTAGTCGTTGAGCGTGTCTGAGATCCGCCTTCCTCGTCGAAACATTCGACGCGACCGGCAAACCTGATCGTTGGGCGGACCGCCCGAAATAAAGGCTTCGGCATGCTCCACCGCTGCCCGGCCCTTCGCTTTCGCTTCGGGCGTTCGTCGCTGCAATCGATTCACTGGATCGATTGCTCGGCTTTGCCGACCGCTCCTCACCCATTCCCAATCAAAATACCCGCGCCGAGCACCAGGCCGCCGCCGAGGACCACCTGGAAGGCGGCGCGCAGGAAGGGGGTTTCCATATAGCGGTTCTGGATGAAGGCGATTGCCCAGAGTTCGAAGAAGACGATGATCGCGGCGGTGATCGTCGCGGTCCAGAAGTGCGGGATCAGATAAGGCAGGGCGTGACCGAGGCCGCCGAGCGCCGTCATGATGCCGCAGGCAAGGCCGCGCTTGATCGGCGAGCCCCTGCCGGAGATCTTGCCGTCGTCATGGGCGGCTTCGGTGAAGCCCATCGAGATGCCGGCGCCGACGGAGGCAGAAAGGCCGACAAGAAAAGTCTGCCAGGTATCCTGCGTGGCGAAGGCGGCGGCGAAGATCGGCGCCAGTGTCGAGACCGAGCCGTCCATTAGCCCGGCAAGGCCCGGCTGCACATAGGTCAGCACGAATTGCCGATGCACCGTTTCGTTCTCGTCGCGTTGGACATCTTCGGGCGTATGTTTGTCGCCCAGCATACGAGCGATATCCTCATGCCCCTGTTCGGCAAGCGCGAGGTCGCCGAGCAGCTCGCGCGTCGAGGCGTCCGAGGTGCGTTTTGCCGCCTCGACATAGAAACGATAGGCCTGTTCCTCCATCGCCTCGGTTTCCCGGCGCATCGCATCCAGCGTCAGATTTGCCCTCAACCAGTCAGGCTTGCGCTCATAAAAACCTTCAACATGTTCGCGCCGGATCAGCGGAATGCGCTCGCCGAAACGTTGGCGATGGATCTCGAATAACGACTTGCGATGCGTGTCCTCGACCTCGGCCATATCCTCGAAGACTTTGGCCGAGGCTGGGAATTCACGCCGCAGCCTGTCGGCATAGGCAAGATAGATGCGGGCATCGTCCTCCTCGGAGGCGATCGCGAGGGCGAGAATCTCCTGCTCGGACAGCGATTCGAATGATCGTTTCGAGGATCTGAAAAACCGCGCCAGCATGACTTTCTCCAAATTTAGAATTATTCTAAATCTAAAGAAGGAGGCGATGACGGTCAAGGGCGTGCGAAGGCCGGCTGACAGATTGCCGCAAGCGGGCACGAACGACTTTGGCTCGCTGTCGTAAACACCTATATGAGGGCTGCCGCATCACGCGGCGCCGGGGTTTATGATGAACAATGAGATTCAGGGCCGCCCTGCCCATGTCGCGGCGATCCGCGAAAGGGCGGAGGCCGAGATGCTGGAAATGGGGGTCGACGAGGCCTTCATCGGCAGGCTGGTCGAGACCTTCTACGCCCGCGTGCTTGCGCATCCCGATCTCGGCCCGGTGTTCGACGCCCGGCTCTCCGGTCGCTGGCCGGAGCATATGGAGAAGATGAAGAGCTTCTGGTCGGCGGTCGCATTCCGCAGCGGCGCCTATGGCGGCAAGCCGGTGCAGGCGCATAGCGGCGTCCAGAACCTGACGCCCGACCTTTTTCCGAAGTGGCTGTCGCTGTTTGCCGCAACCCTCGACGATATCGCGCCAACGCCGCAGGCCAAGGCCTGGTTCATGGCGACGGCCGAGCGGATCGCCAAAAGCCTGACGCTCTCGCTGTTCTACAATCCCGCTCTCGACGATCCCACCAGGAAGACGGGCTGATCCCTTACTGCTTTGCGGAAAAGGTCGCGCCCGCGCTTGCGGCAACGACGAGCGCCGTTCCCGCCATCTGCAGCAGGGTCATGGGCTGCGCCAGAATGGCGAAGCCCGCAAGTGCGGCAATGGCCGGCTCTAGGCTCATGAGGATGCCGAAGGAAGTTGTCGGCATGCGCCGCAGGGCAATCAGCTCCAGCGTGTAGGGTAGCAGCGGCACGAGTACGGCAAGGCCCGCCATTTCGATCAGGCCATAACTATCGAGCGCCGGCACGGCGCCTGCGAAGCCGAAGGGTGTGGCGACCAGAGCGGCAACCATCAGCGACATGGAAAGCCCTTCCAGCCCCTTGAAGCTTGCGCCGATCTTCTTGGTGAGCACGATGTAAATCGCCCAACCGGTTCCCGCGCCGCAGGCGAAGAGAATGCCCTGGATATTCCCAACCCAGCCTTCACCATCATGGGCAAGAGCCAGAACACCGAGCGCGGCAATCAGCGGCCAGACGAGACGCCGGCTGAGGCCGTAGCCGATGGTCGCGACCGAAAGCGGGCCGAGAAAATCGATCGCCACGGCAAGACCGAGCGGTATGCGCTCGATCGCCGCGAAAAAACTCATCGTCATCAGCGCCGTCGTCGTGCCGAGAACCAGAGCACTCGTCCATTGCTCTTTCGTGTAGCTGAATATGCGTGGACGGACGGCGACGGCCAGAATGAGGGCGGCAAAGGCAAGGCGCAGCCAGCTGGCGCCGGCAGGTCCATAGGTGGCGATGGCGGAGGAGGAAAGTGCCGCGCCGAACTGGATCGATGACATGGACATCAGGCACATCAGCGCGCCAGCCGCCAGGCCGCCGGATGCTGCAGGCGCTTTCATTGCCAGCACGCCGGAACCGTCACTCGTTCTATCTTCCATGTGCAGCATCTCCGCTTCAGCGCTCTTCATACGGAGGCGACTTGAACCCGGCAAATTCAAACTTCTGATCCAGGCAGCAAAAGACCTGATGCATCAGAGGCGGCCGGAGAGGATCACCTCTTCGGCATCTTCGAAGCTCATCTCGAAGACTTTCTTGCCGATCTCGAAGCTGAAGCCATTGCGGGCGAAAGCGGAGAGCTCCTTCGCCTTTCGCTTGTCGTCGAGCTCGACCCGGCGGAAGGGACCGAAGGCGCGCTTGCGGGCGAATATCGCCGCGGCATAGAGATCGTCCGCCGCCTCAAGTGCCGCCTCGACCTTCTCGCCGGAGACGCCCTTAGCTGTCAGCTTCTGGGCGATCGCGCGCTTCGATTTGCCGCCGCGCACGGCCGAGCGCGTGCTGATCTCGGCATAGGCGCTATCATCGAGCACCTTGTTGTCATAGGCAAATTTGACGGCGAAATCGGCAACCGCCTTGAGCTGTGCGGCGCTGATATCCTCGAACTTCTCCTTGGCCTTGCGGGTGATGGCGTCGAAGAGCTGCTTTTCCGTCATCATCCGCCGCTCCAGGCGATAGATGGCGGAGTTGCGCGCCCAGCTCAGCATGCGGGGTGTCGGGATATCGGATGGAATAGTCTCGTCGGTCATATCAAGCGATCAGGCTTCCAGACCCTTGAGAACGTTGGCGACGTTGAGGCCGATTTCCGGCACGCCGTAGCCGCCCTCCATGCAGACGAGCACCGGCAGGCCGGCAGAAGCGATCATCGCACCCATGCGGGTGAAATCATCGGAGGTGAGCCCGAAGAAGGAGATCGGGTCGCGCTCGAAAGTATCGACGCCGAGTGCGACGACGATCGCCTCGGCGCCAAAGGCCTTGATGCGGACAAGTGCATCGGCAAGGGCCGCAGACCAGACATCCCAGGGCGTGCCCGGCGGCATCGGATAGTTGCGGTTGGCGCCGGTGCCCGCCGCCTCGCCCTCCTCGTCGGCATGGCCGAGGAAATAGGGAAAGGCCTGCATGGGATCGCCGTGCAGCGAGGCGGTAAAGACATCGCCTCTGTGATAGAAGAGATCCTGCGTGCCGTTGCCATGGTGGAAATCGACATCGAGCACGGCGACCTTTTTCGCACCGCGATCGAGCAGCCGCTGCGCCGCCACACCCGAATTGTTGATGAAGCAATAACCGCCGAAAAGATCGATGCCGGCATGGTGGCCGGGCGGGCGGCAGAGCGCAAAGGCGAAACGATTGCCCTCACCCAGCCAGTCGGCGCCCGTCAGCGCGCAGCGCATCGAGGCGATCGCCGCCTCGTAAGAGCCCTTGGTGATCGAGGTGTCGGCGGCATTGGCATAATGGCCGATCGCGCCAACGATATTGTCGGGCACGCGCTGGCTGGTGCGGCGGACCGGAAAGGAATTGGCGATCGCCTCGCCGGTGAAACCGGCCGCCACCCAGCGGTCCCAGACCGCGGCGAGAAAATCGAGATAGGCGGGATCGTGCACCTTTTTGGCCGTTTCCAGCCCGTGCGCATCCGGCGCCACGACATCGGCAAAACCCGCCTCCTTGACCGCCGCCAGGATCCATTCGGCCCGGAACGGCGCCTCGAACGGCGTCACCAGCTGGCCGGCATGGAGCTCGGTCTTGGCATCGCGCAGCTTGTGGTCTTCGGAATAAATGATGCGCATTTCAGATCCTGCCGTTGATTGAAGCTCGAGATTTACACGGGGTTGCCGCGACAAAAAAGCGGTGAAGCGACCTCTTGATCATCCAGAGCAACAACGCCACCTTCGCCGGTGTTTTGAGAACGAGGAAATTTTCCGCATGAAAGTGCTGATGGTCGATGTCGACGGCGTGCTCATTCATGGCCGGCCGGCCGATGGCCTGCCGCACTTCACCTATCTTGAGCGCGATCTCGGGCTGCGCCTCGACCTGCTGCAGCGGGAATTCTTCCAGACCTGCTGGGCCGACATCATCGTTGGCCGTGAGCCGTTGGAGCCCAGCCTTGCCAAAGTGCTGGCAAAGATCGCGCCGCAGCTCAGCGCCGCGACGCTGATCGATTACTGGTTCGAAAACGATTCCCGCCTCGACCGCGTTCTGCTCGATGAGCTTGCTGCTTTCCGGCAAAGCGGCGTCACGCTGTTCCTGGCGACCAATCAGGAGCACGGGCGGGCGCGCTACCTGATGGAGCAGTTGGGTCTTAACGCCCATTTCGACGACATCCTCTACTCCGCAGCGCTCGGGTACAGGAAACCTTCGCCTGACTTTTTCCGGCTGGCGACCGAGCGGGCCGGCGCCCTGCCCGGCGAAATCGCCTTCATCGACGATATGGCGGAAAATATCGAAGCGGCGCGGCAATTCGGCTGGAACGCGGCGCAATGGACGGCAGGAGCCAGGCTCCGCGAGACGCTTTCCGCTTTCAGCCATTCGCGATGAGCCATGTGAGATAAGCCGGCCGGCGCATTCAGACGAGGCGCTTGTAAAACAGGGTAGTGTCGCAGAAGCCGCCTTGCGGCCACAGGGCATAATCGGGGATGACGCCGACACGCTGCCAGCCCAGGCGCGGATAGATCGCCTCGGCATCGCTGCCGGTCGCCGTGTCGAGCACCAGCAGGGTCTTGCCGCATCTCGCCGCCTCACGCTCGGCGGCCTCCATCAGCAGCCGGGCGAGGCCACGCCCGCGGGCGGAGCGATGCACCAGCAGCTTCTTCAGATCGCCGCGGTGCGGCTGGTTCGGCATCTGCGCGGCGCCCACCTGCACCGTGCCGACGATCCGGCCCTCTAGTTCGGCGACCAGCAGCAGATTGCCGCCGGTGGCGACCGCGTCGGCGACATCGCGCCAATAGGGTTCGGCATCGTCTGACCCATAGGGCTGCATGAAGCCGACGGAGGCGCCGCCGGCGACGCAATCGGCAAGCACTTGTGCCAGCGCCGGAATGGCGGCGCGCGCCTCCTCGGCGGAAAGGGTGCGAATATCGGGCATGGTCTTCTCCTGAAATGAATGTTGTTAACGGCCGCCGCGATCGAGCACGACGCAATAACGCGCCGGCGCGTTGCCGGGATTGTGGAAGACATGGCCTTCGCCGACCGGCATGAAGAGGCAATCGCCGGGGCGGAGCCGGTAGACCGCCTCGCCCGCCGTCATCTCCAGCTCGCCGTCGAACAGCCAGATATGCTGGGTCATGCCATGCGATGCCGCATGCGGGGGAAAGCTGACGCGGGCGCCAGGCGGGAATTCGACTTCGACGATATCGACGTCGGAGGCCGTGCCCGGAGCTGAAACGGACCGCCTGATATAACCGGTCTCCGGATCGCGCCAGACCTGCTGCTCCTGGCGGCGGGCCAGCGGCGAGGCCTGCTCCCCCTCCTCCGCGAAGAAGGCCGACAGCGACAGGCCGAGCGCGGCGCAGATCCTTGCCAGCAGCGAGGCGGTGGGGCTCGCCTCCGCCCGTTCGATGCGCGAAATCATCGCCCGGCTGACCCCGGAGGCCGTGGCGAGATCATCAAGGGTCAATCCTTTATCCAGCCGCAGCTTGCGGATCCGGATGCCGATTGCCTGTTCCAGCTGCTCTTCCATGTGTCGATCCAATTTCTACTATAAGAGAAATACATGATCCGATGATGGAATCAAGCCTCGGCAGGGCGGGCAAACCACCCTTGCTTTCGCCACAGCCTCGCCGATATATGACAGCGCAATTGAGATCGGAGAGAGTGATGGACGCCGGCACGCAAAGCACGGAACTGACGGGAAGCTTCACGGCCGCCGCCTGGGACAGGATCGCGCCCGTCATGGCCGAGATCGAGGTGCTGCCGCTTCTCACGCGTCTTTCCGACGGCACGCTGCCGCCTGAGGTCTTCCGCCACTACATCCTCCAGGATGCGCTTTACCTCAAGCATTATGCCCGCTGCCTGGCGATCGTCGCAGCCAAGGCTCCTGACAATGCGCAGGTGCTGCGCTTCCTCGGTTCGGCGCAGAAGGCGATCACCGTCGAGCAGGGCCTGCATGCCGGCTTCCTTACCCAGTTCGGCATCAGCTCCGAGGATGTCACCGCGGCCGAACCCTCGCCCTCCTGCTTCGCCTACACGAATTTCCTACTCGCCACCGCCTATCACAGCTCCTATGCAGTGGCACTTTCCGCTATCCTTCCCTGCTTCTGGATCTACTGGCATGTCGGCGAGGCGATCAAGAGCCGGCCGGCGATCGAGGGCAACGCCTTCCAGGCCTGGATCAACACCTATGGCGATCCGCAATTTGCCGCTGGCGCACGCGAAGTGATCGCCCTGACCGATATCGCCGCCCGCGCCGCATCGCCTTCAGAGCGCGCTCAGATGATGGATGTGTTCGTGCGCGCCTCGCAATATGAATGGATGTTCTGGGATTCGGCCTGGCGGCTGGAGACCTGGCCGGTCTGAGACGCGTCCGACCGGCTGACAAAATAGCGTAAACAGCGGGATAATTACCGCTTTGCGGCAGGGGGCGGCGCTGCTATATGGCGCGCATGAGCACCAATTCGACCACTCCGCTATCCCATATCCGCAACTTTTCGATCGTGGCCCATATCGACCACGGCAAATCGACGCTGGCCGACCGGCTGATCCAGACGACGGGCGGCCTTGCCGAGCGCGAAATGTCCGAGCAGGTGCTCGACAATATGGATATCGAGCGAGAGCGCGGCATCACCATCAAGGCCCAGACGGTGCGCCTGCACTACCAGGCTGATAATGGCGAGAAATACATTCTCAACCTGATCGACACGCCCGGCCACGTCGACTTCGCTTATGAAGTCTCGCGGTCGCTGTCGGCCTGCGAGGGCTCGCTGCTGGTCGTCGACGCTTCGCAGGGCGTGGAAGCGCAGACGCTCGCCAATGTCTACCAGGCGATCGACAACAATCACGAACTCGTCACCGTCCTCAACAAGATCGACCTGCCCGCCGCCGAACCCGACCGCATCAAGGAGCAGATCGAGGAAGTGATCGGCATCGACGCTTCGGAGGCCGTGCTGATCTCGGCCAAAACAGGCCTCGGCATTCCCGCCGTGCTGGAGGCGATCGTCAACAAGCTGCCGGCGCCGAAGAGCCCGGGCGGCGACAAGGCGCCGCTGAAGGCACTGCTCGTCGACAGCTGGTACGACACCTATCTCGGCGTCATGGTTCTCGTGCGCATCATCGACGGCGTGCTGACCAAGGGCCAGACGATCCGCATGATGGGCACCGATGCGAAATACCAGGTGGAGCGCGTCGGCGTGCTGACGCCGAAGATGGTCAATGTCGACAGCCTCGGCCCCGGCGAGATCGGTTTCATCACCGCCTCGATCAAGGAAGTGGCCGACACCCGCGTCGGCGATACGATCACCGAGGACAAGCGGCCGACCGCACAAGCGCTGCCGGGCTTCAAGCCAGCGCAGCCGGTGGTGTTCTGCGGCCTGTTCCCGGTCGATGCCGCCGACTTCGAGGATCTGCGCGCCGCCATGGGCAAGCTTCGCCTCAACGACGCCTCCTTCTCCTTCGAAATGGAATCGTCGGCTGCTCTCGGCTTCGGCTTCCGCTGCGGCTTCCTCGGCCTGTTACATCTCGAAATCATCCAGGAACGGCTGGAGCGCGAATTCGACCTCGACCTGATCGCCACCGCCCCGTCGGTGGTCTACAAGATGTTCATGACCGACGGCTCGGAGCGCGAGCTGCACAACCCGGCCGACATGCCCGATGTCGTGAAAATCTCGGAAATCCACGAGCCGTGGATCCGCGCGACGATCCTGACCCCGGACGATTATCTCGGCGGCATTTTGAAACTCTGCCAGGACCGGCGCGGCATCCAGATCGAGCTCACCTATGTCGGCACGCGCGCGATGCTGACCTACGACCTGCCGCTCAATGAAGTCGTCTTCGATTTCTACGACCGGCTGAAGTCGATCTCCAAGGGCTACGCCTCCTTCGACTATACGCTGACCGACCACCGCGAGGGCAACCTCGTGAAGATGTCGATCCTCGTCAACGGCGAGCCGGTCGACGCGCTGTCGATGATGGTGCACCGCACCGCCGCCGAAAAGCGCGGCCGCGACATGTGCGAGAAGCTCAAGGAGCTGATCCCGAAGCACATGTTCAAGATCCCGATCCAGGCGGCGATCGGCGGCAACGTCATCGCCCGCGAGACGATCTCGGCGCTTCGCAAGGACGTGACCGCGAAATGCTACGGCGGCGACGCCACCCGCAAGCGCAAGCTGCTCGACAAGCAGAAGGCCGGCAAGAAGCGCATGCGCCAGTTCGGCAAGGTGGAGATTCCGCAGGAAGCCTTCATCGCGGCGCTGAAGATGGGCGACGAATAGGCTTTCGCAGAGCCTTTTTTTGACGACGAGACCTGGGTCTCCTTGGCTTGTTGACAAGCCTCGCTCTTTATTCTCCGTCATCCTCGGCCTTGTGCCGAGGATCTGCCAACGTATCAACCGGCTGCAGATGCTCGGGACAAGCCCGAGCATGACGGAGGAGAAGTAGTCAGGCTCTATCAGTTGTCCAACGAAAGCCCGTCGGTAGCCCGGAAGTCGCATTTCCGGGGTGTATCGCCTAGACTGCGCAAGGTATGATGCCAGCGCCAATGCGCCAGCATTTGCTAGGGAGGTTCTGCCATGAAGAATGAAAGCCGAGCAACCGGAAAGCCTGGATCGGCGGCAGGCGCAGATACCGATTCCAACAAGGGCGGCAAAGTCCAGGCCGTCGATCAAAAGACAAGCGATGATGAAACGCTGCCTCGCGAAGAACGCGAAAGACTTTGGCGAATTGAAAACGCCGAGGCGATCGCGGAGCAAAACGAATATGTTGCGAAGCATGGCCTGCCATTTGCGAAATACCGGCAGTTTTGACTCATCCCCGGCCCATATATTCCTTCACCAGCCCTTCATAGGCCTCCATGGCCGGCAGCGCCTCATAGCTATGCACCGCGCCGGTCTCGGCAAAGGCCAGCTTCTCGCTCGTCCATGTCTCGATGAAGGGGGTGAACCAGCTGGGATCATCGAGCATGGTCACGCGCAGGTTGACGAACCAGTCCATGCCTTCCGGGCGGGTGAACATCCAGCTCATGCAGTGTGGACAGAAATAATGTTTCGTCACGCCGTGCAGGCCGCCGATCACAGGCTTGCCTTTCGTGACCTCGAAGCCTTCGCTGGGGATGGCAGCGCTCAGCGAATAGGCGCTCGCGGTCATCTTCTGGCAGCCCGTGCAATGGCAGGCCATGGTCAGCAGCGGCGGCGCGCTGATCTTCAACCGCACCCGGCCGCAGCGGCAGCCGCCTTCGATCGGTAGGTTCTGTGCTGTCACGATATTTCCTCCCGTTCGCCGATGATCTAGCGGAATGATCGCCGCTGTCGAGGTGGCAAGTCGCTTGGAATGCCGTCTTGCCGTCGTTATCGGATGCGGGCCGGATTGCCGACCACGGTTGCGCCGGCCGGCACATCCCGCGTCACCACGGCGCCTGCACCGACGATCGCGCCCTCGCCGATCGTCACGCCGCCGAGGATGATGGCGCCGCCCCCGATCCAGACATCGCTGCCGATCGAAACCGGCCGGGCGATCTCGATGCCGGCGCTGCGAAGTGCGGCCTCCTTATGATGCTCGGCGCAATAGATCTGCACGCCGGGTCCGAACATGCTGCGGTCGCCGATGATCACCCGGCCGGAATCGAGGATGGTGCAGCCGGCATTGAAATAGACGCGTTCGCCGAGCGTGATGTTGATGCCGTAGGAGCAGTGAAATGGCGATTCGATGAAGACATCAGGCGCCACGCCGGCAAGGAGCGCCCTCAGGGCCGGCGCCATGGCGCCGCGCTCGTCCGGCGGCAGCGTATTGTGCGCATGAACCGCCAGGCGCGCCTGCCGGCGCAAGAGATCGAGCTCGTCGTCCAGGCAGCAATACCATTCGCCTGCCGCCATTTTCTCGCGTTCGCTCGCCGGCATCGCATCGCCCCTAAGCGGAAACTTGCGACCGCAACCGGATCTCTTCCGGTTCGATCAGGCCAACCCAGGCGCGGGCGATGGCAAGGCCCGCGGCATCGGCGGCACCACCATGTCTTGCCGCCAGGTCGGCATGGTTCTCCAGCCAGCCGGCGGCGATGCGCTCGATCGCATCGGGGAATTCGGCCTTCCATTGTTCGACGACCGTCCTATCGGCCTCGAAATGGAACTGCGTGCCATAGACGGCGCGGCCGATGCGAAAAGCCTGGTTTTCGGCGACCGGGCTCGTCGCCAGGCGCACAGCACCTTCAGGCAGGGAAAACGTATCGGCATGCCATTCGAAGATGGTGAATTCATCGCCAAGCGCCGACAGCAGCGGATCGGCCCGGCCCTCGGCGGTGACGCCGATCTTGTGCCAGCCGAATTCGCGGGCGATGCCGAGATGATTGTCCGCACCATAGGCGCGGGCGAGGATCTGGCTGCCAAGGCAGATGCCGAGCACGGCCTTGCCGGCATCACCGAAGGCACGCGAAAGCCGGGCGAGCTCCGGCAGGTAGGGATGCATCTCGTCATCCAGCGCGCTCTGCTCGCCGCCGAGAACGACCAGCGCGTCATGACCGACTATATCCCGGGGCAGGATGCCGTCCTGCCAGACGCGAAACCACTCGATAAGAGCTCCCGCCTCGTCGAGTGCTCTGGCAAGCGCGCCAAGACCGGTATTGCGCATATTTTCGACGACTGCGACTCGCATGGGTTCTCCCCGGCATGACCGACGATGGAAGAGACCATGCCGGCGGGCGACGCGCAAGATGCCTGCGCGCCATTGCGCGCGCACGCCGCAAGGGCTTAAATCCACGCGAACGAAAGGAAATCGCCATGACCGAAAAAGCCCGCGTCTCGATCCTCTACTGCACCCAGTGCAACTGGCTGCTGCGCGCCGCCTGGATGGCGCAGGAGCTGCTGCACACCTTTTCCGACAGTCTCGGCGAAGTGGCGCTGGTCCCCGGCACCGGCGGCAATTTCGAGATCCGCGTCAATGGCGATCTGATCTGGGAGCGCAAGCGCGACGGCGGCTTTCCCGGGCCGAAGGAGCTGAAGCAGCGGGTCCGCGACATCGTCGAGCCCGGCCGCGATCTCGGCCATGTCGACCGCGCCTCGCTGGAAAGCTGACCGCAGCAGCCTCAGCGATAGGGCGAGCGGCAGACCCTGTAGACGCCTTCATAGGTGAGAAAATGATCCGTCCTCGGATTGTAGGAGCGGTATTCATTGGTGCACCAGGCGATATGCTTGTTCGGAGCGTTCGGCTGCACCCGGCGCACCGGCGGCGGATCATAGGTCAGTTGCGGCCGCCCGGCAGCCCCCGGCAGGTAATAGGTCGGCCCCGCGCCCCGCGGACGGTAATTCGGTTGAACATAGGCGGGGCGGTGCCATTGCTGCGGCCCGAAACCGAAACAGCCGCGAAAATCGCAGAGCGTCGATCCGGTGTTGAGCGGCCCGACCCCCGGCTTGCCCAGCTTCAGCGAATCAGCGCCGGCCACAGCCGGCGCAAGAAGGGCTAAAAGACCGGCGAGCAGAAGCGTGCGGGAAGAGTGCATGGAGCATTCCTTTTCGATATTTCCTTTATATAGGGCGCGCCCGAGCCAAGCGCTACGCTGCTCTCCGGCCACTCTCTCCGACGTGACCGACTGTTTTTCGCCAACTGTCAGAAAAACTTCAAAAACCCGGTTGACAGTCAGGAGCTGCCCCCTTACATCGCTCTCCGTCGCCCAGATGGCGGAATTGGTAGACGCGCCAGCTTCAGGTGCTGGTACCCGAAAGGGTGTGGAGGTTCGAGTCCTCTTCTGGGCACCATTCCATTCTTGATCACTACCGGATCAAGGAGTTAAGCCTTTCCAAAATTTACGCATTTTGTGCCTGGAAAAGGCCTGCAACAATGCGTTTGAGGCTTGTCAGCTCAAATCCAAAGACTTTCAAAATCCATATTGACGCGTATTCCGGTCCCGATAGCCAGCCGCCATTGACTTGCTCATTGTTGAATGGAACATAAGGCGAACACAATGGAGTCTTGTAATGATCCGATATGCCACATCCGTAGCCAGCACCCCCGAGCCTTCAAAGGCGCGCGAGACGCCAGTCGCCAAGCTGGCCATTGAGATGCCTCCGGCCAAACAGGTCGTTGATGAACACTCGACGGCAGCGGTCCTTGCTGCCTATCCGCTGCTGGTCGGTTCCGAGCCAGACGAGCTCGGCTCCGACACTCTGCCGAAGAACACAAAGCCACCGCGCCGTGCGGCAAAAAATCGGAAGCCTAAAGTCGCCGAAGCAACCGGCACTCCGCTCCAGCTTGATCTCAAGACCTAACCGCCCCTTCGGGACAAGAACTGGCGGCGATCACCCGAACTCCCTACCATAATCTATATAGCACTTCGGAATCCCGAAATTGGCTGTTGGCTTGAAATCATTCGATGTTTCCCGACGACGACACCTCGCAAAACCCGGCGCATTTCGAAATCCCGAAGCGGGGGAATTTCGGGATTCCGAAGTGAGGTTTTTCTGGCGGCGTGTGCATTTGTCGACAGCACGCGACCGCCGGACCGGTATGCTGCGGGAGCCATCAGCGGAGCTTTCCCCTATCGGGCGGTTCGCAGCATGCGCATCTCATGCGTCAGCGCCGCTTTGGCCGGCGCATGGTGGCGTGGTTGATGGCCTTCACGCGGCCATTTCGGCCGTCGCCTTCCCGCTGTCGGGAATTACGGTCAAAACCCCCATGCCGGCTTCTCTGGCGGCGCTCAGAAGCAATTCCCTGAGTTCGTTCATCCCAGCCTGCCCCGTGACGGCATCGGCGCAAGCCTTCACCGCCGCAACATATTCCTCTCCATCTTCAAACGGCCAGTCGGTCATCAGAACTTCAGCGGCGTCTCGGAGCGTCCGGACGATCTTGCGCGTGTGCCGGTCGCCGAGAAAGAGAACGAGAGGCGCAAAATCCGCCGATGTGTTCCATTGCATGTCACTTTCTCCCCAAGAGTTAGAATATTAGTAACAATGCAAGAAGCGTGCCGGGGACGGCAGGAGGCAGAAGACACAGTGGTCTTCCGGAATCAGCAGGCGGAATATCCTTTCCGGCTTCTTCCGCGATCTTTGACGGATTCTGCTGGAGCCTTCAGCGCACCGGCTGATAGTGGCCGCGCAGCGGGACCTTGTCGTCCATCGAGATGAAGCCGTCGCGTTCGCAGACATACATCAGCGTCGGCATGCCGCCGGAGCGGAAGATCTCGTCGTAGCGGCGGCGGATCTGGACGGTTTCGGTGCGGCAATTATAAGATTCTTCCTCCTTCTTGTCCGGCTGCGCCTTGACGCCGGGCAGGCCCTTGTAGGGGTAGAGCGGCTGAACGCCGGAATCGAGCGATTTCGTCCAGTCGACGGCAAAGGCGGACGCAGGCACCAGGCTGGACACGGCAACGAGCGACATCAGAAGCATCATCATAGGCCGCATGGGAATTCTCCTGCCGGCAATAGGGCACTCACAGGATGTAGGGAAACCGGCGACCGTCATCAAGCGGTGGTCGCGGGCGACCTGCTGAAATAACTTCTGATGACGGGGTGGCCGAAAAGGCCGGCGAGGATCGCAAAACCGGCGCCGACGACGAAACCGGCAAGAAGACCGCCGATGATGCCTGCGATAAGCAGGATCTTCTTTCCTGGGCCGTCGGCCTTCACAGGCGGCTCGGCCGGCGAGATGACGCGAATGTTGCTCTGGTTGAGGTTCTGCTCCTCGCTCGTCTGGCTGGAGCGCTTCAGCACCGTCTCGTAAATATCGCGCGCCGCCGTCGCCTTGCGCTGCAATTCGTTCAATTCCACCTGCTTGTCCGAGGTGCTCGCCTGCAGCGCCTTCTGCACGGCAAGCTCCTTGGCGATGCTGTCCTCGGCGGCCTTGGCCTGCTCGTATTCGCCTCTTGCCGAGGTAGCGAGACGCTGCAGTTCGCCCTTGATTTCGCCTGATATGCTCTGCAGCGAGGAGCGGGCCGCCTGCAGGCGCGGATGGCGCGTACCCATCTGGCTTTCGAGGCTGCCGACGGCGGCGGCCTGGGTGGCATATTGCTGGCGCAGGCTGACCAGCGGCGAAGTGACGCCGCCCTCCGCCTGGTTGCCGGCAACGATATCCTCGACGCGGAGATTGGCGACGGCATCGGCGCGGGCCTTGGCCTGGATGGTTTTTTCCTGCGCCGTCACCAGCATCGTGTTCAGCGAGACGAGCCGCTGATCGGAAATCAGATTGCCCTCGGTCGCGGCCATGTCGTTGTCGGCGCGGAAGGTTTCGACAGCCTGCTCAGCCTCCAGCACCTTCTGCCGCAAATCGTCGAGGCGTCCGTCCAGCGTCGAGGAGGTGTTTTCGTAGATGCCGTTCGAGGCGCTGTTTTCCTCCTCGGTGAAGGAGGTGACGACCTGGTTGGCCAGTCTTGCCGATTTCTCGGGATCATTGGTCGTCGCGGCAAGCGAAACGACATAGGTGCTGGCCTGCCGGGTAATGACCAGCGCCTTCTGCAGAGTGCCGATCACGGCGGCGCCATCGGTGCGGCCGCCGGTGAATTCCGGATCCTGGTCGAGCTTCATGGTCTCGACGACGCGGCGCAGTACATTGCCGGAGGTCAGGATCTGCACCTGGCTGTCGATCAAAGTCGAGATCATTTCCGGCGAAGGCCCCGAAGACTGACCGCCCGCATCGGCAAGACCGATCTGGCGCGGATCGAAATAGAGGCTGCTGACGGCGGTGAATTTTTGCCCGATGGTGGGCGCCACCACCCCGCCGGCGACGGCGCCGAGAAGGGCAAGAACAAGCACGACCAACCGCCGGCTCCAGATCGCGGCGACGCTTGAGCGGAGGTCGAGAAGCGGTGCGGCAGAGGCGGGCACTGCGTTCGGCGGCGCGTCCACGACCGGCTGTTTCCTAGGTGCCGTCGTGGGCGCCGTCGGGGGCACAGCCAAGGACGGGGGCGCCGGGCGTTCGGCTTGGCGGGGTTGCGCAACACTTGCCGGCGGCGGCACAAAGGCAGGAGGGGCGGGTTCGGGCGGCGGAGGGACGAAATCGTCCGGACGGACCACGGGACTGCGCATGCGCACGCCTTCCGGCGCAGTCTGAGACGACTCATAACTGCGCCAGCCAGGGAGCCGGCTTACCCTGTTCCTGTCATACTGGTTCATACGCGCACTCGTGTCCTGCCCAGCGTGAAAGACTGAAGCCGAGGTGCTCAGACTTTAGAAATTCTTAGCTAACGGACCGTTAAAATAATCTGAGCGACGCCGATGTTGCGATTTGCCTGGATTACGAGGACAGCCATGAGGACGAGACGACATCTGACGGCGCTGCTGCTTGCGGCCGCTCTCGTCCCCTCGCCGACCCTTGCGGCCGACCCGCCCTGCTATCGCGGCGTCAATCTTTCCGGCGGCGAATATGGTGAGCGCGACGGCATTTACGGCACGAACTACACCTATCCGAGCGAAGAGACGATCCGCTATTTCGCCGAAAAGGGCATGACGATCGTCCGGCTGCCCTTCCGCTGGGAGCGGTTGCAGCCGGCGCTGGGCGGCCGGCTCGACGAGGACGAACTCAAGCGGATCAAGGACACCGGCGGGCTGATCCGCAAGCACGGCATGGCCGTACTGCTCGACCCGCATAATTTCGGCTATTACGACAAGGTGCAGGTCGGCACGGCGCCGGCGACGGATGCCGCCTTCGGTGATTTCTGGGCAAGGCTTGCGGTCGAATTCGCCAATCAGGACGGCGTGCTCTTCGGCCTGATGAACGAGCCGCACGATATCAAGGCGACGGACTGGCTCGATGCCGCCAATGCGGCGATCCGCAGCATCCGCGCCGTCGGCGCCCGCAACCTCATCCTGGTGCCGGGCACGGCCTGGAGCGGCGCTCACAGCTGGGAGGAGGATGTGATCGGCGGCGCCAACGGCACGGTGATGCTCGGCGTGCGCGATCCGCTCGACTTCTACGCCTATGAGGTCCACCAGTATCTCGACATTGATTCCTCCGGAACCCATCCGACCTGCGAGGGTGCTACCGGCGCTGTCGAAGCGATCGCCGGCGTCACCGCCTGGCTGAAGAAGAACCACAAGCGCGGCTTTCTCGGCGAGTTCGGCGCCGCCGCCGACAAGGACTGCATGAGCGGGCTGACCGAGATCTATTCCACCATGTCCGATAATGGCGACGCCTGGCTCGGCTGGTCCTATTGGGCCGCAGGCGAATGGTGGCCGGCCGACGAGCCGTTCAACGTCCAGCCGCGAAAGGGCGCTGAGCGGCCGCAGATGCGGCTTCTCGTCAATTCGGCAAAAGCCAAAGCCGGCGCCTGCGCCAGCGTCAAGCCAGCGGGGAAGTGACGGTGGCGGTCCTCGACCAGAACGCAGCTTTCCCTATGGCCGGCAGTGCAGCCGGCGAAGCGGCGCGGACCGATCATGCCGTGCTCTGGCTGGGACTGCTGTCGGTGCTCTACAACGGCATTCTCGCCTTCATCAACCACAACATCATGCCGCTCTCGTTGACGCATGTCGCCGCCAGCGAGGGCCTGATCATGGCGAGCGCCATCCTCTACATCCTGCACAAGGGGATCTACGAGACCGATCTGCCGGCCTTCCTGTTCCTGCTGTTCACGCTTGTCGTGACGATCTATGTCAGCGTGCTCAACCGCATGCTTTTCGTCGATCATTTCCGCAACGTTCTGATCATCTTCTGCTTTTCCGGCCTCGGCGGCTGGAGCAACGAGAAGACGATGAAACTCGCCTTTCGCTGGGCAAGCCTTGCCGTCATGATCTTCCTGATCTTCGAGATCGTCAGCGTGCCGTTCTATGTCAGCATCGTGCATCCGTCCGATTATTTCGCCAATACACGCGGGCTGCTGCCGCTGAGCTACAACACGACGGGCCTGTTCCAGAACGCGCTCGGTTTTCCCGAGCGTTTCTCCTTCGGCATCATCGACCACCGCTCGTCGTCGATCTTCCTCGAACAGGTGTCGCTCGCCAATTTCTGCGGCGTGATCGCGATCTATCTGATTTCCATGTGGGAAAGAATAGGCCGCTGGGACCGGCTGCTGTTCGTCGGCACCGCGGTGCTGATCCTGGTGACGAACGACACCCGCACGATGCTGATCTTCTGTTTTGCCTGCATCGCCGGTTATTTCGTCTTTCCGAAGATCCCGAGGAATTTCAATCTGGCGCTGATGCCGCTGATCGTCGCCGCCGGTTTCCTCGTCTACACCTTGAAACCCAATGCGACCGGCGACAATTTCACCGGCCGCATCAACCTGACGATGAAGAAGATCATGGAGCTCGATCCGCTCGCCATCCTCGGGCTTTCGGTCGACCGGGTCGCCGAATTCGCCGACAGCGGTTATGTCTACCTGATCTACGCGGCGACGATCTTCGGCGTTATCGCCCTATGGCTGTTCGTCTGCCTGTTTCCGGCGGGCCGCACGGCGGCGCAGCGGCGCTGCGCCCATTCACTTTCTCTTTTCATTTTTCTGAATATGATGATCGGGGGAACCGCCGTTTTCTCGATGAAGATCGCCGGGCTCCTGTGGTTCGTCGTCGGATATATGCGCTTCCACGACAGCCCGCGCCTCCGGCAGGATCGTGCGGCGGATGTAGAGAGTTGACCGCAGCGGCACGGCGCCCGCGCGAGCCCGAGGAGACGCTCGATGCTTGTCCAGCTTCAATATCTGCGCGCCGTCGCGGCGCTGATGGTCGTCTATTTCCACGCGATCTTGCAGCTTGCGAAGGTCAATCCCGCGCTCGACGCCACCACCTTCGTCTATGGCGAGACCGGCGTCGACATCTTCTTCGTGCTCAGCGGTTTCGTGATGTGGCTGACGACGAGCGGGCGGGCGATGAGCCCGATCGATTTCGCCCGCCGGCGCATCAAACGCATCGTCCCGCTCTATTGGCTGGCAACATTGTTTTCGGCTGTCGTGGCGCTGGTGGCTCCCTCATTGCTGAAATCGACAGTGTTCGACCTGCCGCATCTGATCGCCTCGTTGTTCTTTCTGCCATGGGCCAATGCCGCCGATCCGAGCGTGATCACCCCGGTCGTCGTGCCGGGCTGGACGCTGAATTACGAGATGTTCTTCTATCTCATCTTCGCGCTGCTGCTGCCGCTCTCGGAAACCCGCCGCATCCCGGCAATGTTTGCCGTCTTCGCCGTCATCCTGATCGCCTGCCGGCTGCTGCCGGAAACAACAGTCACCCGCTTCTACGGCGAGCCGATCATTCTGGAGTTTCTCGCCGGCACCGTGCTCGGCTGGCTCTATCGGCAGAAGGTGCTTCTGCCGAACCGCTGGGCATGGGCGGCGCTCATCATCGGCTTTGCGTTCCTCTTCATCAACGAGGCGCTGATGCCGCCGGAAAGCCGGTTCTACGCCTGGGGAATCCCGGCGATCTTCATCGTCTACGGCGTGGTCTCGATCGACTTTTCCAGGCTGCCTTTTATCGGCTGGCTGAACTATCTCGGCGACTGCTCCTACAGCATCTATATCACCCACGCCTTCACGCTCGCCTTCCTGAGGGTCGCCGCCGACCGGCTGCCGATCGGCATCCTGCAGCAGCCGGTGCTCTTCGTGATCCTGTCGCTGGTGCTCTCGTCGATCGGCGGCGCCATTATCCATGAAATCACCACGCCGCGGCGGAAAGTGGCGGTGGCGAGCCGCCCGCCGGCCTAACTTCGCCCGTCGAAGGCGAGAATACGCATGCCCACGGCGCTGGCGGCACAGTTTTTTGCGTAACTTCTCCTAAGCTAAGGCCTGTCGCGCAAAACTGTGCAGCGGTTTTGCGATAACGACAGGCGAGACATGAAGACCCGGAAGCGAGAGAACTTGCACAAACATGATGGGTCATCTTGCAATTTGTCGCATGAATGAAAGCGCACCGGCCTGTTCGCGGCCCAGGCTTTGATCTAAGCACGGCCGCGGCCTTGAAGAGGGAAGAGGGAGAGACATGAAAAGCTATGTATTGACGGTATCCTGCAAGTCGACGCGCGGCATCGTTGCGGCGATTTCGAGCTATCTGGCGGCGAAGGGCTGCAACATCATCGACTCCAGCCAGTTCGACGATCTCGATACCGGCAAGTTCTTCATGCGTGTCTCGTTCATCTCGGAAGAAGGCCTGTCCGGCTCAGAGATCGGCGCCGATTTTGCCGCCGTCGCCGCACCCTTTTCGATGGAATACGAATTCCACGACAGCGAAAGCCGCATGAAGGTGCTGCTGATGGTGTCGCGCTTCGGCCATTGTCTCAATGACCTGCTCTACCGCTGGAAGATCGGCGCGCTGCCGATCGATATCGTCGGCGTCGTCTCCAACCATTTCGACTATCAGAAGGTCGTGGTCAACCACGACATCCCCTTCCACCATATTCCGGTCACCAAGGCCAACAAGGTTCAGGCCGAAGCCCATATCATGGAGGTGGCCGAGCAGACCGGCACCGAACTGATCGTGCTTGCCCGCTACATGCAGATCCTGTCGGACGAAATGTGCCAGAAGATGTCGGGCAAGATCATCAACATCCACCATTCCTTCCTGCCGAGCTTCAAGGGCGCCAACCCCTACAAGCAGGCCTACGGACGCGGCGTCAAACTGATCGGGGCAACCGCCCATTACGTCACCGCCGATCTCGACGAAGGCCCGATCATCGAGCAGGACACGGCCCGCATCACCCATGCGCAGTCGCCAGACGACTATGTCTCGATCGGCCGCGACGTCGAAAGCCAGGTGCTGGCCCGGGCCATCCACGCCCATATCCACCACCGCACCTTCATCAACGGCAATAGAACCGTGGTCTTCCCGGCAAGCCCCGGCAGCTACGCCTCCGAACGCATGGGTTGAACGCGGTCGAAACCACATCTCTTTTGCTGGCAGACGACAATCTCCCGTTGCCTGCCAGCAGCAAGTATTTGATTATCGTCTTCAATAGGTAATCGAATCATGCTGCGGGAGGGGTGTCATGACCGACGAGGCGCTTGTTGATCGCATGTCGCTGCCGCGTCCCAACGTGACCGTTGCCGACGCGGAAGAGATCCTTCTTGCCCATTACAGCCTGTCAGGCACCATCGCCGAACTCGGCAGTCAGCAGGATCGGAACTACCGCGTCGATAGCGATCGCGGCCGCTACGTCCTGAAGATCTGCCATGCTGCCTACGAGACCCGCGAACTCGAAGCGCAGAATGCCGCGATCCATCACCTCAAGAGCAAGCAGGATGCGCCACGCGTTCCCAATGTGATCGCCAGCAATGAGGGGCGGGAGATCGTCGTGCTGACGGTGCGCGGGCAAGGCTACCAGGTCCGGCTGCTGGAATATCTGGAAGGTCAGGGGCTGACGGAACTGACCTACCTGGCGCCGGCTTCCGTTGCGGCGCTCGGCGCGCTCTGCGCCAAGCTGGCGCAGGCGCTTGCCGATTTCAACCATCCCGGCCTCGACCGCAGCCTCCAATGGGATCTGAGGCGGGCCGGGCCGGTCGCGGTGCAGCTGCTTTCCGCCATCACCGACAGTGCCGCGCGCGACCGGATCGCCAAGACCATGGTGATGGCCGTTCGCCGCATCCAGCCCTTGGCGCCGTCGCTTCGGCTGCAGGCGGTGCATCACGACGTCACCGGCGACAATGTCGTCGGTCATCGCAGTGCCCATGGCCAGATCATTCCCGACGGAGTGATCGATTTCGGCGACATTATCCGCGGCTGGCTGGTCGGCGACCTCGCCGTCACCTGCGCCTCGCTGCTGCATCATGCCGAGGGCGACCCTTTTCATATCCTGCCTGCCGTCACTGCCTATCAGGCGATCTATCCGCTGACCGAGGAGGAATTGAAGGCGCTCTGGCCATTGATCGTCGCACGCGCGGTCATTCTCGTCGCCAGCAGCGAGCAGCAGATTTCGATCGATCCCGAGAATGACTATGCCCGCGGCAATCTCGACCGCGAGCGGGCGATCTTCGATACGGCGATGTCCGTTCCCTTCGAATTGATGGAAGCCGCAATCCTCCAGGCAGCCGGCGCGGATGTCGCCACCCCGGAACCATCGGGATGGCTGCCGCTGCTGCCTGACATCAATCCCGCCGGGATCGCCTATGTCGACCTTGGCGTGCGGAGCCCGCATCTTTCCGCCGGCAACTGGCTGAATGCCGACATGGACTGGCGGCTGCTTGCCCGCGCTGCGACCGAGAACGGCACGGCAGCGACGCGCTACGGCGAATTTCGGCTTTCCCGGGCGGGAGCCGCCGGAAGACAGGCGACCTGCGCTCTGCACATCGATATATGCCTTGCCGCCGGCAGTGCGATCGCAGCGCCTTTTGCCGGTCGCATCGGCTGGAAAGACCAGCATCTGACACTGACCGGCGACGGCATGACCCTGCACCTCGACGGGCTCGATCTCTCGGTCGAGGACGACGCCGAGCTTGCCGGCGGCGACGCGCTCGGCACTGTCGTCGGCGAGGCTTCGTCGCTCGGCGGGCTGCGCGCCCAGCTTTGCCGCGTCGCCGGGCTCGAGCCGCCGCTCTTTGCCACACCGCGCGAGGCGGGGGCCTGGTCGGCGCTCTGCCCTTCTCCCTCGCTGCTTCTCGGCCCTGGGGCCGATGCGCCGAAACCGGAAACCGCCGAGCTGTTCGCCAGGCGGCTGGCACATCTGGCAGGAGCGCAGAAGAATTATTACGCGGCGCCGCCGCAGATCGAGCGCGGCTGGAAGGAGCATCTCTTCGATGTCGAGGGCCGCGCCTATCTCGACATGGTCAACAACGTCTCCATTCTCGGCCATGGCCATCCCAGGCTTGCGGCGGCGATCAGTGCCCAGTGGCTGCGGCTGAACACCAACTCACGCTTCCACTATGCCGCGATCGCGGAGTTTTCCGAGCGGCTCGCAGCACTTTCGCCCGACGGGCTCGATACGGTCTTCCTGGTCAACAGCGGCTCGGAGGCGAACGATTTGGCGATCCGGCTGGCGCAGGCTCATAGCGGCGCGCGCAACATGCTTTGCCTGCTCGAAGCCTATCATGGCTGGTCTTCGGCAAGTGACGCCGTCTCCACCTCGATCGCCGACAATCCGCAGGCGCTGACCACCCGGCCGGACTGGGTGCATGCCGTCGCGTCGCCGAATACCTATCGAGGCGCATTCCGCGGTCCCGATACGGCGGCCGGGTATCTCGGCGCGATAACGCCGGTGCTGGAGGCGATCGACGCCGGCGGCGAGGGCCTTGCCGGCTTCATCTGCGAATCGGTCTACGGCAATGCCGGCGGCATTCCACTGCCGGACGGGTATCTCGGCCAGGTCTACGCGCAGGTGCGCGCCCGCGGCGGCCTCTGCATCGCCGACGAAGTGCAGGTCGGTTATGGCAGGCTCGGCCATTATTTCTGGGGCTTCGAACAGCAGGGCGTCGTGCCCGACATCATCACCATCGCCAAGGGCATGGGCAACGGCCATCCGCTCGGCGCGGTCATCACCACCCGGGAGATCGCCGGGTCGCTGGGGAAGGAGGGCACGTTCTTTTCCTCCACTGGCGGCAGCCCGGTCAGTTGCGTCGCCGGCATGACGGTGCTCGACATCATGGCCGAGGAAAAGCTGCAGCACAATGCGCGAGAGGTCGGCGATCACCTGAAGGCGCGGCTCGCCGCGCTGATCGACCGCCACCCGATCGCCGGCGCCGTGCACGGCATGGGGCTCTATCTCGGGCTCGAATTCGTCCGCGACAGAACGACGCTGGAGCCAGCGAGCGAAGAGACGGCGGCAATCTGCGAGCGGTTGCTGACCCTCGGCGTCATCATGCAGCCGACCGGCGATCACCAAAATGTGCTGAAGATCAAGCCACCCCTCTGCCTCAGCATCGAAAGCGCGGATTTCTTCGCGGACATGCTGGAAAAGGTGCTTGATGAAGGCTGGTGACAGGGTCTTGCCGTCTTAACCAAATCGGTCATTTCAAGGCACTTCGCTTTTTAATGAAACGGCCCATTGCCTGAATCAGCCGGGCTTCCTATCTCTGCTGCGGCGGTCGAAAGAGTTTCGATTCTGTCATGCGAATTTTACGAAGAGCGGATATGTTTCTTTCTATAAGTTCGATCAGGATGGAATGAATTTTTTCGGATCGTCGATATTTTGACACGTTTCGGAATATGTTTCTGACAGGCTGCAGGGTAATCTCTACCAAGTTAGTAGATTTATCAGTGACAGCCATCGCCGGCCCCGGGCTCTTCCGGGACCTCTCAAGTGCAACGCCAACGCAAGGAACGAGCATGATAGACATCGATATTCTCGCCGACCTTGGGCGATCTGTGCTTGGCAATGACCGTCCGGGCGCCCTCTCCCGCCCGAACTGTCGAATGTGACGTTCGTCCTCCTTTCAACGGTACCAGACAAGTCAATTCGCCATGGCTGCGCATGTCGCGCGGCAGGAGTTCTATCTATGAAGAAGCAAGTTATCGAATATGCAGGCGTTCCTGTCGGGATCGTCATTCCCGATGAAGACCGGCTGAAATTCATCGCCGTGAA
This sequence comes from Rhizobium sp. BK619, assembly GCF_014195245.1. Taxonomy (NCBI): domain Bacteria; kingdom Pseudomonadati; phylum Pseudomonadota; class Alphaproteobacteria; order Hyphomicrobiales; family Rhizobiaceae; genus Rhizobium; species Rhizobium sp. BK619. Next base: position 205,677 of record NZ_JACIBH010000003.1, on the reverse strand, counting down.
ATTTCATGTCCACGACCTCGACGAGCAGCGTTTCGGCTCGCCCGACGAGGTGCGGCTGGCCATCCACGATCTGATGACCCGCCGTCATCCGAAGCCGCTTCATGCCTGAGGGCTTGAGGCCGGCATTGCATTCACGGCTTTTCCCGATGTCCGACCGGTCCCGCCATTTGGGGCCGGTCTTGTTTTTTAAGAGCAATTGCAGTCCTATCGGCGGCCTATCCGCATAAGGATCCGCCCTTGCCCGATCTTCTCAACCTCATCACCGATATCGACGGCGTTTCCGTCGGCCATGCGACCGACCTTGCGCTCGGTTCCGGCGTCACGGTCATCGTCTTCGACGCGCCGGCCGTCGCATCCGGCACGGTGCTCGGCGGTGCGCCGGGCGGGCGCGACACCGGCCTGCTCGACCCATCGATGACCGTCAACGCCGTCGATGCCTTCGTGCTTTCCGGCGGCTCGGCTTTCGGGCTGGACGCCGCCGGCGGCGTGCAGGCCGGATTGCGCGAACTCGGCCGTGGCTTTGCGGTCGGGCCGGTGCGCATACCGATCGTGCCGCAGGCGATCCTGATGGATCTGCTGAACGGCGGCGACAAGGATTGGGGGCTGCACTCGCCCTACCGCGACATGGGTTATGCCGCGCTGAAGGCCGCCGCCAAGGGCACATTCACGCTCGGCACCACAGGCGCCGGCACAGGGGCGACGACGGCCACCGTCAAAGGCGGGCTCGGCTCGGCCAGTGCCGTCAGCAGTGCCGGCCATCGTGTCGCGGCGATCGTCGCCGTCAATGCGCTCGGCTCGGCAACGATCGGCGACGGACCGCATTTCTGGGCGGCACCCTTCGAAAAAGACGCAGAATTCGGCGGGCTCGGCATGCCTGCGATTGCCGATCACAGGATGCGGCTCAAGGGAATGAACGGGCCGGCGACGACGATCGGCGCGGTGGTGACCGACGCGCAGCTGACCAAGGCCGAGGCGCACCGGCTTTCGCTCGCCGGCCATGACGGTCTTGCCCGGGCGCTGCTGCCGGCGCACCTGCCGCTCGACGGGGACACGGTTTTTGCCGCGTCGACGGCCAGGCATCGCCGAGACGACATGGCAAGCCTGATGGAGCTTTGCCATCTTGCCACCATCGTCATGGCGCGGGCGATCGCCCGCGGCGTCTATGCCGCTACCGCGCTGCCGGCCGAGGGCGCGCAAAAGGCATGGCGCGACCGCTATCCCGACGGTCATTGATTGAATAGGGTCGCAAGCTGAAACGCGTTGTTTTCATGCATGTCGTTAACCCGCAACCGGGCGACATGCATGGGCAGGTCGAACAGGAATGGCGGAGAGACGTGAATGCAGATCCGGGCGCTGATGTATTTCGACGAGTTGGTCAGGACCAATTCGATGCGTCAGGCGGCCGAGAACCTCAATGTCGCGCCGACGGCGATCAGCCGGCAGATCGAAAACCTCGAATCTCATTTCGGCGCACCGCTCGTCGAGCGCAGCTCGCGAGGCGTCAAACTGACGGCCGCAGGCGAGCTGCTTGCCGCCCGCGCCGGCCGCACGCTGCGCGAACTCGATCACGTGCAGCAGCTGATCGAAGACCTGAAGGGTCTGCAACACGGCCATGTCAGCATCTATGCCAATGGCGCCACACTGACCAGTCTGCTGGCGCCGGTGCTTGCGGAATTCAGCCTGAAATATCCAAAGCTGCGTTTTACGGTGACGATCAGCAGTGCGCGGCAGGCCGTCGACGCCGTCAGCAGCGCCGAGGCCGATATCGCCGTGACGCTGTTTGCGCCGGTCATGTCGGGCACCAAGGTCCGGCTGCGTTCCGAGATCGCCTATGATCTTATCGTCGCGCCGCAGCATCCGGCCGCGGCGCAGCCCGATATCTCCTTGAGGAAACTTGCCGACTACCCACTGGCGCTGCCGGAGCATTCCTTTGGCTTCCGTCAGGCCTTCGACGCGCTGATCGAAAAGGAGGGATTGAATCTCGATCCCGTTTTCGTCACGAGTTCGATCGAGATGCTGAAGGAGCTTGTGCTCAGCGGCGCTGCGGCGACGTTGCTGCCCGCGCTTGCCGTTCGCCGCGAGATCGAAGCCGACCAGTTGCGCGCCATCCCGCTTGCCGGCAAGACCGGCATTCGCACCCATGTCGATCTCTGCGTTGCGCCGGACCGACAACTATCTTTTGCGGCGGCGACACTGGTCGGCTTCATCGAAAACTTCATGCGCCAACGCACGGGGATTAAAGGCTGACGCTTGCATTTGCAGCGGATATGCTGTGTAGCTATTTTGGCTACACGGATCCGTAATATTCGTCATTATGTGTGCGCCGCGTAGCCATGGTCTGATAATGAAGGGCCTTCGCCTCGACGCGCGGCCAGACAGGGACAGGATGATCAAGGTTTCCTTCGTACCGGCGCGCTTCGCCGGGCAACTTTCCCTCAGGGCGGCGCTTGCTGCGGGACTTATGATGGCGGCGATGGCGCCGGCCGAGGCAGCGAAGACCACTTTCACTCTCGGCATGAGCGTCGAGCCGACCGGCCTCGATCCGACGATCGCGGCACCGGTGGCGATCGGCCAGGTGACCTGGCAGAACGTGTTCGAGGGACTGGTGACGATCGACCAGGCCGGCAAGATCCAGCCGCAGCTGGCAAAAAGCTGGGAGATTTCGCCTGACGGCCTGACCTATACGTTCAAGCTGCAGACCGGCGTCACATTCCATGACGGCGAGGCCTTCAATGCCGCCAGCGCCAAGTTTACGCTCGACCGCGCCCGCGGCGCGGATTCGGTCAATCCGCAGAAACGCTTCTTCGCCTCGATCGCTTCGATCGATGCGCCCAATGCAGAAACTCTGGTGCTGCATCTCTCGGCGCCGACCGGCAGCCTGCTCTACTGGCTCGGCTGGCCGGCCTCGGTGATGCTCGCGCCCAAGACCGCGGCCGATGACAAGGTGACGCCGATCGGCACCGGCCCCTTCAAATTTGTCGGCTGGGCGAAGGGCGACAAGGTCGAGCTGGAAAAGAATGCCGATTACTGGAACAAGGCTGCGGCCGCCAAGCTCGACAAGGTGACCTTCCGCTTTATCGCCGATCCGCAGGCGCAGGCGGCTGCGCTGAAATCCGGCGATCTCGATGCCTTTCCGGAATTTGCCGCACCGGAGCTGATGAGTTCTTTCGAGGGCGATGCAAGGCTTGTCACCAGGATCGGCAATACCGAGCTCAAGGTCGTCGCCGGCATGAACAATGCCAGGAAGCCGTTCGACGACAAACGCGTGCGCCAGGCGCTGATGATGGCGATCGACCGCAAGACGGTGATCGACGGCGCATGGTCCGGCCTCGGCACGCCGATCGGCAGCCATTACACGCCGAACGATCCCGGCTATCAGGATATGACGGGCGTGCTGCCTTACGATGTCGAGAAGGCGAAGGCGCTGCTGGCAGAAGCCGGCTATCCCAACGGCTTCACCTTCACGATCAAATCGCCGCAGATGGCCTATGCGCCGCGCAGCGCTGAGGTAATGCAGGCGATGTTTGCCGAGATCGGCGTGACGATGAATATCGAGCCGACCGAGTTTCCGGCAAAATGGGTCCAGGACATCATGAAGGACCGCAACTTCGACATGACGATCGTCGCCCATGCCGAGCCGCTCGACATCGACATCTACGGGCGCGATCCCTATTATTTCAACTATAAGAACCCGGTGTTTACCGCGCTGATGAAGAAGGTCCAGGAGACCGCCGATCCCGCCACGCAGAACGCGATCTACGGCGAGACGCAGAAGATCCTCGCCGAGGACGTGCCGGCGCTCTACCTCTTCGTCATGCCGAAACTCGGCGTCTGGGACGGGAAGCTGAAGGGGCTGTGGGAGAACGAACCGATGCCGTCCAATGTGCTGTCCGGGGTTTGGTGGGAGGAGTGAGGCGGCAGTAGTTTAGCTGAGTGGTTGGTGGTAGCACGGGCTTGGGAGATATCCGGCATGCAATTGGCCGATAAAGCGCGTATCCTGCTCTCTGCATCACCAAGTCAATTCAGTCCGAGCCGACATTGTGTGGTTTCGCTGGCGGATGACATCCCTGATGCGGGCGCCAGCGACGGCAATGGCTCCCTTCGCCCGCCTCGCCCTCCGTCATGCTCGGCCTTGAGCCGAGCATCCACACGGCATCCATCAACAGCAGTGGCATGGATGCTCGGCTCAAGGCCGAGCATGACGGAGAGTGGGGTTGGCTTTCTTGCCAAACCGGCCGCCAGCGCATCGGAGAGCCGCAGTACCACCCCGCCAGCGTGGCCCGCATGATCGCACTCCTCGCCCGCCGCTTCGCCGGTCTCCTTGTCACGCTCCTCATCGTCTCGCTGCTGATCTTCACTGTCATGGATCTGCTGCCCGGCGATCCCGCCTCGATCATGCTCGGCACTTCGGCAAGCCCGGAAACCTTGGCGGCGTTGCGTCACGATCTGGGGCTCGATCAGCCGCTCATCCTGCGTTACGGCCAATGGCTGGCCGGCCTATTCTCCGGGGATCTCGGCCAATCCTACACCTATGGCGTCCCCGTCGCCGGACTGATCGTCGAGCGGCTGGCGGTAACGTTGCCACTGGCGCTGATGGCGGTCGTTCTTTCGGTCGCGATTGCCCTGCCGCTTGGGGTGCTGGCCGCAGCGCGCCGCGGCGGTCTCTTCGACATCATCGCCACGCTGTTTTCGCAAATCAGCATTGCCGTGCCGGCCTTCTGGGTGGCGCTGCTGTTGATCATCCTGTTTTCGACGATGCTCGGGCTGATGCCGGCCGGCGGCTTCCCGGGCTGGAGTGCCGGTCTGCTGCCGGCATTGCAGGCGCTTGCCATGCCGGCCGTCGCGCTGGCGATGCCGCAGGCCGGCGTGTTGACGCGGGTGGCGCGGTCGGCGGTGCTCGAGACGATGCATGAGGATTTTGCTCGCACTGCCGTCGCAAAAGGACTTTCTCGCAGCGTGGTGCTGTGGCGGCATGTCGTGCCGAACGCGCTGATCCCGATCCTCACCATGATCGGGCTGCAATTCACCTTTCTCGTTGCCGGCGCGGTGCTGGTGGAAAACGTCTTCAACCTGCCCGGCCTCGGGCGACTGGCGCTGCAGGCGCTCGCCCAGCGCGACATCATCGTCATGCAGGATGTCGTGCTGTTCTTCGCCGCCCTCGTCATCGTCGTGAATTTCGTGATCGATCTCTCCTATCTGGCGATCGATCCCAGGATGAGAAAGGCGGCTTGAGGCATGGCTCCCGTCGTTTCCAGCGCCTTTGCCAGCCGCATAGTTTTTAAACTTAGCCGGAGAATGAACCTGGTTTGCGGGGCGGTGATTATCGGGCTGCTTATCGCCGTTGCACTGCTGTCGCTGGTCTGGACGCCACTGCCGCCGGCAAAAATGCAGATCATTCACAAACTGCAGCCGCCGCTTGCCTTCGGCCTGCTCGGCACCGATCAATTCGGCCGAGACGTGCTGTCGATGATGATGGCGGGATGCTGGAATTCGCTGTCGATCGCCATCACCGCAGTCGCAGTCGGCGGGACGCTCGGCTCGATCGCCGGCATTTCGGCAGCCGCGATCCGCGGCCTTTTCGAAGCGCTGCTGATGCGCATCTGCGACGTCATCTTCGCGCTGCCGCCGATCCTGTCCGCCATGGTGCTCGGCGCCTTTCTCGGGCCTGGCCGTTTTACCGCAATCACCGCGATCGCCGTCTTCATGATCCCGGTCTTTGCCCGGGTGACGCTTGCGACTTCGCTGCAGGCCTGGAGCCGCGACTATGTCATGGCGGCGCGCGCGATCGGCAATACGCGCCTGACCATTTCGCTGCGCCATGTGCTGCCGAATATCATCAGCCAGATCATCGTCCATGGCGCCATCCAGCTGGGGCTGGCGATCCTGACCGAAGCCGGTCTCAGCTTCCTCGGGCTCGGCTTGGCGCCGCCGGCGCCAAGCTGGGGGCGGATGCTGGCCGATGCGCAAACCTATCTGGCGCTCGCCCCTTGGCTGGCGATCCTGCCCGGCCTTGCCATCGCGCTCGCCGTCTTCGGTTTCAACATGCTTGGCGATGGGTTGCGCGATCTTCTCGACCCGCGCGAGGTGCGGCGCTGATCAGCCGGGCGGGCGACGGTAGCCGGTCGGCTGCTCGTAGAGCCAGCCGATGCGTTTGACGGCGGCCTCGAAATTCTCGCGCGCCACCGTCATGCTGTGGCCGTTGGCGTGCAGGATGGTTTCCGGGTCCTCGAAGACGGCGACATGGCCCTTCCAGAACACCAGGTCGCCGCGGCGGATTTCATAGCGGTCGATCGGCTGGCCGAGACCGGCTGCCTGCATGTCGGTATCGCGCGGCGCAGCTCTGCCGGTCATCAGCATCGCCAGTTGCACGAGGCCGGAGCAATCGATGCCAAGGCCGGATCGTCCGCCCCAGAGATAGGGCGTCTCCAGGAAACGGGCTGCCATCTCGACGTAATCGGCGCCGTCGAGCCCGCCGATCCGCTGGACATGCCTGGCGAAGATCGCGGTTCCATCCTCCAGCACGACATAGCGATTGCCCCGCGCTTCCGCCTCGCCGGCGACATGGACGCGGCTTCCCATCGACAGGATGGCCTGGTGGGGTTTGCGCAGCTCCGGTTCCGGATAAAGGAAGGTGCGCTGAACGGTGACGATATGGGTCGGTGCCATCAGGCCCTGCGAAAGCGCCTCGGCGGGGAGATAACCGACATAACCGTCCGAAGCAGCTTTCACCCAGCACCAGCCGTCGGCGCGATCGAACACCGTTACATCCTCACCAAGCAGCAGTTCGGTATCGATGCCACGCGCAAGGTTCGGTTCGGGGCGCAAGCCCACGACCGGAACGGCAATGCGGGCCGGGGCGCCTTCGACGAAACGCGATGCCTCTACCTTGCCTTCGAGCCCCGCTTCGGCGAGATCGGGCCGATAGGCATGCAGGCGGCGGTCGAGCATCGTCATTGATGTTCCTTTCAGTTGGCCTTTCAGGTGCCTCTCAGAGCGGCAGCCGGCGGGCCTGATCACGGACGAGGTCGCCGAGCTTTTCCAGGTACAGCGCGCCGCCGACAGTGCGCTTGATGATCACGCTGCGCCGGTCGGCGTCGTCGCGCACACGATCGACCAGGCCCATCTCGCCCATCGTGTCCAGAGCCCGCGTAATGACCGGCTTGGTGACATCAAGTGTTGCGGCAAGCCCACGTACCGTATGCGGCGGCGGCACCAGATAAATATGCAGCAGGATCGCCATCTGGCGCAACGTCAAATCGCGGTCATCGTGGCGGACCTGATCGAGCGCCACGCCATGCCAGAGCCCCAGCGCCTGCGAGGCGGTCAGTTCGATCGGCACGGCCCCTCCGGAAAATCGTTACGCTAACGTTTCATTTTCCGGCAGTTGCCATGGACATGCAAGAGGCGGCAGGAATTGCCGCCCGGCAGGGTGAATAAAATTTTAACGATCAGCAGGGAGGGGCAATGCTTGACTATGCCACCGCCCCTCAGCCCTCGTTTGCATCCGTCAGCGCAGGCTCTCGCGGATATGATGGAAGAGCGCGCGGATGGCCTGCGCTTCACCGCCGCCCGGCGAATGCGGCCGCTCGGATTGCGCCCAGCCGTAAATGTCGAAATGCGCCCAGCTCTTCGTCTTGCCGACGAAACGCTTGAGGAAGAGCGCCGCGGTGATCGCCCCCGCCATGCCGCCGGCCGGCGCGTTGGTGAGATCGGCGAATTTGGTGCGGATATCCTTTTCGTAACCGGAATAGAGCGGCAGCCGCCAGATCGGATCGTCCGTTTCCAGGCTCGCTTCGGTCAGGTCATGCGCCAGATTGGCGTCATCGGTGAAGAAGGGCGGGAGGTCCGGACCCAGCGCAACGCGGGCAGCGCCTGTCAGCGTCGCCATGTCGATCAGCAGATCGGGCTCTTCCTCGTCGGCATAGGCAAGCGCATCGGCAAGGATCAGACGGCCTTCGGCGTCGGTATTGTCGATCTGGACGGTCAGGCCCTTGCGGCTCTTATAAATGTCGCCGGGGCGGAAGGCATTGGACGAGATGGCGTTTTCGACGACCGGGACGATGACACGCAGATCGACCTTCAGCTTGGCGTCCATGATCATCAGGGCAAGCCCCATGACGTTCGCCGCGCCGCCCATATCCTTTTTCATCAGCAGCATGGAGGCGGCGGGCTTGATATCGAGACCGCCGGTATCGAAGCAGACGCCCTTGCCGACGAGCGTCACCTTGCGATGGCCCTTCTTGCCCCAGCGCAGTTCGAGAAGGCGTGGTGCATCGGCGCTGGCGCGGCCGACGGTATGGACGAGCGGGAAATTCTGCTCGAGCAGCTCGTCGCCCGCAATAACCGATACATCAGCCTTGTAATGTGCGGCCAAGCCACGGAACACGGTTTCGAGCTGGTTCGGCCCCATGTCGTTCGTCGGCGTATTGATGAGGTCGCGGGCGAGAAAGACGCCGGCGAGCTGGCGCTTGATGTCGGCACTGTCGGCATCGCGGGGGATCATCAGCGTCGCCGCCGGCGATTTTTCAGACTTGTAACGGTCGAAACGATAGCTGCCGAGACCAAAACCGAGAGCCAGGCGGTTTGCCGTCAGCGGTGCGGTCTCGATGTGCCAGTCGCCGGCGGGCAGCGCCCGGGCGAGCCTGCCGGTGATATAAGGCTGCTCGGATGGATTGGTGCCGAGACCGAACAGCGCGCCGCCGAGATGGCCGTCGGCCGTCGGGATCAAGAGCAGCGACCCGCTTTCGGCCTTGTAGCCCGCCCTCTGCGCCCAATCGAGCGCGATCGGATCGATCGTGCCGGTCTCGATATGGGCAGGGGTGACGGCGAAGATCGGCAGCGTCGAACCGCCCTTCGCGTTGAAAGGGGTCGGTCTCTCGATAAACTGATAGGGGGCCATGATTGTCCTTCGGCGGTCGCAAGGAATCACTCCTTAACGGTCTGTTAGGGTTAACAGACTATTGCTGGAGCGAAGATTGCGTCAAACCTTTCCCTGTTCCGCTTCGAGGTCAGGCGCCGATTTCGGAATCCAGGGAAACGCGTCATGCCGGCCTCGCTCACCACCACATTCACCAATCGCATCCTGCAGGGCGCTGCGGCATCGCTGATCGTCCTGGCACTTGCCGGCTGCTCGACGACCAAGGATCGGATGACGACAGGCTCGGTGCCGAAGCTTACCAAGCCGGTCGAAGAAATGGACGCGACCGAGCTGCGCTCGGCAACCGACCGGCTCGGCCAGGCCTATGAAAAGAACCCGCGCGATCCCGTCACCGGCGTCAACTACGCCAATCTGCTGCGCATGAACGGCCGTGACGCGCAGGCGCTCGCGGTGATGCAGCAGGTGGCGATCAGCAATCCCGCCGACCGCAACGTGCTGGCCGCCTACGGCAAGGCGCAAGCGGCGGCCGGCCAGTTCCAGCAGGCGCTCGACACGATCGGCCGCGCCCAGACACCTGATCGTCCGGACTGGAAGCTGATCTCGGCCGAAGGCGCGATCCTCGACCAGATGGGCAAGGCAAGCGATGCCCGGCAGCGCTACCGCGACGCGCTCGACATCCAGCCGAACGAGCCCTCCATCCTTTCCAATCTCGGCATGTCCTATGTGCTGACGGGCGATCTGCGCACGGCTGAGACTTATCTGCGCTCCGCCGCCAGCCAACCCACAGCCGACAGCCGCGTCAGGCAGAACCTTGCCCTCGTCGTCGGCCTTCAGGGACGTTTCCCGGAAGCCGAGCAGATCGCGCGGCGCGAACTTTCTCCGCAACAGGCCGATGCCAATGTCGCCTATCTCCGCGGCATGCTCTCGCAGCAGAATTCCTGGCAGAAGCTTGCCGCCAAGGACAAGACGCCGGGTGCCGCGGACGGCAGCAACACCAACTGACAATTGTCTTAGCGCGCGCTCAAGCCCGAAAGAATGAGACGAAGTCCGAGGCCGCCCATGACAGCACCTGCAGTCCGGTCGATCCAGCTCTTCGCGGCGAGATAGAGCCGCCGCGGATGGCGGGCCGAAAAGGCCAGCGCCACGATCGAATACCATCCCGCTTCCACCGCAAAGACGCCGAGCGGTAGCGCAATCATGAGATCGAGCGGCACCGTCCTCGGAAGGAGCGCGGCAAAGAGGCTGGCATAGACGATGATGGTCTTCGGGTTGCTGAGCTGGGTCAGCAGCGCAGTCATGAAGCTGCGCCTCGGCGCGCGGTGGCTGTCGCCGGCGTCGGAGACCTCCAGCGGCTCTCCGGCACCTCTCCAGATATTGACGGCGATATAGATGAGATAGGCGCCGCCTGCCACCTTCAGCAAGATATAGAGCCATTCGAACTGCGACAGCAGCGCTGTCAGACCGGCGAGCGCCAATACGGCAAAAACCACACCGCCGGCGCCCATGCCGAGTGCGGCCGCGAGACCATCCAGCCGCGACCGCGAAATGGCAATCCTGGAGACGACCACGAAGCTCGGGCCGGGACTCATCGCGCCGACCATCAAGGCTGCCATAATGCTGATGAAAACGCCTGCGGAAGACATTCAAAAACCCTCGTTTGAGATCGAAGGTATCGCATTATTCCTCAAATCGGAATCGATTTAACCGGCGGCAAGATCAGAACTTGTCTGACACCTGAATGCCGGCCGGGCCGAGAATGACGGCGATCAGCACCGGCAGGAAGAACAGGATCATCGGCACCGTTAGTTTCGGCGGCAGGGCGGCTGCCTTCTTTTCCGCTTCGTTCATGCGCTCGTCGCGCCCTTCCTGGGCCAGAACACGCAACGCCTGCGCCACCGGGGTGCCGTAGCGGTCGGCCTGGATCAGCGCTTGCGTGACTGAGCGTACCAACTCGATCTGGGTGCGCGTGGCAAGATTTTCGAGCGCCACGCGGCGATCCGGCAAGAAGGAGAGCTCGGCCGTGGTCAACACCATCTCCTCGGCGAGCGGCGGCGACTGCTCGCCGAGTTCTTCCGACACACGACGCATCGCCGCCTCGATCGAGATGCCGGATTCGACGCAGATCAGCATCAGGTCGAGCGCATCCGGCCAGGCCCGCTTGATCGAGTGCTGACGCTTGCCCATGCGGTTCGAGATATAGATGTTCGGTGCGTAAAAGCCGAGATAGCCGATGCCGATGACAGCAAAGAGGCGGATGGGCATGCCCCTTTCGGGGAGATTGCCGAGGCCGAAGACCCAGAAGGCGGCAAGCGCCAGGAAGAGGAAGGGCAGCAGGAACCGCGCCACGAGGAAAGTATTCAGCGCATTCTCCGAGCGAAAACCGGCAGCGCGCAGCTTGTTGACGGTATTCTCGTCGACGAGCGCCTTGCGCAGGTTGAAGCGCTCGACGATCTGGCGGACCGAGCGATTGTTCTGGCTTCTGAGCGAGGCCTTGCCGGCGCCGGTTTCGGTGTTCATGCGGGCGCGTTCGCGCGCGCGGATCTGCTCGCGCTCTGTGGAAACGGCCTTCATGCGCTTGTTGAGATCGCCGCGCTCGAAGAAGGGGACGGCAATCGTATAAAACGTGGCGAACACCGCGATCGCGACGAGGAGCGCGATCAGCATGCTCGGATTGGTCAGGGTTGCGGCAAGGTCCTGCGACATGGGGCGTCCTTCCGGCTAAATGTCAAAATTGACCATGTTGCGCATGACGAAGATGCCGATCGACATCCAGATCGCCGAGACGCCCATGATGAAATGGCCGCGCGGATCGGTGAAAAGGATCATCATGTAGCTCGGCGAGGTGAGATAGACGAGGGTCGCGACGATGAAGGGTAGCGCACCGATGATGACCGCCGACGCCTTGGCTTCCATCGACAGCGCCGAGACCTTGGCCTTCATCTTCCGGCGCTCGCGTATCACCTTGGAAAGGTTGCCGATCGCTTCCGACAGATTGCCGCCAGCCTGCGACTGGATGGCGATGACGATGGCGAAGAAGCTGACTTCCTGGAGCGGCATGTGGGCCGTCATGCGAGCGCAGGCGTCGGGGATGCTGAGACCCACCTGCTGCGCCTCGATCACCCGCCGGAACTCGCTCTTCACAGGCTCGGTGCCTTCGGTGGCGATAAGACGGATCGCATCGTTGAGCGGCAGGCCTGATTTGATCGAGCGGGTGATCACGTCAAGCGCATTGGGGAGCTCATTGAGGAACTTGTTCTGGCGACGCTTGATCAGGAAGCCGACGATCCAGCGCGGCAGGCCGAGACCGGCAACGACGGCGATCCCGATTATCACCATCAACGATACACCGATGAGGAACGCCATGAGCAGCAGCACGCAGGCGAAGATGGCGCTGATGATATAGAATTTCCCGACCGTGATCGTCAGGCCGGCCTGGACCAGCCGAGATTTCATCGTCAGGGTCTTCTTGGTCTTTTCGTGCTGGCGCTTTTCCAGATCCTTGAGATTGTCCTGCACCGATTTTCGGCGCTTCGACATTTCCTGCACTCGGTCGCGGGCGGCCTTGACCTTGACCCGGTCGCTTTCAGCCGATTTGACGCGGTCGATGCGGCTTGCCGATTTCTTGTCGGCCTCGATCCGGGAATACATCAGGGCATAGGCGACCGCCGCCGCGGAGACGGCGGCAAGGACGACGATTGCCAGCACTATCGGATCGAACCCGAACATCTCGCCTAATCCTTCGTTTTCGCTTCCATCGCGTCGAGGGCTGCGGCCAGGCGCTTTTCCTCGTTGAAGTAGCGGGCGCGATCCCAGAAATGCGGTTTGCCGACGCCGGTCGACATGTGCCGGCCGATCAGGCGGCCGCCGGCATCTTCGCCTTCGATCTCGTAGCGCATCAGGTCCTGGGTGATGATGACGTCGCCTTCCATGCCGATCACTTCGGTAATCTGGGTGATGCGGCGCGAACCGTCGCGAAGTCGCGCCGCCTGGACGATCACATCCACCGAGCTGGAGATGATTTCACGCACCGTCTTTGCCGGCAGGGTGAAGCCACCCATGGCGATCATCGATTCGATACGGCTCAGGCATTCGCGCGGCGTGTTGGCGTGGATGGTGCCCATCGAGCCGTCGTGACCGGTGTTCATCGCCTGCAGCAGGTCGAAAACTTCAGGTCCGCGCACTTCGCCGACGATGATGCGCTCGGGACGCATACGCAGGCAGTTCTTGACCAGATCGCGCATGGTGATCTCGCCCTCGCCTTCGATATTCGGCGGGCGCGTTTCCAAGCGCACGACATGCGGCTGCTGCAGCTGCAGTTCGGCGGTATCCTCGCAGGTGATGACGCGTTCATCCCTGTCGATATAGTTGGTGAGGCAGTTCAGCAGCGTCGTCTTGCCCGAGCCGGTACCGCCTGAGATGACGACGTTGCAGCGCACCCGGCCGATGATCTGCAGCACGGTCGCGCCTTCCGCCGTGATTGCACCGAAACGGACGAGCTGATCGAGCGTCAGCTTGTCCTTCTTGAATTTGCGGATGGTGAGCGCCGGCCCGTCGATCGACAGCGGCGGCGCGATAACGTTGACGCGCGAGCCATCCGGCAGGCGGGCGTCGCAGATCGGGCTCGATTCGTCGACACGGCGGCCGACCTGGCTGACGATGCGCTGGCAGATCGAGAGAAGCTGCGCATTGTCGCGGAAGCGGATCTCCGATTCGATCGTCTTGCCGCCGACTTCGATGAAAGTCTGGCCGGCGCCGTTGACCATGATGTCGGCGATGTCGTCACGCGCCAGCAACGGCTCCAGCGGACCGTAGCCGAGGACGTCGTTGCAGATATCCTCGAGCAGTTCCTCCTGCTCGGAGATCGACATCGCAAAGTTCTTGATGGTGATGATGTCGTTGACGATGTCGCGGATTTCTTCGCGTGCGCTTTCGCCGTCGAGCTTGGAAAGCTGCGAGAGATCGATCGTATCGATCAGCGCGGAAAAGACCTGCGCCTTGGTGTCGTAATATTCATCGGTGCGGACAGGGCGCTTGCGCTGCGGCGTCTGCATCGGCGGCGGCGTCACCTGCTGGCGTGCGGGCTCGCGCGAAGGTTCGACCAGAATGGAGGGGGAAGAGGCCGCAGGGGCGGCAGCCGGAGCCGGCGGCGGGGGAGCAATCGCCCCTCCGACCTTTCCGGACCCTTCATTTCCGCGTTTTCCAAACATGCCGCTCAATCCAATCTGCTTGTTCTAGAGCATTTCCGTTTTTCTCCGAGTCACGGAAATGCCCTATCTTTTTGTTTTCACGCAATTCCTGACGCAAAACCGCTGCACACTTTTGCTGGAATTGCTCATCGTCTACTTACGCTTCAGGAGGCCCAGCAGGCCGGCCTTCTTCGCCTTCCTGATGGCGACACGGCCGGTGACGATGTGCGAGATCTGCGAAAAGGTCTCCGCCGTCGGCGATTTCGGGTCCACTTCCGAGATCATCCGGCCGCTATTGGCGGCATTGCCGAAAAGATTGATGTCGAAGGGGATGATCGCGATCGGATCGATCTCCAGCGGCTCACAGAAATCCGACGGTGAAATCTCCGGGCGCTTCGGCATGCCGACCTGATTGAGGACGAGATGCGGCGGCTTGTCGTTCGGCCGCATCTTGCGCAGCGCATCCAGCATGTTCTTGGCATTGCGCAGGTTGGCGAGATCGGGAACCGCGGTGATGACCACTTCGTCGACGCTCGACAGCACCGAGCGCGTCCATTCCGACCATGCATGCGGAACGTCGAGCACGGTGACGGGCGCGCTGCGCTGCAGGACATCGAGCACCGGCTGGAAAGCATGACCGTCGAAATCATAGGCGCGGTCGAGCAGTGAAGGTGCCGCAAGCAGGGAAAGATGCTCGGAGCATTTCGTCAGCAGACGGTCGAGGAAGACCTCGTCGAGGCGGTCGGGTGCGAAGACCGCTTCGGCGATGCCGAGCGCCGGATCCTGATCGAAGTCGATGTTCGCCGTGCCATAGGGCAGGTCGAGATCGGCCAGGATCGTCTCGGTGGAGAAGAGATTGGAAATGCCGAAGGCGCAATTATGCGCGATGGTCGAAGCGCCGGTGCCGCCCTTCGAGCCGATAAAGGCGATGCTGCGGCCGAGCGGCTCGGCTTCGGGATCGACGAAGATCGAAGCCATCGCCGTCAGAATATCAGGCATGGCGACCGGTTGGACCATATATTCGGAGATGCCGTTACGGATGAGTTCGCGATAAAGCGCGATATCGTTGTAATAGCCGACGATGACGACCTTGGTGCTGGGGTCGCAAACGGCGGCGAGCGGCGCAAGCTCGGCGAGGAGGCTGCCCGCGTTCGCCTTGGTCTCGAGGATGATGAGGTTCGGCGTCGGGGCGCCGGAAAACATATTGGCGGCAGCGGCGATGCCGCCGCTGGTGATCCGCAGGCTGACCTTGGCCACACGCCGATCATTGGCGCAACGTTCCATGACCTGCTGCAGAGCCTCGCTCTCGCAGAAGGCATGCACGGAGATGCGTGGCAGCGGCCGCATGTTTTCCAGGTCCGCCATGCGCACGGCCTCCTCGGCGTGGCGAAGCTCGCTCGGATTTTTGATTTCGTATTCGATCGCGCTCATCATTCCGTTCCGTCTCAGAAGCTGCTGTCGCTGCCGGTGACCTCTTCGATCGTCGACGTCGTCGTCCGGTATTCCTGGATCGCATTGTTGCGCCGCTGCGCGTCGATCGGCGTCATGCCGCGGGGCGCCACCAGATCCTCCGGATTGGCGATCTGGGCGGCGAGGTTGTTCTGCGAAGCACAGCCGAAATTATAGTAATTCTGGTTGGTGAAATCGTTCGAGATGTCTTTCGGCCACTGGCCGCATTGGGTGGTGATCGCGGTGGTGCCGGTAAAGCTCAGCCGGATCGGCGCCGCATCGCCGGGCCCGACCGCGGCATAGGAAGTGTTGACGATTTTCGAACTTGCGATCCCCCTTGAGGCCAGCTCGGCACGGACCTGATTGCGCAGCTGATAGGCTGCCGGCGAATTCGGCGAGCCTTGCGGCGACAGCACGTAAACCGGACCCGAGGCGCGGGCGATGTAGTTTGCGGCAAAACCGCGAATGAGGTCGCGCTGGGCGTTTGTCAGCCGGCGGTCGGTGGAGGCCACGGGTATATCGACCGTCTGCTCCGCTTCGGTGACGATGATCGGGTGGCGGGCGCGATAGTCGTCGGGAATGCCGCCGGTCGTCAGCTGGTCGTGCGGGCCGGCGCATCCGGAAAGCACGGCCAGCGCCATGGCGACCGCGGCAAAGAGCCCCTTCTCGATTCCGAGGCGGGGTGTCGTCGAATTGATATGGGCCATCGCCTGATCTCTGTTCTCTTCCATTGCTGCCGATCCTGCCCCGCTCATTTGTAGATGAACCCGATCGATCCGTGGAACTGCGCATCGGCGACGGGCGCCTCGCGGCGGCCATAGACCTTGTTGACACGGTTGAGGAAGAAGGTCGCACCGTCATTCTCGGGGCTGAAATTATCGTCCGGCCGATTGAGTTGATTGCGCGCCACCGGACGCACCAGGTAGGGCGTCGCGATGATGACAAGCTCGGTTTCCTGACGCTCGAACCCCTTCTGGCGGAAGAGGGTACCGAGCAGCGGGATTTTCGAGACACCAGGTGTGCCGCCCATCGTCTGCGAGACGTTGTCACGGATCAGGCCGGCTAGCGCGATGGAGCCGCCCGAGGGCAGTTCCACCGAGGTTTCCGCCGAGCGGCGCTGATAGGTCGCGCCGCTGCTGCCGGCGACCGGTTCGGAGACATTGGTCTTGATCTGCAGACTGATGCGTCCCGATGAGAGCACGACCGGCTTGAAGGCGAGGTTGATACCGTAGTTGAACGGTACGACGGTGACGTTGCCGTTGCTGTCGGTTGTCGAATAGAGCTGTTGGCCGCCGGAATTGAAGGTCGCGGCCTGGCCCGATATCGCCGTCAGTGTCGGCTCGGCGAGCGTCTTGACGACCTTGGCCTGCTCCAGCGCGTTGAGGTAGGTGGAAATATCGTATTTCCCGATCGAGCTCTTGAAGAGCGCCGCCAGGCCGCCGCCAACGACGGATGTGGCGCTGTCGGCGCTGGGGCTGCCAAGTTGGGCGACCGTCATGCCGGAAGAATTGGAAACCAGATTGTCGAAGCCGAGCTGCTTCAGCACCTCGCGGCGGACCTCGGCGATCGTCACCTTGAGGGTGACCTGGTCTTCGCCTTCGATCTGCAGCAGGTTGACGACCTGCGAGGTCTGGCGGCCTTCGGCAAAGAGCGCCACCGAGCTGTCGCCGCCGGTACCCGATGCCGTCTCGGTTCTGGTCGTCGCCTCGCCGCCCTTCAGGAAGACCTGCGCCAGATCGGCCGCCTGCGTGGCATCCTGCGGCGTGCGCACGGTGCCGGTCAGCACGATGTTGTCGGAGACGATTTCGACATTGATGTTGGAGTCTGGAATGAAGCGGTGGAGATTGACTTCGAGGCCGGAAACATCGCGCTCGATCTCGATGTCGAGATTGACGATCTCCTGCCCGCCGGCGCCGAAAACGAAAATATTCGTCTGGCCGACCTTCTTGCCGAACAGGTAGATGCGCCGCGAAGTGCGGGTGACGGCATCGGCCATGGTCGGATCGGAGACGAGAATATCATGCGCATCCTCCGGCAGATCGACGACAACGGCCTTGTTCAGCCCGAGCTTCAGCCGACGATGGGCATCGCGGCCGGTCTGCGAGATGCGGACCAGGTTCTCGGAATCGGCACGCGCCTCGCTTGACCCCAGAAGCGGTGCGAAAGAGGCCGGCGCAATACCGGAGACGCCGACCGCCAGCGAGAAGAAACCTGTCAGGAGAAGCCCGGCGCGCCGCGTTGAATTGCCCATTTGCACGTTCTTTTACTCCGCCTTCGGCGCGGCGCTGGCATCGGTGACGATGGCGCCCGATTTGATGACCTGAATGCTCGCACTGCCGTTGTCGCCGCTCAGCAGATAGTCGGCAGCGCTGGTATCCTGCTCCTGCGCATCGGCGACCGAGCGCAGCGCCAGCGACAGCCGGTCCGCCATCTGCTGGGCGACAGCGAGAACCTTTGTCTGATCCGGCGTAAGCTCGAGTGTGGCGGTCGTGCCGACTACGGCCTTCGAGCCGTCATCCTTTTCTTGGATCTGCTGGTCGATGGCGAGGACGCGGACATTGCTCAGCACGGTTTCGGTGATGAGCTTATTGGCCTCGGTACCCTTGCGGACCATGATGACGTCGACGCGGTCGTTCGGCAGGATGAAACCGCCGGCACCCGTAGACACCGATATTTCGGTCGCGACGGCGCGCTTGCCGGCCGGCAAGAGCGAGGAAAGGATGCGGCTGTTGGAATCGGCGACCTTTTCCGGCCGGATCGGTTCGCCTTCGAAAATCGGCAGACGCACGACGGCACCTTGCAGATCCTTGATCGCGTCCGGCTTGTCGGCTTCGGTGATCAGGCCGGGGACGACACCACCCTGCGGCCAGGGCATCCAATGAACCGACTTATCGTCAAGCCTTTCGCCGACGGCCAGATTGGCGCTCGAGACGAGGATGTTGACGGTCGGTTCCTTCTCGATGACCGACTGAACCTGGGTGACGACACCGCCACTGCCTGCCATTTGCATCGCCAGGAAGCCGGCAAGGCCGGCTGCCACCACGGCGACAGCTAGGATTATAAGGCGGGCCGGTTTCATCGATCATTCCTCAGGGCACGATATGTTCGCCCTGCAGAATGCTCAGCAATTGGTATAATTATGGTTAATGGAACGCTTACATTTTAAGTTAACGAGCATGTAAATGCCGTTATTTCAGGCTTTCCAGCGTGGTGAGGAAGAGTGGCGAGTCCGGGAAGGCCATGAAACCGCCAATCGCGATCGCAATGCCGTAGGGAATCTTCTTGGCGATGAGAACCGAGTTCGGTACCGGCAAGCCGATAGCGAGGATCGTATCCGATTGCGCCCTCACCATCAGGATCAGCAAAGTGATGAAGCCGCCGATTATGGCAACATCGGTCATCAGGAAAAGAAGGGATTCGTTCAAGCCAAACCAGAGCGCGGTAGCGCTCAACAGCTTGGCGTCGCCGCCGCCCATCACATTGAAGGCAAAAAGCGCGAAACAGGCGGAAAAGACGATGGCGGCTGCGGCGAGATGCATGCCGATCGCTTGCAAGCCAAGGCCGGAAAGGGGCGCGAGAACGAAGAAGGAGACGATGAGGATCAAGGAAACGCGGTTCGGGATCGTCATGGTGAACAGATCCGAGAAGCCCGCCATGGCCAGGCAGAGTGGCAGTATCATGAAGACTGCAGCGGCGATCATGCGTATACCCGATCCTGACTTGATGCGAAAAGGCTCACGGCCGTTCAGCCTGTGAGCCCGCTCGATAGTTCGGCCGAAGCAAATCCGGCCGGTATTAGGCAGAGGCCGCGTCGGCAACGCTCGTCTTAGTTGGCCGCCGAAGTGGCGCTGTCCATCTTGGTGCTCAAGCCGTTAAACGTGTTGCCGATTTTGGTGCCGAGCGCGGTTGCGCCGGTGATGAGCGCTACGGAAATGAGGGCGGCGATCAGGCCGTATTCGATTGCGGTCGCGCCGGATTCGTCCTTCAGAAAACGGCTAAAAAGCTTGGTCATGGTAACTCCTAACTCCAGTTGATGTTCAGCACGTCCGCCAACTGTTGCCGTTGATCGGATGACTGCAACCTAGCGAATGGGCGTTTCTATCGACTTAAGGAAAAGAGTTAACGAGATTTGAACGAGACAACATGCCTTTGTAGAGTAAGTATTTTCTTACGGGCTTACCTCAATATTTAACAATATTCCCGCTATACCAGCTGCATTCATCCGGAAATAGCACATAGCACGGTGTCCAACCGCCGCGTGCGCCTCGGAGGCCGTATCATATCGGATCATCGCGCCTCATTCCGGAACAGGGCTGCCGGCTTAAGGCTTCGTTCACCATTTTTTTCCATTCTATGCCGATATTGCGCTGTGATCGTGAAAGAGGACCAAATGTCATCGAGCGGCAAAACCATTTTCTTTGCCGGCATGATCGCCGTTTTCGGTGTTTCGGGAGTTTCCGCGGCCGCAGACGATGACATGCTGCGCGTCTATATGGATCACGCGCGCGTATTGAAGCTCGACCGCCCTGTCAGCAAGGTCATCGTCGGCAATGCCAAGGTCGCCGATGCGACCGTCGCCGACGCCAAGACCATCGTCCTCACAGGACGCAGCTTCGGCACCACCAATCTGGTGCTGCTCGATGCCGACGGCAATGCCATCCTCGACGAGCGCATTCTGGTGTCGATCGATGAGGGCAATACGGTACGCGTCTACCGGCAGACCGAACGCTCCGTGCTGTCCTGCACGCCGAACTGCGAACAGCATGCGCAGCAGGCGGCGACCGGCACCACCTCGCCCTGATCGGCTTCCCGCCCTTACTTTAGCTATTCGTTAAAATCGTCGCGTCAGACTGAAACGGAAAATCAACGAACGGACCCTAGTGTGGCAGACAGAGAATGTCGCTCGGGTCCAGGCAATGACGGTAATTGATCAGAAGACGGATAAGGCGCACTCCCCAGCGCCGTTCCGATTCTTGCGGTTTCGCGCTCTCGCCCGCTCGCGCGAGGGGGCTGCGGCGATCGAATTCGCCTTGCTCGCCATTCCCTATTTCCTGGTGATTTTCGCCATCCTCGAAACCTTCGTCGCCTTCGCTGCCGAGGAGCTGGTCTCCAACGCCGTCGATACGATGAGCCGGAAGATGCGAACCGGGCAGATCACCTATAATCTCGGCCGCATGACCGATATGAACCAGGCGCAGTTCCGCCAGGCCTTCTGCAATGAGATCTCGATCCTGATCCGCTGCTCTGCGACCGAAGTGGCGACGCCGAGCAAGCTCTACGTGGATGTGCAGACCTTCAGCACCTTCTCAGCCATTCCGACGACAATTCCCAAGCTTTCCACCGCCAAATATGCCGACATCAACACGGCGGCCTTCAAATATACACCGGGCGGCGCCGGGACCATCAACATGGTCCGCGCCTACTACCGCTGGGAAATCATCACGGATCTGGTCCGGCCCTATATCACGACGATACGGCCCTCTGACGGTTCGATGCCGAATTATTATCTGATCGTCGCCACCGCGGCCTTCCAGAGCGAGCAGTATCCATAATGGCGCGTCTCAACCCGTTCACCAGGCTGGTATTGACGGTGCGGCGGCTGGCACAAGACCGCAAGGGCGCCGGAGCGATCGAATTCGCGATCCTCTTTCCCGTGCTCATCATGCTCTATATCGGCGCTTTCGAGATCACGATCGGCCTCAGCGTCAGCAAGCGGGCGACACGCGCCGCAGGCACGGTGGCCGACGTCGTCACCCAGCAGCAATCCGTCACCAAGAGCGCGCTTGCGCAGATGCCGTCGGTCGCAAACTCGATCTTCGTGCCCTACAATGCGACGTCGCTGACGCTGAAGATCACCGGGATCACCATCGATGCCAGCGCCAATGCGAAGGTGCTCTGGTCCTGGGCGCAGGATGGGACGGTGCCCTATGCCAAAAACTCGGCAGTCAGCAATGTGCCGTCCGATATGAAGACGGCGAACAGCTTCCTTGTTCGTACCGAGCTCAGCATCCCCTATACGATGTTCCTGTTTGCGCCGAACTTCATGCCGGACGGCATGCGCACGATCACCATCAGTCGCAGCTATTTCTACCGCCAGCGGCAAGGCGACTCGATCCCCTGCAGCGACTGCTGACGCCCCTTCTCGAATTTGCCAAGCCGGTCGCAGCATTATATGGCTGAGGCTATGCTACCT
Source organism: Rhizobium sp. BK619 (assembly GCF_014195245.1). Lineage (NCBI taxonomy): Bacteria > Pseudomonadati > Pseudomonadota > Alphaproteobacteria > Hyphomicrobiales > Rhizobiaceae > Rhizobium > Rhizobium sp. BK619. The sequence continues at coordinate 183,971 of NZ_JACIBH010000003.1, read as the reverse complement.
CCGACGTTTCCGGGGCGGCGATCGGTTCTTCGGGTGTAAAATGGCGCGTGCCTTTCTTTTCGTTCTGGATTCCTTCGGCGTCGGCGGCGCGCCGGATGCGGCGGCCTATGGCGATGAGGGCGCCGATACGCTCGGCCATATCGCCGAGTTCTGCGCGGCAGGTGCCGGAGACCGCGCCGGATTGCGCAGCGGACCGCTTTGCCTGCCCAACCTGTCGGAACTCGGGCTGATGCAGATCGCCCGCTCCGCCTCCGGCCGGTTCCCCGCCGGCATGCCGATCCCGGAGAAGGTCTACGGCATTTACGGCGCCGCCACCGAAATCTCCCGCGGCAAGGATACGCCGTCAGGCCATTGGGAGATCGCAGGAACACCCGTCAGTTTCGATTGGGGTTATTTCCCGACGGAGGGCGACGCCTTTCCCGAGGAACTCATCGAGGCGCTTTGCAGGGAGGCCGGCGTGTCCGGCATTCTCGGCAATTGCCATGCTTCGGGAACGGAAATCATTGCCCGGCTTGGCGAGGAGCATATCCGCACCGGCAAACCGATCTGCTACACCTCCTCGGATTCGGTCTTCCAGGTCGCGGCGCACGAAGTGCATTTCGGCCTCGATCGCCTGCTCGCCTTCTGCCAGGTCGCCCGGGGACTGCTCGATCGCTACAATATCGGCCGTGTCATCGCCCGGCCCTTCACCGGTCATTCCAGCTCGACCTTCCAGCGCACCGGAAACCGGCGCGACTTCTCGGTGCTGCCGCCGGAGCCGACGCTGCTTGACCGGCTGATCGAACACGGCCGGCATGTGCACGCTGTGGGAAAGATCGGCGACATCTTCGCGCATCAAGGGATTTCGCGCCTGATCAAGGCGAACGGCAACGAGGCGCTGATGGATGCGACGCTCTCCACCATCGACGAGGCCGAGGACGGCGATCTGGTCTTCACCAATTTCGTCGACTTCGACATGGTTTACGGCCATCGCCGCGATGTGCCGGGTTATGCCGCCGCACTCGAAGCCTTCGATGCACGACTGGCCGAAGTCCACAAGAAATTGAAGCCGGGCGATCTCGTCGTGCTCACCGCCGATCACGGCTGCGACCCGACCTGGCGCGGCACGGACCATACGCGCGAGCGTGTGCCCGTCATCGCCTATGGCCCCGGCATCCGGTCGCGTTCAATCGGCGTGCGCCGCAGCTACGCCGATATCGGCGAGAGCATTGCGCGCCATCTCGGCATTCCGGCCGGACCGCATGGAAGGAGTTTTCTGTGACGTCGCATTTGAAGAAGGTCGAATTGCACTGCCATCTGGAGGGTGCGGCTCCTCCTGAACTGACCGCTGCGCAGGCGCGCAAATACGGCGTCGACATCAGCGGCGAGCTTCGCGGCGGAGCCTATGTCTGGCATGACTTCGCAAGCTTCCTCGAATGTTACGACAAGGTTTCCGAGGTCTACAGGACCGAGGAGGACTATGCGCTTCTGACCGAGACCTATCTCGACGAACTCGCCGGCATCAATACGATCTACAGCGAGCTCATCGTTTCGCCCGACCACGGCAAACGCATCGGCCTCGGCGCCGATGCCTATATGTCAGGCATCTGCGAGGGCATCCGGCGGGCCAGGGAAAAGAGCGGCATCGAAGCCCGGCTGATCGTCACCGGCGAGCGGCATTTCGGTCCGGAGAGCGTCATCGGTGCGGCCGAATACGCGGCAAAGGCCGACAATCCGTTGATAACCGGCTTCAACCTTGCCGGCGAGGAGCGCATGGGGCGTGTGGCCGATTATATCAGGGCCTTCGATATCGCCCGCGATGCCGGCCTGGGGCTCACCATTCATGCCGGCGAGGTCTGTGGCGCCTTCAGCGTCGCCGACGCGCTCGATGCGGTGCGCCCCTCGCGTATCGGCCATGGCGTGCGCGCCATCGAGGATGTCGATCTGGTGAAGCGGCTTGCCGATCTCGGCACCGTGCTCGAGATCTGCCCGGGCTCCAATATCGCGCTCAAGGTCTTTCCCGATTTCGCTTCGCATCCGCTGCGCCGGCTGAAGGAAGCCGGCGTGCGGGTGACGATCAGCTCGGACGATCCGCCTTTCTTTCATACTTCGCTTGCGCGGGAATACGAACTTGCCGCCGAGGCTTTCGGCTTCAGCGACGCCGAGATCGATGCCATGACGCGAACGGCGATCGAAGCGGCCTTCGTCGACGAAGAGACACGCAAGGCGCTGCTCGCCCGGCTTTGAGGCCAAATTTAGAGCGAGGCTGGGGAAGATCGGTGCAAATTTACCGCCACTCTTGCGGTCGGGCCGATTTCCGTGAAAGAAACATTCGATAGAAAGAATGAAAGGCTTCCCCATGGACGGCGTCACGGTCATCGATCATCCGCTTGTGCAGCACAAGCTCACCATCATGCGGCGCAAGGAGACATCGACGGGAAGTTTCCGGCGATTGCTGCGCGAAATCTCCACACTGCTTTGTTACGAAGTGACCCGCGATCTCGAACTGACGATGGAAACGATCGAGACGCCGCTGCAAACGATGGAATCGCCGATCCTCGAGGGCAAGAAGCTGGTCTTCGCCTCGATCCTGCGTGCCGGCAACGGGCTGCTCGAAGGCATGCTCGATCTCGTGCCCTCAGCCCGCGTCTCGCATATCGGCGTCTACCGCGACCACGAGACGCTGCAGCCGGTCGAATATTACTTCAAGGCGCCTGAAGACGTGGCCGAGCGCCTGATCATCGTCGTCGACCCGATGCTGGCGACCGGCAATTCCTCGATCGCCGCAATCGACAAGCTCAAGGAACGCGGCGCCCACAATATCCGCTTCCTCTGCCTGCTCGCCGCCCCGGAAGGCATCCAGAACTTCCGCGCCGCCCATCCAGACGTTCCTGTTTTCACCGCCTCGATCGACAGCCATCTCAACGAGAAGGGCTATATCGTGCCCGGCCTCGGCGATGCCGGCGACCGCATGTACGGCACCAAATAATTTCAGCCTTCCTTTACCAAATCGAAAGACTTAAGGCCCGGACGGCCCGCTCCGGGCCCTTTCATTGTCGATATTAGCAACTTATCAGGATTTGAAGCTTAGCAAGTTTGAAGCATGAGGCCCTGCATGAAGCCGGGTTTATACAGGAAGGATTTCTGTTTCATGCTCGTGCGTACCGTCATATTCGCCAGCATCGCCGCGGTGCTGGCCACACAGGCGCCTTCCTTCTTCGGAAGCACCAGCCAGCAGCCTGCCGACGCTCTCTCCGCCAATTACATCTCAACCGAAGGCGACAAGCCCGCAGCACCCGCGCCGGTCTCCGCCGGCAATGCAATCCGCCTGCAAGCGGATGCCCAGGGGCATTATACCGGCAGCTTCAAGATCAATGGCAAGCCGGTGCAGGGCCTGATCGATACCGGTGCGACTTATGTGGCGCTCAACGAGACGCTCGCCCGCCGGCTCGGCTACACCGCCAACCAGCTCGATTTCCGCTACGGCGTCAACACGGCCAACGGCCAGACGAAGGCGGCGCATGTGATGCTCGACCGGGTCGAAATCGGCGGTATTCGCGTGCGGGATGTCGAAGCCTTCGTCCTCAAGGACGATGCGCTGACAACGACGCTGGTCGGCATGAGCTTCCTGCAGAAGCTCGCCTCCTATTCCGTCGCCGACGGTTCACTCAGCCTCAAGCAATAACCGGGTCAGATCCTGGTCGAAATCACCGGCGTCAGCTTCGGACTGTCTTCGGTGATGCGGTAGTGCGCGGCAAGAGCGGCCGCCGCCCTTGCCGCGGCTGCGTCGTCGGCGGCATGAACCAGCGCGATCGGCTCGCCTGCGGTGACGCGGCTGCCAAGCGGCAGCAATTCTGAGAAGCCGACGCGATGATCGATCCGGTCGGCTGGATGGCGTCTGCCGCCGCCAAGATCGATGACGCTGACGCCGATGCCACGCGCGTCGCATGCGGCAAGCCAGCCGGACCGGGCGACAAGGACAGGCTTTTCCACAGGCGCCCTGGCGAGATACCTGTCGGGGTTTTCCAAGAGATCGGCCGGGCCGCCAAGCATGGATACCATGCGCGCGAAAACCTCAGCTGCCTTTCCCGATGACAGCGCCCGACGCGCCATCCCCTCGCCGTCTTCAGAGGACGCGGCGATACCCGACTTCACCAGCATCTCTGTGGCAAAGGCAAGAACGACGGCCTCGAGCCGCGTGTCCGCCTTCCCACCCGCCAGGAAATCCAGGCAATTGCGCATTTCAACGGCATTGCCGGCCGCATCGGCGAGCGGCTGGTTCATGTCGGTGATCAGCGCCGAGGTCTTCACCCCTGCGCCATTGGCAACCTCGACCAGCGACTGCGCCAGGGTCTCCGCCTGGGCGCGGTCGGCCATGAAGGCGCCGTTGCCGACCTTGACGTCGAGCACCAGCGTCTGAAGCCCGGCCGCAAGTTTCTTCGACAGGATGGAGGCGGTGATGAGCGGAATGGAATCGACGGTAGCGGTCACATCGCGCACGGCATAGAGCCTGCCATCAGCCGGCGCCAGGGCGCCGGTCTGACCGATAATAGCGCATCCCGCCTGCTTCACGACCTTGTGGAACAGGTCGGCATCCGGGGTGATCCTATAGCCGGGAATGGATTCGAGCTTATCGAGCGTGCCGCCGGTATGACCGAGGCCGCGCCCCGATATCATCGGAACGGCGAGGCCGCAGGCGGCAGCAATCGGCGCCAGCATCAGCGAAACATTGTCGCCGACACCGCCGGTCGAATGTTTGTCGGCGATCGGGCGGTCGATGTCCGTCCATTGCAGCCGATCGCCGGAATCGGCCATCGCCAGCGTCAGGGCAACGATTTCCTCGCGTGACATGCCCTTGAACCAGACGGCCATGGCGAAGGCGCCGATCTGGCCTTCCGACAGCTGGCCGGCAGCGAGGGCTGCGATGAAAGACCGGATATCGGCGGGGTCGAGTTCGTCGCCATCGCGTTTGCGCCGGATGATCTCCTGCGGGATCATTTCAATAGCTCGACGCCGCAGCGGGTGCGGATTGTGTTCCGCTCAGAACCGCCAGGATATCGTCGAGCAGGCCGGAAGCGCCGAAGCGGAAGGTCGACGGCATCGCCCAGTCGGGCGCCATGATGGTTTCGGCCAGGCTCAGATAAAGCGCCGCATCGGCCACCGAACCGATACCGCCGGCCGGCTTGAAGCCGACCTTGCGGCCGCTCTCGCGAATGGCGCGGATCATGATGTCGGCGGCTTCGAGCGTCGCGTTGACGGCGACCTTGCCGGTGGAGGTCTTGATGAAATCGGCGCCGGCTTCGATGGCGAGTTCAGAGGCGCGACGGATCAAGGCCGCATCCTTCAACTCGCCGGCCTCGATAATGACTTTCAGCAGCACGGGACCGGCGCATTCGGCGCGGATTGCCTTGACCATGTCGGTCACCGCCTTCTCATTGCCTGATATAAGCTTGCGGTAGGGAATGACCAGATCGATCTCGTCGGTGCCGTCGGCAATCGCCTCACGGGTTTCGGCGGCAACGTCGGCCACTTCCATGTCACCCGAGGGGAAATTGACGACGGTGGCGATCCGCACGGCATGACCGGTGCCGAGGATGTTGCGGGCATAGGCAACGAAGCGCGGCCAGATGCAGATGGCGGCGCTGTTGCCATAGGGCGTCTGCGCGCGGGTGCAGAGTGCCTCGATCTGCGCTTCGGTGCAATCATCTTTCAGATTGGTCAGATCGAGTAGGGAAAGGGCAACAGCCGCCGTTTCCCGGTTGGAATGGCTATTCATTTTCGCTTCCTCTAGAGCATGATGCCGAAAAGTGTGAGCGGTTTTCTCATGACAGCATGCTCTCACTATCTAATGTAGAACAGGATTCAGACTTTACGCCGACCCGGCCTAAAATTATCCGGTTCTGGCCGCAATCATCTCTTTCAATATGGCGGCGAGACGGGCACCGCCGATGGGCGCCATGTCCTTGGTTTCTTCATGGCTGAGCTCATTGCCGGTCATACCCGCCCCATAGTTGGTGATAACGGAGGCGGCGGCAACCCTAAGACCCAGCATTCTTGCGATGATCACCTCCGGCACCGTCGACATGCCGACGGCATCGGCGCCAAGGATGCGCGCCATGCGGATTTCGGCCGGCGTTTCGAAGCTCGGGCCGGAGAACCACATGTACACACCCTCCGCCAGCTCGATTTTGAGCTTTGCCGCTGCCTTCTGCATCGCCGCAGCGAGGTCGGCATCGTACGCATTGGTCATGCCGACGAAACGGTGGTCGCTTTCCTCGCCGATCAGCGGGTTCATGCCGGAATAGTTGATGTGATCGGTGATCTGCATCACCGAACCGGGCGGCATGTCGTCGCGCAACGATCCGGCCGAATTGGTCAGGATCAGCGACTCGACGCCGAGCGCCTTCAGCACCTCGATCGGCAGGCGCATGGCGTTGGCATCGCCCTTCTCGTAATAATGCACGCGGCCGGAGAGCATGACGACGGGCACGCCGCCGAGCCGGCCGGCGACGACCTCGCCCGCATGGCCCGAAACGGCGCTGACGGGATAGCCCGGCAGGTCGCGATAGGGAATACGCACGGCGCCTTCCAGCTCTCCAACGAGGGAGCCGAGGCCGGAGCCGAGCACGATACCGTGGCGCGGCTTGATAGCGCCGAGCAATGCGGCAAGCAGATCGACCGTCGCCTTCATCCGAGTTCGGTCTCGAAGCTGAAGGGAAGGAGCTCTTCCATCGTCATGGTCCTCTGCACGCCCGCCTCATCGCAGAGATAGATCTTCGTGTCCTTGGAGGCGAATTCAGAGATCTTCTGGCGGCAGCCGCCGCAGGGCGGGCAGAGCGGCAGCTTTTCGGCGATGACCGCCATTTCGACGATCTTCTTGGCGCCACCCATGATCATGGCACTGATCGCCGTCGGCTCGGCGCACCACCCTTGCGGAAAGGACAGATTTTCGATGTTGGCGCCGCTATAGACCTTGCCGTCCTCGGCGCGGATCGCCGCACCGACCGGAAATTTCGAATAGGGCGCGTGGGCAAAAGCCATGGCGCCGCGAGCGGCTTCGAACAGGTCGTGAGACATATCAACGCTCCTTCGTATAGGGCACGCCGCCGGCCTTCGGCGGGGTCGCAACGCCGATGAAGCCGGCAAGCAGGATGCAGGTGAGGATATAGGGCAGCGCCTGGAAGACCTGAACCGGCACTTCACCGATCAGCGGCACCTGCTTTCCCTGCATGAAATTGGCCAGCGCATCGAGGAAGCCGAAGAGCAGGCAGGCGAACATGACAGGCACCGGCTTCCACTTGGCGAAGACGAGAGCGGCGAGCGCGATATAGCCCTTGCCGGCCGACATGTCCTTGATGAAGGCGGCGGACTGGGCGATCGCCAGATAGGTGCCGGCAAAGCCGCAGAGGATGCCGGCGCACATGACGGCGCGGTAGCGCAGCCAGGCGACCGAGATGCCGGCCGTATCGACCGCACCTGGGTTTTCGCCGACGGCGCGCAGGCGCAGGCCGAAACGCGTGCGATAAAGCACCCACCAGGAAAACGGCACGGCAAGAAAGGCAAGGTAAGTCAGGATATTGTTGCCCGATATGACGTTGGCATAGAGCGGGCCGAGGATCGGTACGCCGCGGGCGGCATCGGCGCCGGGCAGGATGATCGGCGCGAAGCGCGCCTCCGCCGACAGCTGCGGCGTGCGCCCGCCCTGGCCGAACCATGCCTGGCCGAGCACGATGGTGATGCCGGCGATGAAGAAGTTGATCGCCACGCCCGAGACGATCTGGTTGCCACGGTTGGTGATCGAGGCGAAGCCATGCACCAGGCTGAGCGCCACCGAGCAGACGATGCCGGCACCGAGCCCGAGCCAGGCCGAACCGGTGAGATAGGCGATGCAGGCGGCAGCAAAGGCTGAGCCCAGCATCTTGCCCTCAAGGCCGATATCGAAGATGCCGGCGCGTTCCGAAAACAGGCCGGCAAGGGCAGTGAAAATCAGCGGAATCGACAGGCGAATGGTCGAGCTCAGAACGCTGATGAAGATGTCGTAATAATCCATCGTCCGCTCCTCAGGCTCGCTTGAACTGTTGATAGAGGTGCACCATCGCCGGCCGGAACATATATTCCAGCGCGCCGGCAAACAGGATCACCAGACCCTGGATGACCAGGATCATCTCGCGGGTGATGTTCGGCATTTCGAAGGAGATCCAGTCGCCGCCCTGATAAAGGATGCCGAAGAGGATCGCGGCGAAGATGATGCCGAGCGGATGATTGCGGCCCATCAACGACACAGCGATGCCGACGAAGCCTGCGCCGCCGACGAACTCCACCTGCAGGCGCGCGGAAGAGCCCATGACAGGATTCAAAGCCATCATGCCGGCAAGTGCGCCGGAAAGCAGCATGGCGATGATGACAATCCGCGCATAGGGAATACCGGCATACTCGGCAGCCGTCGAACTCACACCCAGCGTGCGCATCTCGAAGCCGAGCTTGGTACGCCAGATGAGGATCCAGACAAACCAGGCGGCAAGAAGGGCGATAATGAAGGAGACGTTGAACGGCGCAGCACCCAATTTGCTGCCGAAGATACTCATGACCCAGCCAAGCTTGGGAAGCTGCCCGCCGTCGAGGAATGTGCGGGTTTCCGGCGCCATCTTGCCGGGCACGATCAGCACATGCACCAGCAGATACACCATCAGGGCGGCGGCGATATAGTTGAACATGATCGTCGTGATGACGATATGGCTGCCGCGCTTGGCCTGCAGGAAAGCGGGGATGAAGGCCCAGGCAGCACCAAAGAGGCCGGCGCCGATGACGGCGATCGGCATCGTCACATACCACGGCACGTAGCGATCGAGCGCGAGCGCCACCAGCGCGCAGCCCAGCCCACCGACATAGGCCTGGCCTTCCGAGCCGATGTTGAACAGGCCGGCATGGATGGCAACAGCCACGGAAAGACCGGTGAAGATGAAGCTCGTCGCATAGTAGAGCGTGAAGCCGATGCCTTCGCCGCTACCGAACGCGCCTTCGATCAGCAGCGATAGCGCAGCGAGCGGGCTCTCGCCGATCAGCCAGACGACGAAGCCGGAGATCAGGAAAGCGACGATGAGATTGAGAAGTGGGATCAGGCCGTAGTTGATCCAGTTTGGCAGCGGAACGGAAGCAGTGCTCATAAAGGCCTCACGCGGCAATGCCGGCCATCATCAGGCCGAGGGTCTGTTCACCGGCATCGGGCGTCTTCTCGCCGACCACATGGCCGGCAAACATGACAAGGATACGGTCTGAAAGGGAGCGGATTTCATCGAGTTCGACGGAGACGAGCAGGATCGCCTTGCCCGCATCGCGCATTTCGATGATCCGGCGGTGGATGAATTCGATGGCGCCGATATCGACGCCGCGGGTCGGCTGGCCGATGATCAGCATCTTCGGATCGCGCTCGATTTCGCGGGCAACGACGATCTTCTGCTGGTTGCCGCCTGAGAAATTCGCTGTCTTCAGCCGCGGGTTCGGCGGGCGGATATCGTATTTTTCGATCTTCTCCATCGCATCCCTGCGGATCGCCTCGAGATCGAGCAGCGGGCCTTTGCTGTAGCCCGGACGGCGGTGGTAACCGAGCACGGAATTTTCGTATTCCTCGAATTTCAAAACCAGACCCATATGGTGGCGGTCTTCGGGAATATGGGCGAGGCCGAGCTCGCGCAGGCGGGCGGGATCGGCCTTGTCGATCGTCTGGCCGTCGAGAAGGATTTCGCCGGAGGCGGGCTTGCGGATGCCGGCTATCGCCTCCAGCAATTCGGATTGGCCGTTGCCGGCAACCCCGGCAATGCCGACGATCTCGCCTGCGCGCACGTCGAAGGAGACATTGTCGACCATGGTGACGCCGCGATTGTCCTTGACAGTCAGGTTGCGGACGGAGAGCACAGCCGCTCCAGGGTTCGCCTCGCCCTTCTGCACGCGCAGCAGCACGCGGCGGCCGACCATCAGCTCGGCAAGCTCTTCCACCGTCGTTTCCGCCGTCTTGCGGGTCGCGACCATCTCGCCGCGGCGCATGACCGAAACCGTGTCGGTGATCGCCATGATCTCGCGCAGCTTATGGGTGATGAGAATGATCGTCTTGCCCTGGTCGCGCAGCACCTTGAGAATGCGGAAGAGGTGGTCGGCTTCGGCCGGCGTCAGCACGCCCGTCGGCTCGTCGAGGATCAGGATCTCGGCGCCGCGATACATGGCTTTCAGGATTTCGACGCGCTGCTGCAGGCCGACCGGCAGCTCTTCGATCAGCGCGTCCGGATCGACCTCGAGGCCATACTCCGTTTCCAGCCGCTTGAGTTCGGCGCGGGCCGATGCGACGCCTCTCGCCAGCAGCATGCCGCCTTCGGCGCCGAGCATGATATTCTCAAGCACCGTGAAATTATCGACCAGCATGAAATGCTGGTGCACCATGCCGATGCCGGTGGCGATCGCCGCCTGGCTGTCGCGGATGGTGACGGGATTGCCATTGACGCGGATCTCGCCGCTGTCGGCATGGTAAAAACCGTAAATGATCGACATCAGCGTCGATTTTCCGGCGCCGTTTTCACCGATGATGCCGTGGATCGTCCCCTTGGCAACGGTGAGGTTGATGTCCTTGTTGGCATGGACGGCACCGAATTTCTTATCGATGCCGACAAGCTCGATAGCGGGCTTATCTGTCACTGCAGGCTCCAAATAAGAAAAGGGCGTATGGCGAAAATCCCCTCCGCCATACGCCCGATCTCAATCGTCGATTACATCCGGGCGCGGATCACTTCGGGCAAGCGTTGTCCGAGGTATAGTCGTGAACCTTGATGGTGCCTGCGATGATATCGGCCTTGGCCTTGTCGACAGCCGCCTGCATTTCCGGCGTGATCAGCGACTTGTTGTTGTCGTCGATCGCGGCACCAACACCATCTTCCTTGACGCCGAGCGCCTGGACGCCGCCGGTGAACTTGTCGTTTTTGGTGTCGGTATAGGCGTTATAGACGGCGAGGTCGACGCGCTTGACCATCGAGGTCAGGACGGAGCCCGGATGCAGATGGTTCTGGTTGGAATCGACGCCGATCGACAGCTTCTTGTTGTCGGCAGCGGTCTGCAGGACGCCGAGACCGGTGGCACCGGCTGCCGCGTAAATAACGTCGGCGCCCTGATCGATCTGGTTCTTGGTGAGTTCGCCGCCGCGAACCGGGTCATTCCAGGCTGCACCGGTGGTACCGGTCATGTTCTGGAAAACTTCGACATTGGCCTTGGCTGCGCGTGCGCCCTGCTCGTAGCCGCATTCGAACTTGCGGATCAGCGGAATGTCCATGCCGCCGACGAAGCCGACCTTGCCGGTCTTCGACGCCATGCCGGCGAGAACGCCGACGAGGTAGGAACCCTCTTCTTCCTTGTAGACCACCGAGCGGACGTTCGGCTTGTCGACGACAGCGTCAACGATGATGAACTTGGTATCGGGGAATTCGGCTGCGACCTTCTCGATGGCCGAGGTCCAGGCGAAGGAAACGGCAACCACCGGGTTGAAACCGCGGCTTGCAAAGTTGCGGATGGCCTGTTCACCCTGGGTGTCGCCGGTCGGCTCGAAGTCGCGATAGGCAATGCCGGTCTCGGCCTTGAACTTCTCGGCACCGTTGTAGGCCGCCTCATTGAAGGACTTATCGAACTTCCCGCCGGTGCCGTAAACCAGCGCCGGCTTGACATCGGCGGCCAGCGCCGTCGTCGACATGGCAGCCACGGCAAGGAGAGTGAGAAGGGATTTTTTCATTGTGCAGCCCTGTTGTTGCTATTCGTTAGGGGTCCTCCCGCAAGTCCTTTCCGGACATGTCTGCGGAACCACCGACCTCCCCCCGGAGGCCTGGCTGCGCGCATCCTTGCATGGCTCACAGAAAAATTCACCAGAAATTTTTCAGGCGGTAAAGATTTGCAGGGATTGCCGAAAATCCGTTCCTGAGGGCTGATTTTTAGACATCTCTGCCGCCTGGATGCCAAATTTCCAGCCAATCCACCGGCCATTCCGGGACGACGGAAACATTGGCGCCCGACCGGGGTCGCGGCCGATCCGTGGGGGAAAAACGGCTTGCCTATGCGGTGAAGCGACCGGCCACCGGCGGCTTCTTATAGCCGATCATCCAGAGAAGCAGCGCAATCACCAGGAAAACGGCAAAGGCAGGCTGCAGCATCAGCCACTGGAAGATGAAGGCATAGAAACGCGGGTGGATATAATAGGAAAGCAAAGATTGCAGCGATGTGAGGGTTGCCGGGCTGACATCCTGCCAGGCATCGGAGATCGGCGTCACCACCACCGAGGACGCCGCAACCGACTGGATCGAATCGATGGTCCCGGCAATAACGGCCGCCGCAAGCGCGACAAGGCTGGCCAGACGCAACAGGAAACGCATCAATTCCTCCGACGCTCGTTATGCCGGACAATCCCGGCCGGCCGCGCCATTCTCCACCTTGAGAATTACATAGTCGTCGATGGGGTGAAGCACAATGGACGGGCGGAGGCGAGTTTTATCTGAAGAAGTCAAAAAACTGTTAGATTTCGGTTGATCGACAAAAATTCATCGGTATATATCGCGCCGTTCCGACGATTTGCTCCTATCCAGGCGCGAACGCCCAAGAAGGACAGGTGGCCGAGTGGTTTAAGGCGCACGCCTGGAACGCGTGTGTACGTGAAAGCGTACCGTGGGTTCGAATCCCACCCTGTCCGCCATATCTCGCTAAAGCCGCGGATTCCTTCCTTCGCAGGGCCATGCCAGCCTTCGTGACGATCCATTGTGTATGGTAGCAGCCTCAACGCCTCTGCCGAGATTTCCCGGACTTGCAGATATTGGAATGCCCAGCGGCGGCTCAGCATGATCACGAAGCAACGCGTCGGCCCGAAGATGGGAATCTATTTTCGGGCCGACGCGTAGATTCAGAGTGTCACAGCGTCCTCTGAAAAGACATGCGGCGCTGTAGGCCCTATTCGAAAATTTCCGAGACGCTCGTCGCTGCGACCGCATTCATTTGACGTCCTCCGATAGGAGGCCGCGGAGCCTCGGAACTCAGCAGTTTGCGAGCCAGGACGATCGAAACGTAGCACAGGCCGAATATCGACGCCCATTGGCAAATCACCAGTACTGCCAAAGCGATGAGGTTCAGTTTTCCGTCCGAGAAGATGCTATCGGCTTCGTATGACATCGATGTTGCTGCCGTCATCAATATCAAAGCGCAGATGAAGGGCAGAAAAAGTCCGGCAAACAGCCGTAAAAAGGTGGGAACCAAACCGCGTTTCCCCCGGCTGAAGGCAGCTGAAAGCCCGCTTTTGGAGCCCGCAATTCCGGCAATGGGCCAGGTTCCGACAAGAGCAAGGAGCAGCGGAAGGATGATTGCGATCACAGCAAGACATAAGAGTAGAAATACGTTCTTTGATAGAGAAGCGGCGCCGAATGCGACAGGGCCACCAATCCCGATTCCCATCCCGACGAGCATGATAAGCAAATTCTTCCAAATGTAGCCACCAAACCCACGCATGCCGCTGGTCAGGTTTGAAACTTTCCCGTCTCCATTTAATATTGCATTCTGAATGAAGAATGCAAAAGACAAAGAAACGAAAAATTGCGCTGAATTACTTTTGTTTCCACCGCTGTAGTCATCAAAAGCGACCAGCGCGCAATTAGCTGCAACAACAATACACACAAAAGACAGATTACGCCTTACAAAGGAAATCGCTTCACCTAACATTGCACCTCTGCCATCCCTCGCCTCTGGATGGAAGATATCGTCATCAAAACATGGTGCTGTCAAACGTCGATCTTTCTTTTCAGCAAGTTCCAGTACCGAAACCCTGCAGAAGCCATCAATCGGCCGTATCGAGGTGTGGCGACGGTATCCGATTGACGCCCCGACAACCTGGGCAAGATTCCTGATTTTTTACCATGCCGCTTCACCGCGTCTTTGCACGTTTGGGTTCATCTTTCTGCCAAACTAAAAAACGGAGATTAAACAGGTGGAAGAACTTTCGGTAAAGTCGAAGATCATCAAATCGGTCTATTTCAGCCAGGACGACGGGCGGCTGAGGATTTGTTTCAAGAATGGCGAGGAGCGTCTGTTCGATGGCGTTCCCTCCTCGGAAGCTCATGCGATGGCGGTCGCGCCATCTCCCGGCCATTATTACCTGGACCGGATCAGAACCCGGTTTCGGAGATTGGCTGCCTGAACGCCTGAGAGAGCAACCGGGTCGCCTCGAACTGAGACGACATCGGTGGATAGTAACCGTTGGTTAACTCTGGCAATCATCATGATTGGATCGGGGCAAGTGGAAAGCGGCATCTGTCGATGCTGCCGGTTTTCGAGATTCGGTCAGCCGGGAGGCTCGGTGGCGGACCCCAGCCAGGAAGCCGGGCCTCCCCGTCATGCTAGCCGCGATCGGATGATCCTGACGGGAATCCGCCGGGGATCGTGGAAAACTAGCAAATTGGAGCTAATCCTGTGAAAAACTCGAATTATCGCATCCGGACTCGACAATGCTTTATTAGGATGATTGCATAAAGCCTTCGAAGGAGACCGGGGGTGATGATGTTCGAGACTCTGCTTGAGATGCAGGAGCGTGGCGTACGGGACCGTGCACGTGGCCGCAGCCTGGCCGACAATCCGATGTCGAAGCCGGATATTCTGCCGATCACCGATTTCCAGGAATGGTATTCGATGTTCGACGCCTGGCGCTTCGGCTGGTCGATCGAGGATGCGATGGCCGGGCAAAACAATGCGCCACGGGATGGCGGCGCATTGTCGCTCGCCTACACCAGAACGGTCTGATCGATCCTGTCCTCAGCGCCGAAGAATTTCAGGTAGCGCTCGACCTCTGACGGGTCACCCGTCGCCTTCTGCGGATTGTCGGAGAGTTTTACCGCCGGACGGCCGTTGGCGTCGCTGACCTTGCAGACGACCGAGATCGGGTTGAGGCCGGATATTTCGATCGGCGCACAGCCGGAAAAATCGTTGGTCAGGTTCGTGCCCCAGCCGAAGCTCATGCGCACGCGGCCTTCGAAATGCCGGTAGGTATCGATGATGGCGTCGACATCGAGACCGTCGGAGAAGATCAAGAGTTTCTGGCGCGGGTCGCGGCCCATCTTCTTCCACCAGTCGATGATCTTTTCGCCACCTTCGATCGGCGGCGCGCTGTCCGGGCGGAAGCCTGTCCAGTCGGCCACCCATTCCGGCGCGTCGCGCAGGAAGGCCGCGGTGCCGAAGGCATCCGGCAGGACGATCAGAAGATTGCCGCCATAAAGCTTGTTCCAGTCGCGCAGGATCTTGTAGGGCGCATTGCGCAGCTGCTCGTCGGTTTGCGCCAGGGCGGCAGCCACCATCGGCAATTCGTGGGCATTGGTGCCGACCGCTTCGAGATCGGAATCCATCGCCAGCAAGACGTTGCTGGTGCCGGTAAAGGCCGGGCCGATGCCTTCCTTCAGCGCTTCGACGCACCAACGCTGCCAGAGGAAACTGTGACGGCGGCGGGTGCCGAAATCGGAGATACGCAAGCCCGGCAGTTCCTTCAGCCGTTCGACCTTCGACCACATCTTCGCCTTGGCGCGGGCATAGAGCACATCGAGGGTGAAGGGACCAAGCGCCCTCATCGCCGAGCGCGAACGCAGCTCGTTGACGATGGCGAGCGCCGGGATCTCCCACATGGTGGTTTCCTTCCAGGCCCCGTGGAAATCCAGCACATATTGCCCGTCTTTCTTCGACAGCTCGTATTCGGGGAGCTGAAAATTGGAAAGCCAGGCGAGGAATTCCGGCTCGAAGATCTGGGCGCGGCCATAGAAACTGTTACCCGCCAGCCAGATCATCTCTTTCTTGGCGAGTTTCAGCGTGCGGGCATGATCGAGCTGTTCGCGCAATTCGCCTTCGTCGATCTCGTCGGCAAGGCGCACGCGCTTGGTGCGATTGATGAGAGTGAAGGACGCGTTCACGTCGGGATAAAGCTTCCAGATCATCTGCAACATCAGAAGCTTATAGAAGTCGGTATCGATCAGGCTGCGAACGATCGGATCGAGTTTCCAGGCGTGATTGTAGACGCGTCTTGCAATATCGGTCCTGGCCATAAAATTCCTGCCCCTGTCCACTCCGGTCAGGTGCTGCCAAATTCCCGGCTATTGCCAAGTCCGGGCCGGCGCACGAACCGGCTCGTGCGCCTTCTTATCGAAAAATCGACAGACAAAGTCCAGATAAAACAACAGCACCCCGCGGCGCAAATGGCGGCGGGATGCGAGAGATCATTTACCAAATGCTTATTGGGCCGGCGCTGCGGGTTGGGCCGGTGCTGCAGGCGTGACACCAGGGGCGGCCGGCGTCGTGTTTTGGGTCTCGGTCGGAACTGCCGTGCCTTTTTGCAGCGTCGGCGCAGATGTCGTATCAGGCTGCTGCGACTGCAGCTGCTGGCCGGGCTGCCGTGGCGCCAACTCGTTTGCTTCGCGCTTGCCCCAGATCTCGACCGGGATCCAGACCACGAAAGCCAGCACCAGCGCGGCGAGCAGCACCAGCAGGATGCGATAACCCGTACGCCCCTGCCTCGCCTTCACCGGCGGGATCTGCTCTTCCCTGTGAAGCTTGCCGTCAGACTTTTCCCAGCGTGTTTCCGTCTGATGCGCCATCATCGTCTCCTTCCGCTGTCTTGACGAACCGATCCGGCCCGAGAATTCCACAGGGAAACGGGTGGCTGTCTGGAAGGTTCCGGGGGCCCAAAGCGCGTCGCACTTAACTTGATTCATGCGACGCGCTTTAGCTCTTTGTTTTTGTGCATGTCGTTATCCGGGAACCGCTGCACACTTCCCGGCGACATGCATTAGAACAGGTGATTTTAGGCCCGGTTGGCCTAAAATCTGAATCCTGTTCTACATTAAAGAGTTAGAGCATGATGTCGCCCGAAAACCGCGCACACTTTTCGGCATCATGCTCTAGTAGCCGACGGCGCGGTCGACCACGAATTGCAGCGGTTCGCCGCGCTCGAAACGGGCGATCTGCGTCTCGACATGGCGGAACAGCGCGTTTTCTTCGGAGACCGCCGCGTCGTGCGGCGTGATGAAGACGTTCTCCAGTTCCCACAACGGGTTGTCGAGCCCAAGCGGCTCCACCTCGAACACGTCGAGGGAAGCGCCGCCGAGGGTGCCGTCGCGGATTGAAGAAACAATATCGGCTTCGACCTGGCTCCTGCCGCGGCCGGCATTGATGAAGACCGGACGCCCGAGCGCGCCGTTGCGACGCAGTTTTTTGAATAGCCCGCTATGATAAAACCCTGTCGTCTCAGGGGTTAGCGGCAGGAGGCCGACCAGGATGTCGGTGCTTGCCAGGAAGCCGTCCAAGGCGCCGGCATCGAAGGTTTCGACGCCGTCGATCTGCTTGCGGGTGCGCGACCAGCCGATGACGTTAAAACCCATCACCTTCAGCTTGGCGACCGCATCCAAGCCGAGAATGCCAAGGCCCATGACGCCGACCGTCACCTCCGCCGCCTCCGGCGCGATCAGCTTGGCCCATTGGCGCCGCCGCTGATGGATATCATGGGAATATTGAGCACGCAGATGCATCAGGCATTGCATGACCACCCATTCGCTCATGCGGGTCGTCAGGCTGCGGTCGACGAAACGGACGATCGGGATCTCGGGCAGGCCGTCCATGCCGATGATATGGTCGACGCCGGCGCCGCCGGAGAAGATCACCTTGAGGTTTGGCGCCCGCGCGAAAAGGTCGGCATCCGGCTTCCAGAGAAGCGCATACTCGGCCTCGCGGAGATCACGCTTCCGATCGGCGGGATCGGCAAGATTGATGCTGCCGCGATCGGAAAAGGCCGTCTTCAGCACCCTGGCGACGCCTTCGGGATTGAACTTGATATCGACGAGAATGGGAGGACGTGCGGACATGATCTTCTTTACTGCTGGACGGCTGATGTCGGCACCGCCTCGATGTTGAAGGCGGCGGCCATCAGCGCTCTGGTGTAATCATCCTTCGGCGCGCGGAAGATTTCAGACGACGGGCCCTGCTCCACCACTTTGCCGAAACGCATGACGATGACGTCGTTGGCAAGCGCCTTCACCACTTTCAGGTCGTGGCTGATGAAGAGATAGGCGAGATCATGCTTCTGCTGCAGATCGCGCAAGAGATCGACCACCTGCGCCTGCACGCTCATGTCGAGCGCCGAAGTCGGCTCGTCGAGCATGACGAAACGCGGCTTCAGCACCATGGCGCGGGCGATCGCGATGCGCTGGCGCTGGCCGCCGGAGAATTCGTGCGGATAGCGCCAGCGGGTCAGGGGATCGAGGCCGACTTCCTCCAGTGCCCAGCAGACGCGCTGATCACGTTCCTCCGCCGTCAAGGATCGCTCGTGCACCTTCAGCCCTTCGGCGATGATATCGCCGACCGACATACGCGGGCTGAGTGAGCCGTAAGGATCCTGGAAGACGATCTGCAGCTGGTTGCGCAACGGCCGCATCTCGCTGAACGAATAGCCGGCTATATCCTTACCGACAAAGGCGATCCGGCCTTGCGAGGAAATCAGCCGCGTGAGCGCCAGGCCGAGCGTGGTCTTGCCGGAACCGGACTCGCCGACGACGCCGAGCGTCTGGCCGGCGCGCAGCGAAAGGTCGATGCCGTCGACCGCCTTCACGTGATCGACAACGCGGCGCATCAGCCCCGCCTTGATCGGGAACCAGACACGGATGTCCGAGCCTTCCATCACCACCGGCTTCGAGGAATCGGCCAGCGGCGGCTCGCCGCGCGGTTCGGAGGCGAGGAGGTGGCGAGTGTATTCGTGTTTCGGATTGGCGAAAACCTCCTCGACCGTTCCGGTCTCGACGATCCTGCCCTTGGTCATGACGCAGACGCGATCGGCGAATTTGCGGACAATGCCGAGATCATGGGTGATGAACAGCATCGACATGCCGTGCACGGCCTTCAGCTGCCGCAGCAATTCGAGGATCTGCGCCTGCACGGTGACGTCGAGCGCAGTGGTCGGCTCGTCGGCAATCAGCAGTTCCGGCCGGTTGGCAAGCGCCATGGCGATCATGACGCGCTGGCGCTGGCCGCCCGACAGTTCGTGCGGATAAGCCTTCAATCGTTTTTCCGGCTCGCGGATGCCGACCTGGTTCAACAATTCCAGCACGCGCTCCCGCGCCGCCTGGCCGCTGAGGCCCTGGTGCAGCGCCAGGATCTCGGCAATCTGCTTCTCGATCGTATGAAGCGGATTGAGCGAGGTCATCGGCTCCTGGAAAATCATGGTGATGTCGTTGCCGCGGACTTCCCGCAGCACCCGCTCCGGCGCCTTCAGAAGGTCCGTACCCTTGAACAGGATCTCACCGGAGGGATGGCTTGCCGAGGGATAAGGCAAGAGCCGCAGGATCGAATTGGCCGAGACCGACTTGCCGGAGCCGGATTCGCCGACGAGCGCCACGACCTCGCCCTTGGCGATATCGAAAGAGATGCGATCGACGGCGAGCGAGGTCTGGCCGCCCTGGTGAAAGGCAACCGAGAGATCGCGGACGGAAAGGAGCGGTTCTGTCATGTCACTCATTGAAACGTCTTCCTCGGATCGAAGGCATCGCGCACGGCTTCGCCGATGAAGATCAGCAGCGACAGCATGATCGACATGGCGAAGAAGGCCGTCAGCCCGAGCCAAGGAGCCTGCAGGTTGGACTTGCCCTGAGCGATCATCTCGCCGAGCGAGGGGGAGCCCGGCGGCATGCCGAAACCGAGGAAATCGAGCGAGGTCAGCGTCGTGATCGACCCGGAGAGGATGAAGGGCAGGAAGGTCAGCGTCGCCACCATGGCGTTCGGCAGCAGGTGGCGCCACATGATGGTACGATTGTTGACGCCGAGGGCGCGGGCGGCGCGGACATATTCGAAATTGCGGGCGCGCAGGAATTCGGCGCGCACCACGCCGACGAAGCCGACCCAGGAAAAGAGCAGCATGATGCCGAGCAGCACGAAGAAGCCGGGCGGCAGAATGGCGGCGATGATCAGCAGGATGTAAAGCACCGGCATCGACGACCAGATCTCGATGAAGCGCTGCAGCAAGAGATCGGTCCAGCCGCCGAAATAGCCCTGCACGGCGCCTGCCGTCACGCCGATGATCGCCGAGCAGATGGTCAGAGCCAGGCCGAAGAGCACCGATATGCGGAAACCGTAAATGACGCGCGCCAGCACGTCGCGGGCCTGGTCGTCGGTGCCGAGCCAGTTGAGATTGCCGAGCGTGCAGGCAGGATCGTTCACCCCTTCAGGATAACCGGAGCACCGCTCCTCCTTGCTCATCAGCCAGAAGGGGGCGGTCGGCGCCGAATGCGGAATGTTCGAGTTGACCGAGCGGTAGGAATAGCGGATCGGCGGCCAGACCATCCAGCCATTGGCATTGATCTCGTCTGCGATCACCGAAGATCGGTAGTCGGTCTCGGCGAGAAAGCCGCCGAACTTCTCCTCTGGATAGTCGACCAGAACCGGAAACAGGATCTCGCCCTTGTAGGAGGCGATGATCGGCCGGTCGTTGGCGAGGAATTCGGCAAACAGACTGAGGATGAACAGCAGCAGGAACAGCCACAGCGACCAGTAACCGCGGCCGTTCGCCCGGAAATTCTGCCAGCGGCGAATGTTGGTCGGTGACAGCAGGCCCTTGCGCGGCCGCTTGACGGGTGTTGCGACAGCAGGATTTGCGGCGGCGTCCATCAGACATCCCTCCGCTCGAAATCGATGCGCGGATCGATCCAGGTGTAGATCAAGTCGGAAACCAGGCTGACGACGAGGCCGAGCAGCGAGAAGATATAGAGCGTGGCGAAGACGATCGGGTAATCCCGGTTGACAACCGAGAGGTAGCCAAGACGGCCGAGACCATCCAGCGAGAAGATGTTTTCGATCAGCAGCGACCCGGTGAAGAAGGCGGAGATGAAGGCGCCGGGAAAACCGGCGATAATGATCAGCATGGCGTTGCGGAACACATGGCCGTAAAGCACCTGCCGCTCATTCAGGCCCTTGGCGCGGGCGGTGACAACATACTGCTTCTTGATCTCCTCGATGAAGGAGTTCTTCGTCAGCAGCGTCGTCGTGGCGAAGGCGGCGAGCGACAGCGAGATCAGCGGCAAGGTGAGGTGCCAGAAATAATCGAGCGGCTTCTGCCACCAGGCCAGTTGGTCGAAATTGTCGGAGACCAGGCCGCGCAGCGGAAACCAGTCGTAGAAAGAGCCGCCGGCGAAAAGCACGATCAGCAGAATACCGAACAGGAAGCTCGGCACGGCGTAACCGACGACGATGACGCCCGACGTCCAGACATCGAAGGTCGATCCATCCTTGATCGCCTTGCGGATGCCGAGCGGGATGGAGATGGCATAGGAGAAGATCAAGATCCAGATGCCGAGCGAGATCGACACCGGCAGCTTCTCCTTAATGAGATTGAGCACGGAGGTATTGCGGAAGAAGCTCTCGCCGAAATCGAAGCGGATGTAATTCCACATCATCTCGCCGAAACGCGTCAGCGGCGGCTTGTCGAAGCCGAACTGCTTTTCGAGCTTGGCGATCAGCTCCGGATCGAGCCCCTGGGCGCCGCGATACTTGGAGCCTTCGTCGCTGCCGCCGCCGCCGAGAAGATCGCCACCTCCGGAAAGGCGCTGGTCGGCACTATCGGCCTGACCGGTCAATTGCGCGATCACCTGCTCGACCGGGCCGCCGGGGGCGAACTGAATGACGATGAATGAAATCGCCATGATGCCGACAATGGTCGGGATCATCAAAAGCAGGCGACGAATGACATAAGCGCCCATCAGCTTTCAGCCTCCGGAAATTTCATTCTTGTCTGCCCGCCGTCCAGTCCAATGCCGCTCAATCCGCCAGCCTTCCCTTGCCGGCCCTGCCGGCGTGTCGTGATTCGTTCGTGCCATTTGGAGCCCACGGCCCCTGCATTGCAAGCCCGCTCATTTTGCCGAGGCGGACCACCAGGCTTCCGGGAAACCCAGTCCATAGGTCGGGAAGTCGGTGGGATGCGTAATCGTGTTCCAATAGGCGAGGTTATAGGTATCGCGATAGAACAGCGGGATGACGTAGTGGTTTGCCAGCAATACGCGATCCATTGCCTTGATCGCTGCGACCTGTTCCGCACGATTGGGTGCGAAGATGATCATGTGGATGAGCTCATCGACCGCCGGATTGGCGATGCCCGCATAATTGTGGGAGCCCTGCTGGTCGACCGAACCCGACCCCCAATAATCTGCTTGCTCGTTGCCCGGGTTCATCGTCTCCGCCCAGACATTCCAGATCATGTCGTAATCGAAACTGCGTTCGCGGTTGACGGCTTGCGAGGCGTCGACTGTGCGCACCCGCGCATCGATGCCGATTTTCTTGAGATTGTTGGCATAGGGCACCGCCCAGCGCTCCAATATGGGGCTCGACAACAGGATCTCGAAACTCATCGGTTGACCGGTCTTGCCATTGACCATCCGATTGTTCTTGATCTCCCATCCGGCTTCTTTGAGCAATGCAATCGCCTTGCGGAGGTTGTCGCGGCTTTTCTGCGGATCGCCCCCGACCGGATTGGTGTAGGGCGTCGTGAACACCTCAGGCGGAACCTTGTCCTTCATGGCCTGCAGTATTTCCAGTTCACGCCCCTGCGGCAGGCCGGAGGAGGCGAGTTCGGTGTTCCAGAAGTAGCTGTCGATGCGCTTGTAGCTGTTGAAGGCAACGGTCCGGTTCAGCTCCTCGAAATCGAGGCCGTAATTCAGCGCCTCACGGACCCGTTCATCCTTGAAAAGGTCACGCCGCATATTGGGCACGAGCGCTTGCAGGATACCGGTGGAGCGCAGCGGATTTGCAACCTCTTCTTTCTTGACGCGTCCTTCCTTCACTGCAGGAAAATCATAACCCGTCGCCCAGCGGGACGCCGTTGTCTCCTGCCAGAAGTCACTATTGCCGGCGCGAAAGGCTTCGAACTCGACATCGCGATCGCCGAAATAGGTGTAAATGACGTTGCGGAAATTGTTCTGGCCGACATTCACATTGAGATCCTTGCCCCAATAATCGTCGCGCAGTTCATAACGGATCGTCGCGCCGGACGAAAAGGATGCGATCTTATAAGGCCCCGATCCCATCACAGGCTCAAGCGTCGTCTTTGAGATGTCGCGCGGCTTGCCGTCCGGCCCCTGCCCCTCCCACCAATGTTTCGGCACGATCACCAACTGGCCGAGAATATTCGGGAGCTCGCGATTGTTCTTTTCGTCGAAGGTGAAAGTGACGTCGCGATCGCCCGTCTTTTCGGCCTTCACCACGTGCCGGTAATAGTTCGCGGTGGCAGCGTTTAATTCCTTCGTCTTATCCAGACTGAAGATGACGTCGTCGGGCGTTATCGGCTGGCCATCCGCCCATGTCGCTTCCTTGCGCAGGCGAAAGGTCGCGCTTGAGACGTCATCCGGATAGGACAGCCCCTCGGCAAGCAGACCATAGGAGACAAGGAGCTCGTCATCGGTCGGCTTCATCAACGTGTCGTAGACGAGCGAGAGCCCTGCCGCTATCTGGCCTTTGGCAAGGATAGGATTGAAGGTGTCGAAAGCGCCGCTTGCAGAAAGGCGCAGGTCTCCGCCTTTTGGGGCATTGGGATTGACGTAGTCGAAATGCGCAAAGCCCGGCTTGTACTTCATCTCACTGATGACGGAACTGCCGATCTGAAACGGCTGGTCCTGACCCGTTGCGGTCATGGGCGCCAAGACACCCGCAAGCGATACAAACAAACCGATCTTCGACCACAAAGCCGCCATTCACGCTTTCCCCTCATTATTGGTGGGTTCGACAATACGAAAAATACAGGCGAAAAACAGGTGAGAGTTTGGTTTTTGCCGGACTCGCGAAAATTTGAGCCATTGGCGTCGCGACCCTCGCAACTTGCGGTGCAACGCTGCGGCGATCCGTCACCGTTGCCTGCTATCCCCGCCAGCCAAAACATCGATTCACCAAAATCACTTTTCACGATAGATTCGAACGCAAATCACTTCTCAAGGAAACAGCATGGCTTTCGGCTTCGCTCAGGCTTTCAGGACATTCGGCAAACTGACGCTTGCCGGCGCAATCGGCGCGAGCCTTGCCGCCGGCGATGTCGGCGCCGAGCAAAAGACGCCGAGCCCCGGCAGCGCCAAGGGCCAGTTCGGCGCCGTCGGCCTGCCGACGCAGGGACCGGCGCAGCCGATCGGATTTTACGCCAAGGGCTGCATGACGGGTGCGGTGGCGCTGCCGGCCGACGGGCCGACCTGGGAGGCGATGCGGCTTTCGCGCAATCGACGCTGGGGCAATCCGGCGATGATTTCGCTGCTCGAACGTCTTTCACAGGATGGGGTCAAATATGCCGGCTGGCCGGGCCTTCTCGTCGGCGACATAGCGCAGCCGCGCGGCGGGCCGATGTTCAACGGTCATGCCTCGCACCAGATCGGCCTCGATGCCGACGTGTGGTTCACGCCGATGCCGGCGCGCCGCATGACGGCCAAGGAGCGCGAGGACCTGCCCTTCACCACCATGCTGCAGAAGGACAAGTTCCTGACCGTCGACCCCAATGTGTGGACGCAATCGCGGGCGCGGCTGCTGATGCTGGCGGCAAGCTATCCCGAGGTGGAGCGCATCTTCGTCAACCCGGCGATCAAGAAGAAGATGTGCGACACCTGGACGGGCGACCGCACCAACCTCGGCAAGCTTCGGCCGGAATACGGCCATGACTCGCATTTCCACATCCGCATCAAATGCCCGGCCGGTGCGGCCGGATGCACGCCGCAGGCGCCTGTTGCCGCCGGCGACGGCTGCGACAAGTCGCTCGCCTGGTGGTTCACGCCGGCCCCCTGGGCGCCGCCGAAACCGCCGAAGCCCGGTGCCAAGCCGCCGAAGCCGCCGCGCGAGATGATGGTGTCCGACCTGCCGAAAGCCTGCGCCGCCGTGCTCGATGCCGCCTCCGTCACCTCGACGCAGGCCGCCACCTATGGCGGGCCCTCCGCCGCAAGCGCGCTGACTGCCGCTCCGGCAGCAGAGCCGGCCGCCGATCCCGATGAGGCACTGCCGGATGTCGGCCCGGTTCCGAACGACAAGCCGTCGATCCAATGAGAACGGCCGAGGCGGAGGAACAGTGGGCTGTCTTTCAAATCGCAAACTCTTGGTATAGAAGCGGTCAAATCGATTGAATTGCTTGGGCGGAGATAGGATTCATGGCCGGCGGCAAATGCCTTGCATTGATTGCGCATGACCAGAAGAAAGACGACATGGCGGCGTTCGCCCGCGCCCACAGCGACATTCTCTCCCGCTGGAAGATCGTCGCCACCGGCACGACCGGCGGGCGCGTGCTCGACGCCGCCCCGGATCTCGACGTCACAAGATTGAAAAGCGGACCACTTGGCGGCGACCAGCAGATCGGCGCGCTGATTTCGACCGGCGAGGTCGGAGCCCTGATCTTCTTCGTCGACCCGTTGACGCCGATGCCGCACGATGTCGACGTCAAGGCGCTGATGCGGCTCGCCATCGTTTACGATATTCCGATGGCGCTCAATCACGCGACCGCTATAAAACTTCTTCCCACACTCGAAGCCTGATCAGCACGGAACCGGCCATGCCAAAACCGAACCACAGCACCGCTCCGCTGCCTTTCCCGATCCTGATCGGCGATATCGGCGGCACGAATGCCCGCTTCTCCATCCTGACCGACGCCTATGCCGAGCCGAAGCAGTTTCCCAACGTGCGCACGGCGGATTTCGCCACGATCGACGAGGCGATCCAGCAAGGGGTGCTCGACAAGACCGCGGTGCAGCCGCGCTCGGCGATCCTTGCCGTCGCCGGCCCGATCAACGACGACGAGATTCCGCTGACCAATTGCGACTGGGTGGTGCGGCCAAAGACGATGATCGAAGGCCTCGGCATGGAGGACGTGCTGGTCGTCAACGATTTCGAGGCGCAGGCGCTCGCAGTCGCCGCCCTTTCGGATGAGAACCGCGAACGCATCGGCGACGCCACCGGCGACATGATCGCGTCGCGCGTCGTGCTCGGACCCGGCACCGGGCTCGGCGTCGGCGGGCTGGTGCATGCCCAGCACAGCTGGATCCCGGTTCCCGGCGAAGGCGGCCATGTCGATCTCGGACCGCGCAGCAAACGCGACTATCAAATCTTCCCGCATATCGAGACGATCGAAGGGCGCGTGTCGGCCGAGCAGATCCTTTGCGGGCGAGGCCTCGTCAACCTCTACCATGCCATCTGCGTGGTCGACGGCATCCAGCCGACCATGAAGGATCCCGCCGACATCACCTCGCACGCGCTTGCCGGCAGCGACAAGGCGGCGGTCGAGACCGTCTCGCTGTTTGCCACCTATCTCGGCCGGGTGGCGGGCGACATGGCGATGGTGTTCATGGCGCGCGGCGGCGTTTATCTATCCGGCGGCATTTCGCAGAAGATCCTGCCGGCGCTGAGGAGGCCGGAATTCCGCTTGGCCTTCGAGGACAAGGCGCCGCATACAGCACTGCTTCGCACCATCCCGACCTATGTGGTGACGCATCCGCTGGCAGCGCTTGCCGGGCTTTCCTCCTACGCCCGCATGCCGGCGAATTTCGGCGTCTCGACGGAAGGCCGCCGCTGGCGGCGCTGAGCCCGGCGGGCGCGCTACCCGGGCGGGCGGCGCTCTAGCCAAACCAATCCCAACTCTTTATAGAGCCGGCAAAAGTACGCGTCGCACCCTGCGCCGCGTTTGGCGCGAGACAGGAAACCCGATATTTGGAAGCGGCGGAAAGCAGAACGCAAAGCGTCAGCAGCGATACCGTAACCGGCATCCTCAAGCGCATCATCGCTGAAAACGGCCGCGACCATCTCTGGGGCTATGTCTTTGCGATTGCCTGCCTGATCGTCGTGGCGCTTTCGACGGCGTTTACCGCCTGGATCATGCGGGCGATCATCGATGAGGCCTTCGCCAACCGGCGCGCCGACGTCGTCTGGATCATCTGTCTTTCGATCTTCATCGCCTTCGTGCTGCGCGGTTTTGCGAGCTACGGCCAAGCGGTGGCGCTGTCCAAGGTCGGCAACGATATCGTCGCGCGTTACCAGCGCCGGCTTTATTCGCATCTGATGACGCTGTCGGTCGGCTTCTTCAGCGAGGCGCGCTCAGCCCATATCGCCGCGCAGGTGAGCCAGAACGTCAGCGGCATCCGCGACGTGCTCAACCTGACGATCACCTCGACGGTGCGCGACCTGCTGACCTTCGTGTCGCTGCTCGCGGTGATGATCCTCCAGGATCCGTTGCTCAGCCTTGCGGTGTTCATCATGGCCCCGCCGCTGCTTTATGCGCTCCGCTATGTTTCCAAGCGGCTGCGCTCGGCGACCCGCGAGGCGGTGCATTTGAACAGCCACGTTCTCGGCGCCATGCAGGAGACGATCCAGGGCATCGCCATCGTGAAAGCCTTCACGATGGAAGACGAGCTGGAACGCAAGGTCACCAAGCTCATCAAGGGTGCTGAAAACAGGGCGAACCGGATTGCCCGGCTTTCCGAACGCACCTCTCCGCTGACCGAGAGTTTCGCGGGTTTTGCCGTTGCCAGCGTGCTGGCCTATGCCGCCTACCGCTCGATCTACTACAATGTGCCGCCAGGCGCCTTCTTCTCCTTCGTCACGGCGCTGCTGCTTGCCTATGATCCGGCCCGCCGGCTTGCCCGCCTGCAGGTGCAGATGGAGCGGGCCGTCGTCAATGCGCGAATGATCTACGAACTGCTCGACATGGAGCCGCGCCAGCGCGACCTGCCGGATGCCCAGCCGCTGACGGTGACGCAAGCCCGGATCGAATTCCGCAATGTTTCCTTCGGCTACGGCAGTGAGAGCGTGCTGAGCGGTGTGAGCTTCATCGCCGAGGGCGGCGCGACCACCGCGCTGGTCGGTCCTTCGGGGGCCGGCAAATCCACGGTCATCAACCTCATTCCGCGTTTTTACGATCCGCGCGAGGGCGAGATCCTGATCGACGGGCAGGACATCGCCCACATCACCAAGAAATCGCTGCGCCATCAGCTCGCCTATGTCTCGCAGCAGCCCTACCTGTTCGAGGGCACGATCCGCGACAATATCCGCTATGGCCGGCCGGAAGCGAGCGATGCCGATGTGGAAGAAGCGGCCCGGCTTGCCTATGCACATGACTTCATCGCAGCGCAGCCGCAGGGTTACGACACGCCGGTCGGCGAAAACGGCGTGACGCTTTCCGGCGGCCAGCGCCAGCGGCTGTCGATTGCGCGCGCGCTGGTGCGCAATGCGCCGATCCTGCTTCTCGACGAGGCGACGTCTGCGCTCGATACCGAATCCGAAGCGGCCGTGCAGAAGGCGCTCGACGAGGCGATGACCGGGCGCACCGTCGTCGTCATCGCTCACCGGCTTTCGACCGTGGTTCGCGCCGACAAGATCGTCGTCATGCAGCAGGGCCGCGTCGTCGAGGAAGGCAATCACGAGACGCTTGCGAAGGTCAGCGACGGTCTTTACGCTCGCCTCAACAATCTGCAGAGGCCTTCGGCCTCCGATTCAAACTGACCTGGTGAGACTGACATGAGCGATGCTGCGATGAAACTGGTGGTGGTTGGCGCAGCCGGGCGCATGGGGCAGACACTGATCCGGCTCATCCATTCCATCGAGGGCGCGACGCTGCATGCGGCGGTCGAGCGCACCGGCTCGCCCTTTATCGGCAAGGATGCCGGCGAGATTGCCGGTCTCGGCCCGAGCGGCATCCTCATCGGCGACGATCCGCTCAATGCCTTTCTGGATGCCGAAGGCGTGCTCGATTTCACCTCGCCGGCCGCGACAGCGGAATTCTCGGGGCTGGCGGCGCAGGCCCGCATCGTCCATGTCGTCGGCACGACCGGCTGTTCGGCCGACGACGACGCCAGGATCGCCGCGGCAGCCCGTCATGCCCGCATCGTCAAGTCAGGCAATATGAGCCTCGGGGTCAATCTTCTCAGCGTGCTCGCCGAACAGGCAGCGCGGGCGCTCGATCCTGATGACTGGGATATCGAGATCCTGGAAATGCACCACAAGCACAAGGTGGATGCGCCGTCCGGCACCGCCCTTCTGCTCGGCGAGGCCGCGGCCAGGGGGCGCGGGATCGATCTCGCCTCGAAATCCGTGCGGGTGCGCGACGGCCATACCGGCGCCCGCGAGGCGGGCACGATCGGTTTTGCGACGCTGCGCGGCGGCTCCGTCATCGGCGAGCATTCGGTGCTTTTCGCCGGCGAAGGTGAAATCGTCACCCTGTCGCACAGCGCTGCCGACCGTTCGATCTTTGCGCGCGGCGCCATCAAGGCAGCACTCTGGGCGCGCGACAAGAAGCCGGGTCTCTATTCCATGCTCGACGTGCTCGGGCTTTCCCCTCAATAACGACATATCGGAGGCATATTCATGAGCGGTACCCTCGTCCTCGTTCGCCACGGCCAGAGTGACTGGAACCTGAAGAATCTCTTCACCGGCTGGAAGGATCCCGATCTGACGGCGCTCGGCATCGAGGAAGCCAATGCCGGCGGTAAGGCGCTGGCCGAATACGGAATCAAATTCGACGTCGCCTATACCTCGGTGCTGGTGCGCGCGCAGCACACTCTGAAGCTGATCCTCGACAAGGTCGGCCAGCCCGATCTGCCGACGATCCGCGACCAGG
This sequence comes from Rhizobium sp. BK619, assembly GCF_014195245.1. Lineage (NCBI taxonomy): Bacteria > Pseudomonadati > Pseudomonadota > Alphaproteobacteria > Hyphomicrobiales > Rhizobiaceae > Rhizobium > Rhizobium sp. BK619. The sequence continues at coordinate 154,354 of NZ_JACIBH010000003.1, read as the reverse complement.
CGCTGAATGAGCGCGACTATGGCGATCTCTCCGGCCTGAACAAGGACGACGCCCGCGCCAAATGGGGCGAGGAACAGGTGCATATCTGGCGCCGCTCCTATGACGTCCCGCCGCCCGGCGGCGAAAGCCTGCGCGACACAGGCGCTCGCGTCTGGCCGTACTATCTGACGGAAATCCTTCCGCGCGTCCTGCGTGGCGAGAAGGTGCTGGTTGCCGCACACGGCAATTCGCTGCGCTCGCTTGTCATGGTGCTCGACAAGCTGACCAAGGAAGGCGTGCTCGCCCTCAACCTCGCGACCGGCGTGCCGATGGTCTACAAGCTGAAGGCGGATTCCACCGTCGCCTCGAAGGAAGTGCTCGGCGACATGTCCGGCGCACACTGAATGCAATTGCCTTCCCTGTTCCGACAGGGAAGGCTGTTCTCAAAGCGCGTCGCGTCAAACTTGATTTATGCGACGCGCTTTAGCTCTTTGTTTTACGCATGTCGTTGCGGCAAAAGCGCTTCGCGCTTTGCCTGGCAAAAGCGCTGCACACTTTTGCGCGACATGCTTTAGTTCTCGATGGTGAACTGCACCCGGTCGGCCGCAAACCGGCTGATCGAGTATTGCACCGGCACACCGTCGAGATCGGTGTTCATCGCCTTGGCGATCAGAAGGATCGCGCCGGGGGTCAGTTCCAGATCGGCGAGATCCGCCGTGTTCGCATGGGCGGCCGTCACTTCGGTCGTCGCACGGACATAATCCGACAGGCCAAGATCGGCGAAGGCCTTGGTGATCGATTCGCGCTTGCGATAGGCCTCGCCGATCCCGGCGAAGCGTGCGGCGGGAAACCAGCTTGTCGCCTTTGAAACCGGCCGTTTGTCGGCCTGGCGCAATGTTTCCAGCCGGATCACCTGCTCCCCCTGCTTCAGACCCAGCCAGCGGGCCACCTCGGCGCTGGCTTCCTCCTGCACCTCATCGAGCAGCAGGCTGCGCATCTCGCGCGCCTGGTCGCCGATGCCTGAAGTGAAGCGGGTGCGCCGGGTGATCGGGAAATTCAGCCGCTCCTTGCGCTCGATCAGCGTGCCGCGACCTTGTACCGCACGGACGATGCCTTCCTGCGCCAGCGCCGCCAGGGCGCTGCGCACCGTATGGCGGTTGACGCCGAATTGCAGCGCCAGGACCGTTTCCGGCGGCACCATTCCGGTTTCGTCATAGGTACCGTTGCCGATCGCCTCGCGAATCCGGTCAGCGATCTGACGCCAGAGCGCCACGCCGGTCTGCCTTTGCACCTGTTTCAATCCTGCCATTCGTTCCCGCCATTTCCCGCGCCCGATGTCACACGCTTGTCACGACACCGATTTAGGACTAAACATAGCTTGTATGGTTGTCTATATCAATAGACATTTTAAGGAAAGCGGCAATGATATCAGCGGACAGGACAGACGCTGCGTCACAGACGGCATCCGGGCGCAAACGCGCCGCCGATCTGCTGGCGCGCGCGGAACGCAGCGAACTCTCGGCGGTCTGGGATGCTTTGCCGGAAAAGCCCGCAACGCATCCGGTGCGCGGACCCGAGACCGGGCTGGTGATGGTCCGCGGCCGCATTGGCGGCGGCGGTGCTCCCTTCAACCTCGGCGAAGTGACGGTGACCCGGGCCACGGTCCGGCTCGACTCCGGCTCGATCGGCCATGCCCAGGCGCTCGGCACCGATCGCGAGAAGGCTCAGCTGGCAGCGATCTTCGATGCGCTCTGGCAGGAAGAGGCGACGCAGGATTTCGTCGAACAGGCATTGCTCTTGCCGATCACTGAGCGGATCGCCACAGCCGAACGCCGCAAGGCGGACGAGACGGCGGCCACCCGCGTCGACTTCTTCACCATGGTCAGGGGAGACAACTGATGGGCCTGAAGACAGAAGCCTTGACCGGCGGCTTTGCCGAGCCGGTCTTCGACGCCCAGAGTGTCTTCAAGATGCTGATGGACGGCATGGCCCGCCCCGGCACGATCCAGACCGTGCGGCCCGATATCGCGCCGCCTCTGCCGCTCGGCATCGCCGCCGGCACGATCGCTCTGACGCTTTGCGACCACGACACATCGGTCTGGCTTTCCCAGGGGCTGGCGAAATCGGCGGTGCCGGAATGGCTCGGCTTCCACACCGGCGCGCCTTTGACCACTGAGAAGGCCGAGGCACGCTTTGCGTTCACGGAAGCCGGCATCCCGCTTTGCCCGTTCAGCCTCTTCGCCTCGGGCACGCAGGAATATCCCGACCGCTCGACGACGCTCGTCATCGAACTTTCCGCACTCGAAGGTGGACGCAGGCTGGCGCTGATGGGTCCCGGCATCCAGAGCGTGGCTGAGATCGCGCCTGTCGGCCTACCAGAGACCTTCCTGCGGCTCTGGACCGAGAACCGCGCGCTCTTCCCGCGCGGCATCGACATCGTGCTGACATCGGCGACACGTTTTCTCTGCCTGCCGCGCACCACCAAGATCACAGCAACGGAGATCTGAGCTCATGTATGTTGCCGTCAAGGGTGGCGAGGCCGCCATCGCCAATGCCCACCGCCTGCTCGCCGACCGCCGCCGCGGCGACCGTTCGCTGCCGGCAATCGGTATCGACCAGATCGTGGCGCAGCTGGCGCTCGCCGTCGACCGAGTCATGGCCGAGGCTTCGCTTTTCGACCGCACGCTCGCAGCACTCGCCGTCCGCCAGTCGCGCGGCGATATGATCGAGGCGATCTTCCTGCTGCGCGCCTATCGCACCACGCTGCCGCGCTTCGGCTATTCCAGGCCGCTCGACACGGCTGATATGACAATCGAACGACGGATCTCGGCGACCTATAAGGATCTGCCGGGCGGCCAGCTTCTTGGACCCACCTTCGACTATACCCACCGCCTGCTCGATCCCTCGCTGCTTGAGGACGAGGCGGTCGAGGCGCCCGCCCAGCGCGCCGCAGAAACCGGCCGCGTCATGCGGGTCTCCGAGATCCTCGCCGAGGAAGGCCTGATCGAGGCCGACGGCGACATGCCCGAAGATCACGAGATCGGTGATCTCACCCGCGAGCCGATGGAATTCCCGATGACCCGCGATATGCGCCTGCAGGCGCTCGCCCGCGGCGACGAAGGTTTCCTGCTGGCGCTCGGTTATTCCACTCAGCGCGGCTATGGCCGCAACCACCCCTTCACCGGGGAAATCCGCATCGGCGAGGTCGAGGTGGAATTCGATGTGCCGGAACTCGGCTTCGCCGTCTCGCTCGGCGTGATCCAGGTCACCGAGTGCCAGATGGTCAACCAGTTCAAGGGCTCCGCCAAGGCGCCGCCGCAGTTTACCCGCGGCTACGGCCTGGTCTTCGGTCAGAGCGAGCGCAAGGCGATGGCGATGTCGCTGGTGGATCGCGCATTGCGGGCTGAAGAGCTCGGCGAGGATATCACCGCGCCGGCCCAGGACGAGGAATTCGTCATCTCCCATTCCGACAACGTCCAGGCGACCGGCTTCGTTGAGCACCTGAAGCTTCCGCATTATGTGGACTTCCAGGCCGAACTCGATCTCGTCCGCCGCATGCGCCGTGAATTCGAAGCCGCCCGCAGCAGCGGCCAAGACATGAAGGAAGCCGCCGAATGAGCGATCTGGCCAGCTACAACTTCGCCTATCTCGACGAACAGACCAAGCGGATGATCCGCCGCGCCATCCTGAAGGCGATCGCCATTCCCGGCTACCAGGTTCCCTTCGCCTCGCGCGAAATGCCGATGCCCTATGGCTGGGGCACCGGCGGCGTGCAGGTGACGGCCTCGATCATCGGGCCGGATGACGTGCTGAAGGTCATCGACCAGGGTGCCGACGACACGACGAACGCCGTTTCCATCCGGGCTTTCTTCCAGAAGGTCGCCAATGTCGCGGTGACGACGCGAACCAGTGATGCGACGATCATCCAGACGCGCCACCGCATTCCGGAAGAAAAGCTTAAGGACGGCCAGGTGCTCGTCTATCAGGTGCCGATCCCCGAGCCGCTGCGCTTCCTCGAGCCGCGCGAGACCGAGACCCGCAAGATGCACGCGCTCGAAGAATACGGCTTGATGCATGTGAAACTCTACGAGGATATCGCCCATAACGGCCGGATCTCGAGGACCTATGCCTATCCGGTGAAGGTGCATGGCCGCTACGTGATGGACCCGTCGCCGACGCCGAAATTCGACAATCCGAAGATGCACATGTCGGACGCACTGCAGCTCTTCGGCGCCGGACGCGAGAAGCGCATCTATGCGGTTCCGCCCTATACCGACGTCGTCAGCCTGGATTTCGAGGACTATCCCTTCGATATCCAGCGCTTCGACAAGCCCTGCGCCCTCTGCGGCGGCGAGGATGTCTATCTCGACGAAGTGGTTCTCGACGACAAGGGCGGGCGCATGTTCGTCTGCTCCGACACCGATCACTGCGAAGACCGCCGCGCGCAAGGGCATGCCGGCGAAATGCTGGCCCGGGAGGCTGCAGAATGAGCGATATCCCGCTTCTCAAAGTCCATGACGTTTCGAAATTCTACGGCAACCGCATCGGCTGCCGCGACGTCTCCTTCGATCTCTGGCCGGGCGAAGTGCTTGCCATCGTCGGCGAGTCCGGCTCCGGCAAGACGACGCTGCTGAACTGCCTCTCCACCCGGCTGCTGCCGACCACCGGCAGCGTCGAATATCACATGCGCGACGGCAGCTACCGCGATCTCTACCGCATGAACGAGGCCGAGCGGCGCTTCCTGATGCGCACCGACTGGGGCTTCGTGCACCAGAACCCGGCCGACGGCCTGCGCATGGCGGTGTCGGCCGGCGCCAATGTCGGCGAACGGCTGATGGCGATCGGCGACCGGCACTACGGCAAGATCCGCGCCTCGGCGATCGACTGGCTGGAACGGGTCGAGATCGATGCCGACCGCATCGACGACCAGCCGCGCGCCTTTTCCGGCGGCATGCGCCAGCGCCTGCAGATCGCCCGCAACCTCGTCACCGGCCCGCGCCTGGTCTTCATGGACGAACCGACAGGCGGTCTCGACGTCTCGGTGCAGGCCCGCCTGCTCGATCTGGTGCGCGGCCTCGTCAACGATCTCGGCCTCTCGGCGATCGTCGTCACCCACGATCTCGCCGTCGCCCGCCTGCTCTCGCACCGGATGATGGTGATGAAGGACGGCTACGTCATCGAACACGGGCTCACCGACCGGGTGCTCGACGACCCGCGCGAACCCTACACGCAGCTGCTCGTCTCCTCGATCCTGCAGGTCTGAGCAGTTCAAAGTTCCACAGCGTCCTTTGCGCATCTTTCGAACGCGCGACGCCGTTGGTCCGAAACCAGGAAAGAAGACATCATGCCAACGCCCCTCGTCGTTTCCGAAGTCTCGAAAAGCTTCACCATGCACCTGCGCGACGGCATCCGGCTGCCCGTCGTCTCCAATGTCGCCTTCTCGGTCGCTTCAGGCGAATGCGTCGTGCTCGGCGGTCCGTCGGGCGTCGGCAAGAGCTCGCTACTGAAGATGATCTACGGCAATTATGCCGTCGACACCGGCCAGATCCTCATCCGCCACGACGGGCGCATCGTCGATCTCGCTGCCGCCGATCCGCGCACCGTGCTCCATGTGCGGCGTCATACGCTCGGTTACGTCAGCCAGTTTCTGCGCACCGTGCCGCGCGTCGCGGCGATCGACGTGGTCGCCGAACCGCTGGTGGCGCGCGGCGAGGAAGCCGGCACGGCACGGGAAAAGGCGGGCGCCCTGCTTGCCAGGCTCAATCTGCCGGAGGCGCTCTGGCAGCTTCCGCCCGCCACCTTCTCCGGCGGCGAGCAGCAGCGGGTCAATATCGCCCGCGGCTTCATCACCGAACACAGAATCTTGCTTCTCGACGAACCCACAGCCTCGCTCGACGCCCGCAACCGCGCCGTCGTCGTCGGCATGATCGAGGAGAAGAAGAAGGCCGGGGTCGCCCTTCTCGGCATCTTCCACGACGAGGAAGTGCGGGAAGCCGTCGCCGACCGCATTCTCGACGTTCAGCTTTTCTCTCCCGGAAAGATCGCCGCATGAACCGCAAGCTGGGTATCGAGCCCTATATCCACGACACGGCATCCGTCAGCGATTCCACCTTCGGCCACTATACCGAGGTCTCGGAGCGCTGCCGCATCAGCGAGGCGACGTTCGGCGACTATTCCTACATCATGCAGGACGGCTCCGTCTGGTGCGCGACGATCGGCAAGTTCGTCAACATCGCCGCCACTGTCCGCATCAACGCCACCAACCACCCTACCTGGCGCGCGACGCTGCACCATTTCACCTATCGCGCCGCCGACTACTGGCCGGACGGCGATATGGAGGAGGACTTCTTTGCCTGGCGGCGCGCAAACCGCGTGACGATCGGCAACGACGTCTGGATCGGCCATGGGGCAACGATCCTGCCCGGCGTCAGCGTCGGCAACGGCGCGGTGATCGGCGCCGGCGCCGTCGTATCGAAGGACGTCGCGGCCTACTCGATCGTCGGCGGCGTGCCGGCCAAACCAATCCGCGAGCGCTTTCCGAAAGAGATCGGCGAACGCATGGACAGGCTTGCCTGGTGGGATTGGGAGCACGACCGGCTGCGCCTGGCGCTGCAGGATTTCCGCAACCTGAGCGCGGAAGATTTCCTGGCCCGACACGGCGGCTAAACCTCAGATATAGGCCTGGAGAATTGTGACACGAACTACACAAATATGACATTTGAGGTTCATCAAGCGGGACTAATGCGATGCTGACCAAGGCCTGGTGCGCAAGGGAAGAGCATGATGTTCGAGCTGAAGAATGTCACACGTCGTTTCGGAAAAAAGCTCGCCGTCGATTCCGTGACGCTCGACATTCCCCAGGGCCAGATGGTCGGCATCATCGGCCGTTCCGGCGCCGGCAAATCGACTCTGCTGCGCATGATCAACCGGCTGCAGGAACCGAGCTCCGGCTCCATTCATTTCGCCGGCGTCGAGGTCTCCGGGCTTCGCGGCCGTGCCTTGCGCCACTGGCAGCGCGACTGCGCGATGATCTTCCAGCAGTTCAACCTGGTGCCGCGCCTCGATGTCCTCACCAATGTCATGCTCGGCCGCCTCAACCACCGCTCGACGCTTCTGAGCCTGCTCAACATCTTCACCCGCGAGGAGCGTGTGCATGCGATCGCAGCGCTCGAACGCCTCGGCATCGAGCAGACGGCCTTGCAGCCAGCCGGCACGCTGTCCGGCGGCCAGCAGCAGCGCGTGGCGATTGCGCGGGCGCTGATGCAGAACCCGAAGATGGTTCTTGCCGACGAGCCGATCGCCTCGCTCGACCCGCTGAATGCGAAGATCGTCATGGATGCGCTGCGCGATATCAACGAGCGCGAGGGCATCACCGTCATCACCAACCTTCATACGCTCGATACCGCCCGCAACTATTGTGAGCGCATCGTCGGCATGGCCGGCGGCCGCGTCGTCTTCGACGGCAAGGGCTCGGAACTGACCGCCGAGGCGGTGAAGGCAATCTACGGGACGGACAGGGATGGCGCCGGCATCGACGAAACGATGACCTCGACATCGATCAATATCGCTTCCGAGCGGCCAGACAATCAATCCGCCGGCACCCAACCGCTGGCGCTGGCCGGTCTCTGAGCGAGGCGGCCGCGATCGAGCGCCCGCGTCAAGGGCACACTTCTTCGTAACGGAAGACCGGGGGCACCGGTCAATAGGAGAGACCACATGTTGAAGAAAGCACTCTTTGCGGCAACGGCGCTCTTCGCGCTCGCCGGCGCTGCCCATGCAGCCGATCTCAAGGAATTCCGCATCGGCATTCTCGGCGGCGAAAACGAAACCGACCGCCTGCGCAACTATGCCTGCCTTGCCGACCATCTGAAGCAGGAATTCGGCTTCGAGAAGGTGTCGCTGTTCCCGGCCGCCGATTATGACGGCGTCATCCAGGGCCTGCTCGGCGGCACGCTCGACTTCGCCGAACTCGGCGCTTCCGGCTACGCAGCCGTCTACATCAAGGATCCGAAGGCTGTTACGCCGATCCTGACGACGCAGCAGAAGGACGGCTCGACCGGCTACCACTCGATCGGCCTCGCTCTGAAGTCCTCGGGCATCAAGACCATCCAGGACGCCAAGGGCAAGAAGCTCGGCTATGCCGATCCGGACTCCACCTCGGGCTATCTCGTTCCGCTGACGCAGATCCCGAAGGACACGGGCATGCCGAACGACAAGTTCTTCGCCTCGACCCAGTTCAACGGCGGCCATGAGAACAACCTTCTCGCCGCTTACGACGGCAAGGTCGACGTCGCCGTCGACGATTCCTCGGGCATCGGCGATTTCAAGGATGGCTACACCTCCGGCACCTTCCGCAAGGAAGTCGACAAGGGCGCCGTCGATCCGAACAAGCTGGTTGAAGTCTGGCGTTCGCCGCTGATCCCGAACGGCCCGCTCGTCGTTCGCAACGCTCTCGGCGAGGACTGGCAGACGAAGCTCGCAGCCTTCTTCACGGCCCTGCCTGAGAAGGATCACAAGTGCTTCGCAGCCATCGAGGGCGGCGACTACAAGGGCTACGCCCCCGTCAAGCACGAATTCTACAACACCGTCGTCGAAGTGCGTAAGGCTGCCATCGGCGGCTGATCGGCCGTTGGAATGCGGGGCGGCCGGAAACGGCCGCCCTTATCTTTGATCGGGCGAGGCGTCCATGACTGTTGCCGATACACAGCCGCACATGCAGAGCACTAGGGATATCCGCACCGCGTGGGAACGGATGGTCGCTAGGCGCCGTTTCTACACCATCCTCGGCCTGGTTATTCTCATTGCGGCTTTTGTCAGCTCCGTCCGCTTCGCCGACGAGAGCAATGCCGGCCATTTCTTCGACCGCCTGCCGCATCTCTTCGACTTTTTGAGCTGGCTCATCCCCAAGGATTGGAACGATGTCTGGCGCGCGCTGTTCGACATTGCGAGCGTCAACGACAAGGGCGGCGAGGAGTTCAATTTCGACAAGGGCCGCGTCTATATTTCAGGCGCCTTCTACATTCCCGAATATTTCGAGCTGATGATCGTCACCATCAATGTGGCGCTGATCTCGACGATCGTCGCCTTCGTCTTTGCCGTTCCGTTGAGCTTTTTTGCCGCGCGCAACCTGACGAGTTCCTGGCCGCTGCGCGTTTTCACCAAGCGCCTGATGGAATTCCTGCGCGCCTTCCCCGAGATCGTCATTGCCGGCCTGTTTTCGGCGATCCTGTCGATCGGGCCGGTCGCCGCCATCATCGCCATCACCCTGCACACGATCGGCGCGCTCGGCAAACTCTTCTACGAAGTGGCAGAGAATATCGACATGAAGCCGCATGAGGGCATGAAGGCCGTCGGCGCCAACTGGTGGGAGCGCGTGCGCTTCGCGGCTCTGCCGCAGGTGCTGCCGAATTTCACCTCCTATGCGCTCTTGCGCCTCGAGATCAACGTGCGTGCCTCGACCATCATCGGCGCCGTCGGCGGCGGCGGCATCGGCGAGGAGTTGAAGCTTTCGATCTCGCGCGGCTTCGGCGCCAAGACGATGGCGCTGGTTCTGCTGCTGTTCGTGACGATCGTCGCCGTCGACCAGTTCTCCGCGTGGCTGCGCCGCCGCCTCGTCGGCGAGCATGCCTTCCTCCTGCAACATTGAGGCTGCCATGACGGTGATCGACGCAAACCGCATGAACGAAATCGAAGCGCGCTACCCGGAATATTTCCACCGGTCGTTCCGCCAGCGTTTCGGCGGGCTGATGATCCTGATCGCGACGCTGCTCTACAGCCTCTATGCCGTCTGGTTCTTCGACCTGCCCAAGCTTTTCGCCGAAGCCCATTGGGAGCGCGTCGGCATCTATCTCAGCCAATGGGTGAGCTACGACGTTCAGCCGGAATTCCGCATCGAGGACGACGGCTCGATCGACATCCGCTATCCGCGCTTCTCGCCGCTCGGCGACAATCCGCATCCGGACTGGCTGGTCAACAATCCCGATGGCAGCATCACCGTTTCGATCAGCGGCACCAACCGTACGGTCACCGTTTCGAAGAGCCAGACGATCGTCAGCGCCCACGGCATCAGCGTTCCGGTCGATGTTTCGAGCGGTGCACCGAAGGTGGTCGGACCGGCGCCCGGCTGGATGACCGTCTATGACGATAATGTGCTCGCCGATCTCGGCTTTGCCGGCAATGTCAGCATCTCCGTCGACCGGGTGAAAATCCGCAAGCGTTTCATCGGCTGGGCGAATTTCATCTTCGACACGCAATCGTCCTTCTTCGACAAGCCGGTCGGCGAGGTCGTCGGCCTTATCGTCTCCGGGCCGCGCATCAAGCCCGACCAGTCCAACCTGTCGCTCGCCTTCGACGACATCTGGAACAACAGCGAATGGCAGCACGGCGACGTCTGGACCAAGCTTTTCCAGACGATCGTGATGGCATTCCTCGGCACACTGCTGGGGTCGCTCACCGCCTTCCCGCTCGCCTTCCTGGCGGCGCGCAACATCACCCCGAACCGGCTGCTCAATCAGATCCTGAAGCGCTTTTTCGACTTCCTGCGCTCTGTGGACATGCTGATCTGGGCGCTGTTCCTGACGCGCGCCTTCGGGCCCGGCCCGCTTGCCGGCAGCGGCGCGATCTTCCTCACCGAGACCGGTACGCTCGGCAAGCTCTATTCCGAAGGGTTGGAGAATATCGACAACAAGCCGCGGGAAGGCATCAAATCGACCGGCGCCCAGCCGGTGCTTGTCCATCGTTACGGCATTATGCCGCAGATCGTCCCCGTCATCGTCAGCCAGACACTCTACCAGTGGGAATCGAACGTGCGCGGCGCCACCATTATCGGCGCCGTCGGCGCGGGCGGCATCGGCCTCAAATTGTGGGAGGCCATGCGCACCAACGCCAACTGGGAAAACGTCGCCTACATGGTCATCCTGATCCTGATCGTCGTCTTCATTTTCGACGCCGCCTCGAACGCTTTGCGCCACCGGCTGATGGGCACGAAAACCCACTGATCCATCCGCTCGAAAGCTCGTGACGGCTGCCCGCCATCATCATTCTGTCACGGAAATCTTTTAGCCGGGAGCCTGCTTGCGGTTCGCCGCCAAATCACTGCACAGTGCGCTCCCCGTTTCGACGATCCCCAGGATAAAAGCCTTGCGCTACGCTCTCTATTTCTCGCCGCCGAAGGATGATCCCCTGACCGGCGCGGCCTCGCTCTGGCTCGGCCGCGATGCATTTAGCGGCGAGACCTATCCTGCGCCTGATGAAGCGCAGCTCGGTGCCGCAGAGCAGTTCGAACTGACCGCCGACCCGCGCCGCTACGGCTTTCACGCGACGATCAAGGCGCCGTTTTCGCTCGCCGCCTCGGTCACCGAGAAGGATCTGATGGCGGTCGCCGAGGAGTTTGCCGCGCGCACTGAAGCTTTCGAGATTCCCGAACTGGTGCTCGGCCAGCTCGGCCGTTTTTTTGCCCTTGTTCCCGGTTCTCTTCATCAACCTCTTCAGGATTTCGCCGCGAAGGTGGTAAGGTCCTTCGAACCGTTCCGCGCAGCGTTGTCCGAGGCCGATATGGCGCGGCGCAACCCGGAGAAGCTCAGCGACAGCCAGCGCGCCAATCTGCAGCGCTGGGGTTATCCTTATGTGATGGAGGATTTCGGCTTCCACATGACGCTTACCGGCCAGGTGCCCGAGACACGTGCCGCGGTGATGAAAGCCATCCTAACCGAGCGGTTTGCCGATTTCACCGGCCGGCCGATTACGATTTCCGGCCTTGCCGTCTTCATCGAGGAAACGCGCGGCGCCCCGTTCAAAGTTCATTCCTGGCTGCCGCTTTCCGGCGCCAAAAGCTGAAAGACCCGACGAGATGAGCAAAGAGACCGTTTTTTCCAACGCCCGCATCGTTCTCGAGGATGACATCCTCGCAGGCTCGATCCTCATTCGCGACGGCAAGATCGCCGACATTTCCGAGGGAAGCTCGGTAGCCGGCGAAGATTTCGAAGGCGATTACGTCATTCCCGGCCTCGTCGAACTGCATACCGATCACCTCGAAGGCCATTATCAGCCGCGTCCCGGCATTCGCTGGAACAAGACCGCCGCAGTCCAGGCGCATGACGCCCAGATCGTCACCTCCGGCATCACCACGGTATTCGACTGCCTGCGCATGGGTGCGGATGAGGACGGCGGCTTCGAACATGGCGAGATGCGCGAGATGGCCGACGCCATCCAGTCGGCGGAGAAGGAAGGCCGGCTGCGCGCCGAGCACCTCCTCCACCTGCGTTGCGAGGTCTCGGCCGACAATGTGCTCGAACATTTCGCCGATTTCGAAAACGACCGGCATGTGCGGCTTGTCTCGCTGATGGACCATGCGCCCGGCCAGCGGCAGTTCCAGACGATGGACCAATATATCTTCTACTACCAGAAGAAGCGGGGCTTGAGCGACGAGGTCTTCGCCCGTTTCGTCGCCAAGCGCCAGGCCGAATCGGCGCGCAATTCGACGCCGCATCGCAACGCCATCGCCAAGGTCTGCGCCGAGCGCGGCATCACTGTCGCAAGCCATGACGACGCCACTCTCTCGCATGTCGGCGAGGCGATCGACAACGGCGTGCGGCTTGCCGAATTCCCGACCAGCTTCGACGCCGCCCGCGCCTCGCACGAACATGGGATGAGCGTGCTGATGGGGGCGCCGAACATCGTGCGCGGCAAGTCCCATTCCGGCAATATCGCCGCCCGCGACCTCGCCGAGATGGGCGTGCTCGACGTGCTGTCCTCCGATTACGTGCCGCTCAGCCTGCTGCATGCGCCCTTCATCCTTGCCGACGAAGTCGAGAGCATTAGCCTGCCGAAGGCGATCGCCATGGTGACGTCGACGCCCGCCCGCACCGTCAGCCTCGACGATCGCGGCCGGATCGCGACAGGACTGCGCGCCGATCTCGTCCGCGTCCACCGCGCGCATGGCGTGCCGGTGACACGCTCCGTCTGGCGCCAGGGACGCCGTGTCGCATGAGCCCGCGCGAACCCCACGCCGCAGCCGGAGCCGAGCGCGGCATCATGGTCGTCGTCGTCGGACCGAGCGGCGCCGGCAAGGACACGCTGATGAACCTCGCGGCCCGGCGTTTTGCCGGCCGTGAAAACGTCCACTTCACCCGCCGTGTCATCACCCGCCACCGCGATGCCGGCGGCGAAGACCATCTTTCCGTCTCCCTCGAAGGGTTTGCCGCGATGGAGCAGTCAGGCTCCTTCGCCGTCTGGTGGGAAGCCCATGGCCTGAAATACGGCATTCCGGCCGAAGTCTCGGTGGCGCTGTCGCGAGGCCATATCGTCGTCGCCAACGGATCGCGCTCGGCGCTGCACCGTTTCCAGGCGGCCTTCCCGCGGCTGAAGGTCATCAACGTCACCGCCAGCCCCGAAGTGCTCGCCGGCCGGCTGGAGGCGCGCGGACGTGAGACGCATGAGGATATCATGGCGCGGCTCGCCCGCGGGCCGCTGACGGTGCGCGGCGAATACGACGTGACGGAACTCGACAATAGCGGCTCGCTCGAAGAGGCCGAGCAGAAGATGATCGCCATCCTCGACGGGCTGCTCGCCGAGGTGCACTGACCGGGTCGGGAGGACGGCATGCGCGCGATCAAAGTGGTCGACTACGATCCTTTCTGGCCGCGGCTCTTTGCAGAAATCCGCACCGAGATCTCCACCCTGCTCGGCGATCTCGTGCTGTCCATCGACCATATCGGCAGCACATCGGTGCCTGGGCTTGCGGCCAAGCCGAAAATCGACCTCGATGTCGTCACGATATCCCACGACGTTCTGCCGGAGGCGATCGAGATCGTGCGCGCGACGGATTTCGTCTTCCACGGCGACAGAGGCGAGAAACGATGGGCCTTCACCCGGGATCGTGAAGGCTACGGGTTCAAGCTCTATCTTTGCGGCCCCGACAATCGCGCCCATCGCCAGCGCATCCGGTTTCGCGACTATCTCCGGGATCACCCCGAAAGGGCCAAAGCCTATGCCGATCTGAAACGCCACCTGGCTGCGGAGGCAGACGGCGATTGGGATTTGTACACCGGCGGAAAGACCCAGTTCGTCGGCGAGACGCTGCGATTGGCAAGCTTGGTGAGATCAGCGCACGCTTATCGGCTCGCATTGCCGCTTTCATGAGAGGCGTGACCTCCGGTGGTTTCGGCGATCGACTGCTGCAGCCACGCTCGGAAACGGGCCGATGTCACCTCATTCCAACGCTCACGCGACCCGACGAAATAATAGCCGCCGAGCCGGACGTCGGTTTCCAGCAATTCGACGAGCCGGCCGGCACGCAAATCATCGGCGGCGATCAGGCGGGTGGCCAGTGCTATGCCTTGGCCGGCCACCGCCGCGTCGACGGTCAGGTTGGCCGACCACAGCCGCGGGCCATTCAAGGTCACTTCATGCTCAAAGCCAGCCTTGCGAAACCAGTGCCGCCACTGATCGCGGCTTTCCTCGTGGATCAGCGGCTGTCGCACCAGATCGTCAAGGGTCCGTATCGGCGCGTTTCGGCTGATCCATTCGGGGCTGGTGACCGGGAACATGCGCGGCCTTTCCAGCAGGATCCAGCGGACATTCCCCCTTGGCTCCTCGGAATAGCGGATGTCGACATCGGCCTCATAGCGGGTGAAATCCGGCTCGAGATCGGTCGCGCGCATCACGAAATCGATGCCCGGCAAGGCAAGCTGGAGCTGGTTGAAGCGCGGCGTCAGCCACCGTGTCGCGAAACCGGGCACGCACCAGATGCGCAAGACCGTGCGATTGACTGCCGGACGCAGTTCGGCCGTCGATTTGGCGATGAGGTCGAAAGCCGCCCCTACCGTCTCGGCAAAAACCCTGCCTTCCGCCGTCAGCCTGATGCCGCGCGGTCCGGCATCGACAAGCCTCGTGCCAAACCAGGCTTCGAGATTGCGGACGTGGCGGGATATGACGGTGTGACTGAGATTGAGATCGTCCGCAGCTCTACGCATCGAGCCCAAACGGCTGACCGCCTCGAAGGCGCGCACCATCGAAAGCGGCGGTAAACGTCCGCGTTTCGGAACGCCTTCCTGTTCATCTGGCGATGATTTCCCCCTGCGCAATCCTGTCTCCCAGAACGGAAATTGGTTCCGCCGAACCAAGATCGGAATGCCATCTGCATTTCCATATGCCATGGAAATCGCAATCTTGGCGTAACGAAGAGTGGTGCACGGTGGTGCATAAAATGCACCACTCGCCTACCGGCTGACAATTGCGTTTTTCGCCTTTCGCAAGCGAAACCATCAAATTTGCGGGGCGGTGCGGCCACTTTCCTGGAAAGACTGGTCGGGAGCGGTGCATCCATGTGTCCACCGCGGTCAACAAAAAGCGCCTTCCCGCCCTACCGGACATCCGCCAGCATTGCCCGCAACACGCCGCTCCGCCTCTTGGAGATGACATCAAACGGCAAAGTCCGCTGCAAACGCCGGCTTTGCCCATCCCTTGCGAGCGGCCGCGATTGCCAACGATCCCAAGGATCGTGGCTGTCACCGGCGTCAGACGGACGCTCAACAAACAGGGGAACGCGAATGAAATTCAAGAACACTTCGACGATTACGGCTCTCGGCCTGCTATCGCTGGCGCTCGCCGCGGGACCGGGCGTGGCCCGGGATCTTACCATAGCGTCCTGGGGCGGGAATTTTCAGGATGCGCAGCGGGAGATCTATTTCAAGCCGTTCTCCAATGTTACCGGCAAGCCTCTGCTCGACGAGGCCTGGGACGGCGGCATCGGCGTCCTTCAGGCAAAGGTCAAGGCGGGCAACCCTTCCTGGGATGCCGTGGAGGTCGAAGCCGATGAACTCTCGCTCGGCTGCGCCGACGGGCTTTTTGAGAAGGTGGACTGGGACAAGCTTGGCGGCAAGGATGCATTTCTGCCTTCGGCGGTGAGTGACTGCGGCGTCGGCGCCATCGTCTGGTCGACCGCCATCGCTTATGACGGCGCCAAGATTGCCGATGGCCCCAAATCCTGGGCCGATTTCTGGGACGTGAAGAAATTCCCCGGCAAGCGCGCCCTGCGCAAGGGACCGAAATATACGCTCGAATTCGCGCTGATGGCCGACGGCGTGCCGGCAGACAAGGTTTACGACGTCCTGGCGACGCCTGAGGGCATCGATCGCGCCTTCGCCAAGCTTGATGCGTTGAAACCGAACCTTGTCTGGTGGACCTCGGGCGCGCAGCCGTTGCAACTGCTGGCTTCCGGCGAAGTGGCCATGACCAGTGCCTATAACGGCCGCATCACCGGCATCAACCGGTCGGAAGGCCGGCAGTTCAAAGTTGTCTGGCCGGGCAGCATCTATGCCGTGGATAGCTGGGTCGTTCTGAAGGGCGCTGAAAACAAGGATGCGGCCTTTGACTTCATCGCCTTCGCCAGCAAAGCGGAAAACCAGGCAAAACTGCCGCAATATATCGCTTACGGCCTTCCGAACAAGGAAGCCGGCAAGAGCGTGCCGCCGGACCAGCTGGCCGACTTGCCCACCACCGAGGCCAACATGCAGGAAGCAGTCAGCCTTGATACGGACTTCTGGATCGACAATTCGGAAGCGCTGACCAAGAGATTCGACGCCTGGCTGGCACAATAGCGGACGGAATATCGCCCCCGCGGGATCGCTTCTGCCGATCGACCCGTGGGGGCTTCCGCACATCTTCGTCACTTCGCTCCCCAGGAGCCGACAATCCGAACGGAGGGCCGCCATGGCTGCGCCGCGCATACGCTTTGAAAGAATCTCCAAATCCTTTGGCCTGCACCAAGTCGTCAAAGACCTGTCGCTCGACATCGAGAGGGGCGAGTTCGTCAGCCTTCTGGGACCTTCGGGTTCAGGCAAGACGACTTTGCTGATGATGCTGGCGGGTTTCGAAAACCCGACCGCCGGCGGCATTTTTCTCGACGGCCGCCGCATCGACCATCTGCCTCCGCATCGGCGCGAGATGGGCGTCGTCTTCCAGAATTATGCGCTCTTTCCGCATATGTCGATCGCCGACAACATCGCCTTTCCTCTCAGGATGCGCGGTGTCGGACGCAGCGAGATCGAACAACGCGTGAAACGCGCCCTTGATATGGTGCAGCTGTCGGCCATGAGCGGACGCAAGCCCGCCCAGCTTTCCGGCGGACAGCAGCAACGCGTGGCGCTTGCCCGTTCCCTGGTGTTCGAGCCGACGGTCGTTCTGATGGACGAGCCGCTTGGGGCACTGGACAAACAGTTGCGCGAACAGATGCAACTCGACATCCGCGCCCTTCACAAGCGGCTGGAATTGACCGTGGTATTCGTAACCCATGATCAATCCGAGGCGCTGACCATGTCGGACCGGATTGCGGTCTTCAACCGCGGCAACATCGAGCAGATCGGTACGCCGCGCGATATCTACGACCGGCCGCAGACACGTGCCGTCGCCGAATTCATCGGCGAAACCAATCTGATAGAAGGAACGGTCAAGGCGACGGGCACGACCGGCACTTCGGTCGAGATCGCCGACGGACGGCACGTGATCGTGCCTGGCAGTAATTCCCTCGCCGTCGGCAGCCGCGTCCACATTTCCGTTCGCCCCGAGCGCATTTCTCTGGCGGCCGGCAGCATCGGCGCAGCGGCGAACGCCCTGCCGGCGAAAATACTCGATAGCGTCTATCAGGGCGACCATTTGCGGGTGCAGCTCGACGAGGATGCCTTCCGCTTCGTCGTCCGGACCGACATGCGATCGGCGGAGTGGCCGGTCGGAGCCGATGTGGTGGCGCACTTCACACCTGAAGACTGCTGGGTGATCGCAGCATGAATGCATTCCGTCGCCACACCGGCACCTTTGCCCTCGTCTTTCCGCTGACCCTGTTCCTGGGCGTCTTCTTCATCTGGCCGCTTCTGACCGTCCTGCAACAGGCGGTGTCCGATCCGGTCGTCAGCAAAAACCTGCCGCGGACGACAGCTGCGGTCTCGGCCTGGAGCACTACCTCGGAACCCTCTGCCGAGATGCGGACAGCTCTTGTCGACGACTTGAAATCGCTCGACGACGACCAGAAACTCGGAGAGGTGGTTCGAAGACTGAACAGCGCCCAGCCGGGCTTCCGCACACTGATGCGAAAGACCGTCGCGGCCGTGAGAGACAGCACCGGGCCGATAAGCCTCGCAGAGATCGACACCCGATGGAACGACGTTGCCTTCTGGCGAGCAATCGCCGAAGCCACCGAGCCTTACACCGATCGCAACCTGCTTGCCGCAGTCGATCTCCAGCATGACGCTTCCGGGGCGATTGTGGCGATGCCGGCCGGTGAGTCCGCCAATCAGGCGATTCTGCTGAGAACATTCGCCGTCTCAGCCGTCGTGACCCTGGCGACCTGTCTCATCGGCCTGCCCTACGCGATGTTGGCCGCCGCCGCGAGCGGCTGGCGGCGGCAGCTCCTCCTTGCCGCGGTACTGCTGCCGCTGTGGACATCGCTGCTGGTGCGCACCGCGGCCTGGTACATCCTCCTTCAGGACAAGGGGCTCATCAACTCCCTCCTCGTGTCGCTCGGCCTTCTCGACAGTCCCTTGCCGCTTCTTTTCAACCGGACGGGTGTCGTCATCGCCATGACGCATGTGTTGCTGCCGTTCATGGTTCTGCCGATCTACAGCGTCCTCATCGCAATCCCGCGAAATCTCATGCCAGCGGCAGCCTCTCTTGGCGCGAGGCCGATCCGGGCCTTTCTGCATATCCTGCTGCCCCTGGCCCTGCGCGGCATCGCCTCCGGCGGACTGCTCGTCTTCATGGCAGCGCTCGGTTACTACATCACACCGGCGCTCATCGGCGGGCCGAAGGATCAGATGATCAGTTCGGTGATTGCCTTCTACGCCACCGGCTCGGCCAATTGGGGCATGGCCGGTGCGCTCGGCATGGTCCTGCTCGCCGTGACGATCGTGCTCTACGGCGTTTATGGCCGGCTATCCATGAAGACGACGGGGGCGTGACATGACAATTCGATTGCTAAAATTTCTGTTCGGCGCGGCAACGGTCATTTTTCTGCTGGCTCCGCTTTTGGCGATCCTTCCGATCGCATTTACCTCCAGCAGCTTCCTGGCCTATCCCATTCCTTCTTTTTCGGATCGCTGGTTTGCGGAACTGGCAACCGAGGACGCCTGGCGACGGTCTATCGTCAACAGCTTGCTGATCGGAGCGGGGACCACCTTGCTTTCCACCGTGCTCGGCATTCTGGCCGCACTGGCGTTGCGCAGGCGCGTTGTTTTTGCCGCGGCGCTGAGGACGATATTCCTCCTGCCGATGGTCGTTCCCGCCGTGGTGCTCGGCGTGGGGCTGCAGATCCTGTTTGCCGGCCTCGGATTTCCAAACACATTTGCGGCCGTCATCCTGGCGCATACGGTTGTCGCCGTGCCTTTTGTGCTGGTCAGCATCACCGCCTCGCTTGAGGGCATCGACTATCGGACCGAGCGTGCGGCCGCGAGCCTCGGGGCTTCTCCGGCAAAAGTCTTCTGGAAAGTAACGCTGCCGCTCGCCATGCCCGGCGTACTCTCAGGCGCGGTGCTTGCCTTTGCGACATCGCTGGATGAGGTCGTGCTGACGCTGTTTGTCGCTGGACCAAACCAGTTGACGCTGGCGCGCCAGATGTTCTCGTCGATTCGCGAAAACATCAGCCCGGCCATCGTGGCGGCAGCATTTCTGTTTATCGTCGGGACGATCTTTCTCGGAGGCCTGCTCGCGGTGGTGCACAGACGCGCCGCCCGGTCTGCGGCCCCGGCCTGAGGCCAGGGCGGTTCGTCCTTCGGGGAACCGACGGCTCCCGTTACTCGCCGTCGCCCCGACCGGACACGATCTCGCGCTTGCCGACATGGTTGGCCGGGCCAACCAGGCCTTCCTTTTCCATGCGTTCGACCAGTGAGGCGGCTCTGTTGTAGCCGATGCCGAGGCGGCGCTGGATGTAGGAGGTCGAGCACTTCTTGTCGCGCATGACGACCTTGACCGCCTGCTCGTAGAGTTCGTTGCCATCCTCGGAGGCCATGGCGCTCTTGTCGAAGACGGCGCCGGCTTCTTCCTCTTCGGGCTCTTCCTCCTCGTCGGCGGTGACGGTGTCGAGATATTCGGGGCGGCCCTGGGTCTTCAGATGGGCCACGACCTTTTCGACCTCGACATCCGAGACGAAGGGACCGTGGACGCGGGAAATCCGCCCGCCGCCCTGCATATGCAGCATATCGCCCTGGCCGAGCAGCTGCTCGGCGCCCTGTTCGCCAAGGATGGTGCGGCTGTCGATCTTCGAGGTGACCTGGAAGGAGATGCGGGTCGGGAAGTTTGCCTTGATCGTGCCGGTGATAACGTCAACCGACGGGCGCTGTGTCGCCATGATCAGGTGGATGCCGGCGGCGCGAGCCATCTGGGCCAGACGCTGGATCGCGCCTTCGATCTCCTTGCCGGCGACCATCATCAGGTCGGCCATTTCGTCGACGATGACGACGATATAGGGCATCGGCGTCAGGTCCAGCGCCTGGTTTTCCTCGATCGGGGCGCCGGTGCCCTTGTCGAAGCCGACCTGGACCATGACATGGATCGTCTCGCCCTTATCGCGGGCCTGCGCCACGCGGTCGTTGTAACCGTCGATATTGCGCACCCCGAGGCGCGACATCTTGCGGTAACGCTCCTCCATCTCGCGCACCGCCCATTTCAGCGCCATCACCGCCTTCTTCGGATCGGTGACGACCGGCGTCAGCAGATGCGGGATACCGTCATAGACGGAGAGTTCGAGCATCTTCGGGTCGACCATGATCAAGCGGCACTGTTCCGGCGTCATGCGGTAGAGCAGCGACAGGATCATCGTGTTGATGGCGACCGACTTGCCGGAGCCGGTGGTGCCGGCAACCAGCAGATGCGGCATCTTGGCAAGCTCGGCAATCACCGGCTCGCCGCCGATGGTCTTGCCGAGGCCGAGCGCCAGCTTGTAGCCGCTCTTCTCGAAATCCTGGCTCTCGATCATCTCGCGGAAATAGACGGTTTCACGGGTGACGTTCGGCAATTCGATGCCGATGACATTGCGGCCGGGCACGACGGCGACACGGGCCGAAAGCGCCGACATCGAACGGGCGATATCGTCGGCAAGGCCGATGACCCGCGACGACTTCACGCCGGGCGCCGGTTCGAATTCATAAAGGGTGACGACAGGGCCCGGGCGGACATGGATGATCTCGCCCTTGATGCCGAAATCCTCGAGCACACTTTCCAGAAGCCCGGCATTCTGCTCCAGCGTCTCCTGCGACATGATCTCGCCAAGGCGCTCCGGCGGCTCCTGCAGGAGGGCACGCGGCGGGAATTCATAGCCTGAGGCGTCGATCTTTTCGGGCCTTGCCACAAGGCGCGGCGACGGCAGAACCGCGGCGACAGGCGGCGTGCGCTGGGCCGCCGGCGCGGCGTGAGGGGCTGATGCCATGTGAAGAGGGGGCGCCACGGGAAGAGCGGACGCCGCCTGAGGCGCGGGCGCAATCGGAGAGGTCAGCGCAGGCTGAGGGGCAGGTCTAACCGGTGCCTCGACGGGAGTTCGCCTCGGCCGTTCCAGGGATATGGCGGCCGACGGGCGCGGGGCGGGCTTTGCGGAGACCGTCGCGGCCGGCGAGACCGGGCGGGAGGCGACAGGAGCGGCGGTCGGCCGGCCGGGGCGCCATTCCATGATGCGGAACAGCGACGTGATCGATTCGGGCGCAGTCTCGGCCTTCGGGAACGAGATCACGGCAGGCGCGCGAACCGGCTCGGCCTCTTCGAAGGCCATGACTTCCCAGAAGGCGAAATCGGAAATGGAGGAAAGCTCGGCGGTGGCCCGGAAAGCAGGCGCGGCCGGCTCGTCAGGAACGAGTGACGGCTGCAGTTCGATCGTCTGCGGTGCGGCGGGACGTTCGTCCGGCTCCGGCAGATAGATATCGAAGGGCACGTCGACGGCGACCGGCTCGATCCGGATCGCCTGCTGCCCCATCTGCGAATCATCGCGCGCGGGCTCATCCGGCGCCCGCCGCTTGCTGATCAGCGTTTCCGGCGTGCGGGTGAAACGGACGTTGGGCGCGAGGGAAAAATTGCTCTGCCAGATCGGCGCCGCCGGCTTTTCTCCTGGAATTACCTCCGGAAGGTCCGTTTCAATCCCGCTGGAAAAGTCCCCGGCGTCCGTCAAATTGGTTCTGGGAAAACGCATGCGTCCGCTACTCACTCATGCCTAACAAATTACGACCCTACCGGGATAGAAAAGGAAGGTTAATAAGTTCCTTCCCGTCGTATCGTTCCGATACGGCTCCCAGGCGTAAGTTGCCGCTATTTCAATGAGTTGTGTTCGGCGGAAAAATCTTTCTCATTTTCGGGCAAGCCGTTAATGCGCCTCGTCCCAATTGCTGGCGGCGCGCGCGTCGACGCGCAGCGGCACGCGCATTTCGAGCGCCGGCATGGTGGCGTTTTCCATGACCGAGACGATGATGGGCATTGCCTTCTCGACATCCTCGTCCTCGACTTCGAAGATGAGTTCGTCATGCACCTGCAACAGCATGCGGACGCGATCGCCAAGACCGACTTCGGCCAGCGCCGGCTCCATCCTGATCATCGCCCGGCGGATGACGTCGGCGGCCGAGCCCTGGATCGGCGCGTTGATCGCCGCACGCTCGTTGAAGGCGCGCACGGATGGGTTGGAAGAGCGGATTTCGGGGTAGTTGATTCGCCGCCCGAAGATCGTCTCGACATAACCCTTGTCGCGCGCCATCGCCTTGCGGCTTTCCATATAGTCGCGGATGCCCGGGAAACGCTCGAAATACTTCTTGATGTAGTCGCCGGCTTCCGAACGCTCGATCGACAGCTGGTTGGCAAGGCCGAAGGCCGAGATGCCGTAGATGATGCCGAAATTGATCGCCTTGGCGCGGCGGCGGACTTCGCCCGGCATGCCTTCGACTGGCACGCCGAACATTTCCGACGCGGTCATCGCATGGATGTCGACCCCATCCTCGAAGGCCTTGGTCAACTGCGGGATCTCGGCCACATGGGCCAGCACGCGCAGTTCGATCTGGCTGTAGTCGGCGGAAATCAGCTTGTGGCCCGGCGTCGAGATGAAGGCGGTGCGGATCTTGCGGCCTTCTGCGGTGCGCACCGGGATGTTCTGCAGGTTCGGCTCGGAGGAGGACAGGCGCCCCGTCGTCGTCGATGCCAGCGAATAGGAGGTATGGACCCGCTTGGTCTCGGCGTGGACATAGCCGGGGAGCGCGTCGGTATAGGTGGATTTCAGCTTGGTGAGCTGGCGCCAGTCGACGATCTTGCGCGGCAGCTCGAAACCGGCGGCGGCGAGATCCTCGAGCACCTGCGCGGAGGTGGACCATTGCCCGGTTTTCGTCTTGCTGCCGCCGGCAAGACCCATCTTGCCGAACAGGATATCGCCGAGCTGCTTCGGCGAGCCGATATTGAACCGCTCGCCGGCCAGCACATAAATCTCGTCTTCCAGGCGCGCAGCACCTTGGGCGAGCTCGCCGGACAGGCGCGACAGGATCTGCCGGTCGACGGTAATGCCGCGCGCTTCCATGCGCGCCAGCACCGGCAGCAGCGGCCGTTCCAGCCGTTCATAGACGCTGGTCAGCCCGGCCGCCGCCAGCCGCGGCTTCAGCACCAGCCAGAGCCGCAGCGTCACGTCGGCATCTTCGGCCGCATAATGGGTGGCGCGGTCGATATCGACCAGATCGAAGGTGACGTTCGCCTTGCCGCTGCCCGCGACATCCTTGTAGGGGATCGGCGTGTGGCCGAGGAACTTTTCCGAGAGCGGGTCCATGCCGTGGGCGCCGGTGCCGGCGTCGAGCACGTAGGAGATCAGCATCGTGTCGTCGAAACTCCTGGTCTCGATGCCGTAGCGCTGCATCAGCAGGTAATCGTATTTGAGGTTCTGCGCGACCTTGAGAACCGCAGCGTCCTCCAGCAGGGACTTCAACCGCGGCAGTGCATCGCGCATGGGGATCTGGTTGTCGGCAAGGCCGCCGCCGAGCAGATCGCCGACGCCGTTCTTATGGGCGAGCGGTATATAGGCGGCGCGGATCTTCGTGCCGGTGGGATCGGCAGTATTGTCGGCAATCGCCAGCGAGAAGCCGACAAGCTCGGCCTGCATGGCATCCAGCGACGTGGTCTCGGTGTCGAAAGCAACGAGGCCCGTGGCGCGCGCATCGGCGATCCACCGGTCGAGGGTGGCGAGATCGCGGATCGTGACATAGGCCGTATGATCGAAGGGCAACGTCGCAAAGGCTTCGGCCCGCGCCTTGGCCAGATCGGCGGGCGAAAAGGCACCTTCGACGGAAGCCTTGGCCTTCGCGCGTGGCGGCACCGGCACCGATTCGCCGGAAACCTCGGGGATGCCGCCGGCAATCCGAGCCGGTTCGGCCGCATCGAGATCGGGGCCATGGGCAGCCTTGCCCCATTCGACATTGACGATCGCCGGTTCGATGGCGCTCGCATCGCAATCGCAGACCTCGGCGACGCGGCGGGTCAGCGTCGTGAATTCCATCGTCTTGAGGAAGCCGATCAGCTTCGGGCCGTTCTGCGGCTCCAGCACCAGCGCGTCGAGATCGAGGTCGAGCGGTACATCGGTGCGCAGCCGCACGAGGTCGCGCGAGAGCCTGGCCATATCGATATTGGCGAGAATGGTTTCGCGGCGCTTGACCTGCTTGATCTCGGTGGCGCGTTCGAGCAGCGTGTCGAGATCGCCGTATTCCTCGAGCAGCTGGGCGGCGGTCTTCGGACCGATGCCGGGAATGCCAGGAACATTGTCGACGGAATCGCCGGTCATCGCCTGCAGGTCGATCATCTTTTCCGGCGGCACGCCCCATTTCTCGATGACATCGGGAATGCCGATCTGCTTGTCCTTCATGCTGTCATACATATGGACATTCGGGCTGACGAGCTGCATCAGATCCTTGTCGGAAGAGACGATGGTGACATCGGCGCCCGAGGCCTCGGCCTGGCGGGCATAGGTGGCGATGATATCGTCGGCCTCAAAACCTTCGGTCTCGATGCAGGGCAGATTGAAAGCGCGGGTCGCCGCGCGGATCAGGCCGAATTGCGGAATGAGCTCTTCCGGCGGGGCGGAGCGGTTCGCCTTGTAGGCGTCGTAGAGATCCTTGCGAAAGGTCTTGGCGGAATAGTCGAAGATGACGGCAAGATGTGTCGGCGTCACCCCGACATCGGTGTTGCGCGCGTCGCGCAACAGCTTCCACAGCATGTTGCAGAAACCGGAAACGGCGCCGATCGGCAGGCCGTCGGTCTTGCGGGTCAGCGGCGGAAGTGCGTGAAACGCCCGGAAGATGAACCCGGAACCATCGACTAGGAAGAGGTGATCGCCTTTTTTCATGGGTGCATGGATAGCGCGGGCACGGGACGAGGTCCATATAAAGTTCGGCGGGCGACGCGGAAGATTCCGCTCACCAAACTGTTACCGATTTGTAACGATCCCCCTCCCTTGAAAAACCACATTCTCAGGCACAAATCCATGTCACCGGCGCTTGATCGCGCCGCGGGTCTGATTACCGGCTTGTCCCCCGCCGCGTCAGGCTTGGACAAAGGCCTTATCCCCCTCTCCGGGCCTTTGTCCCCACTTTAAGGTCGCCATGGCCAACCTCCAGGCCATGGCGACTTTTGTTTTTCCAGCCCCTCGAAATTATCGTCGCTCGTCGCATATTTTGAAGTATCGCATGCGATTTGCTGCATTGTCTCCGGGATGGTTTTGAGCCTAACTTGCAATCATGGGATTTAACCGCATGGATTCGGGAGCCTACCTTGCCAGCCAGCTGGCGAAGGGTTTTGCCCGCTCGCTGCACCAGCGCGCGGTCGGGCTCGGTTTTTCTCCCGGCCAGTTCCCCATTCTGCTGGAACTCTGGGCCGAGGATGGGCTGACCCAGAAACAGCTTCTCGAGCGGGTCGACATCGAGCAGGCGACCATGGCCAATACGCTGTCGCGCATGGTCCGCGACGGGCTGATCGAACGCCGGCCGCATCCATCCGACAAGCGGGCGCAACTGCTCTTCCTGACGCCGAAGGCCCGCGCCATGGAGGCGGAGGCGATCGAGACCGCACGCGAGGCCGACCTTGCGCTGTTTAAAGGTTTTCGGGTTTTCGAGCGCGAACTGACGCTCGAATATATCCGCCGGCTTCTGGAAAACGCCAAGGCACTCTGACCAGGATCATTCGCTGGGATTATTCGCTGACGAGGCGTGTACGCCGTCGCGGCGGTATGCCGGTTCCGGCCGGCGCCGCCGGGACGTTCTTACGAACGGCCGGCTTCATGCTCGGCTCGATATCCGGCTTGCCGAGCAGCAGGCCCTGCACCTGCGCGCAGCCTTCCTCGACGACGATCCGGCGCTGCGTCTCGGTTTCCACACCCTCGGTGACGACGGGCATGCCGAGGCTGTGGCCGAGACCGATAATCGCACGCACGATCGATCGCGCCGCGGCGTCATGCTCCAGCACGCCGGTGAAACTGCGGTCGACCTTGATCTTGTCGAAGGGAAACGTGCGCAGGTTCGAGAGCGAAGAGTAGCCGGTGCCGAAATCGTCCATGACGATGTGCACCCCCAGCCTGCGCAGGCGCTGCAGCGTTGCCATCACCCGGTCGCGATCGCGGATCAGGGCTGCCTCGGTGATCTCGAGCTCCAGCCGATCGGGGACGAGCCCCGTCTCGTCAAGGACCGCCTCGACCCGCTCGCACAGGTTGGGCAGCATGAACTGCACCGGCGAAACATTGACTGCAATCGTCAGCGGCTGCGGCCAGCGCGCGGCCTCCCTGCAGGCCTGCAGCAATATCCATTCGCCGAGCTGAACGATCGATCCGCTTTCCTCGGCGATCGGGATGAAAATGTCGGGCTCGGTCAAGCCGTGGACCGGCCGGTGCCAGCGCATCAAGGCCTCGTAGCCGCTGATCTCGCCGCTCTGTGCGTTGAGGATCGGCTGATAGCTGACATGGAGTTGGTTGCGGATGATCGCATGGCGCAGGTCGCTTTCGATCTGGCGGCGGTTGCGCGCCGCTTCGTCCATTTCCGCATCGAAGAAACAGGCCCTGCCGCGGCCATCATGCTTGACGCGGTAGAGTGCGGTATCGGCGTTGTTGCAGAGTTCTTCAGCCGTGCTCCCATCTCTTGGATAGAGCGCGATGCCGAGGCTGACGCCGACGGCTGTGGGGTCACGGGCCGTGTCCATCTCGGCGGCGAATTCGTCGATGATATCAGCCGCAAGCTTTTGCGCCGACGCCGGCTGCTGCCCATCGGACTGGATGATGGCGAATTCGTCGCCGCCGAGCCGGGCGATCGTATCGCTCTCACCGGCCACCCGGCGCAGGATGGCGGCGACCTTGCGGAGAATCCGGTCGCCTTCGGCATGGCCGAAGATGTCATTGACGGCCTTGAAGCGATCGAGGTCGAGACAGAACAGCGCAACCTCGGTGTTCTTGCGTTCCGCCACCTGCAGCGCCTGCCGGATGCGGGTGTCGAACAGCGACCTGTTCGGCAGATCGGTGAGCACGTCGTGGTGGGCGAGATGCTCGATCATCTCCTCGGCCTGCTTGCGCTCGGTGAGATCGCGCACCGCCAGCACCTCGCAATCGCGGCCACGATAAACGATCCTGCTGGCGTTTACGTCTACGGCGATCTCTCTGCCGGTGCGAGTGTTCAGCAGCGTCTCGCCGGGCCTGTTCTCCCGGGGCGCCTGAATGGCCGTCAGCACATCCGAGGGCGCCTTGCCCGAGAGATCGGCAAGCTTCCAGCCGGATAAGGCCTGGAACCGCTCGTTGACATCGATGATCCGGCCTTCGCGCAGGATCAGCAGCCCCTCCTGCGAGGCATTGGCAAGCCCGCGCAGATCCGTCAGGTGGCTTTGGACGAAGACCACGGCAAGGGCGACGAGGATAAGAGCCGTTGCCGCCACCACGACGATCGCGGCAAGCACCCGGGTGTCGAGCACCAATGTCGGAACCGCCTTGCCGGGGTCCGGCACGAGGGTAATGCTGCCCATCGAAATGAAATGAAGAGTGCAGATGGCGAGGACGAAGACCAGTGATGCGCTGAAGAGACGCCTCATCCCCTTCAGATTGGAAAAAATATGGAAGGCGGCGCTCGACAGAAGCATTCCGGCAGCGACCGCTGTCAATGTCATTGTGGGATCGTAGAGGATTACCGCCTGCGTCTCGATCGCCTGCATGCCAGTCAGGTGCATGGAGGCGATGCCGAGTGTCATCAGCACCCCGCCGCGGGTGGAGGAAAATCTTGCCGCACGTTGCGAGGCGGCGAGGATCGCCACCCATGAGCCTCCGACCGACAGGAAAAAGGAAAGCAGCGTCAGGTCGAGCGCGTAACTGATCGGTGTGCCGCCATCATAAGCGAGCATGGCGATGAAATGCGTTGCCCATACGCCGGTGCCGAAGGCAAAGCCCGACGCGCCGATCCAGAGCTTGCGCTGCCCGGCGTCGCACTCCTGGGCCCGGGAATACAGCAGCATCGCCGCCATGGCGCCCACCAGGCAGACCACGGCCGCCACGATGACCAAGCGCCAATCGTGGTTGTCGCGAATACAGGCAATGACCGAAAACATCTGCGCGCGCCCCGAACAGCTGATTTTCGGCCGATGCTATTTAGGTTGTGCTAATTAACTGTAAATTGAATTAGATCTTTCTTTTTTATCGCGATAGGCCCCTTCCGCAACACCCAATTACGTCGGCTCGGCATGATTGCGCGCGCCTCTGATTTTTTGCTTTTTCCGCCTCGCCTGCTTTCCCGGTTTGGTCTATCGTCCCGCCGAATTTCGAAAAGGAGTCGAAAATGGCCGACATACAACCGGTTCTTTCGCGTGCGGACCAGAATCTTTCATCGAGCCTCGAAAAACTGTTCGAGCTGCTGCGCATCCAGTCGATTTCCACCGATCCCGCCTACAGAGCCGAATGCCGCAAGGCCGCCGAATGGCTCGTCACCTATCTCGAAACGCTCGGCTTCGAAGCCTCCGTTCGCGACACGCCGGGTCATCCGATGGTCGTCGCTCACCATGCCGGCGCCTCCGCTGACGCGCCGCACGTTCTGTTCTACGGCCATTATGACGTCCAGCCGGTCGACCCGATCGAGCTTTGGGATAACGACCCCTTCGAGCCGTCGATCAAGGATGTCGGCGACGGCCGCAAGATCCTGACCGGCCGCGGCACCTCCGACGACAAGGGCCAGTTGATGACCTTCGTCGAGGCCTGCCGCGCCTATAAGGAGATCAACGGCGCGCTTCCCTGCCGCGTCACCATTCTCTTCGAAGGCGAGGAGGAATCCGGCTCGCCGTCGCTGAAGCCCTTCCTCGAAGCCAATGCCGCCGAGCTCAAGGCCGACTATGCGCTGGTCTGCGATACCGGCATGTGGGACCGCGACACGCCGGCGATCGCCGCAGCACTGCGCGGACTTGTCGGCGAGGAAGTCACCGTGACGGCCGCCGACCGCGACCTGCATTCCGGCCTCTTCGGGGGCGCTGCGGCCAATCCGATCCACATCCTCGTCGAGGCTCTCGCCGGCCTGCATGACGAGACCGGCCGCATCACGCTCGAAGGCTTCTACAACGGCGTCGAGGAGACGCCCGACAACATCAAGGCCTCATGGGAGACGCTGGGCAAGACCGCCGAGACCTTCCTCGGCGAAGTCGGCCTTTCCATTCCATCCGGCGAAAAGGGCCGTTCGGTGCTCGAACTCACCTGGGCGCGGCCGACCGCCGAAATCAACGGCATCTGGGGCGGATATACCGGCGAAGGCTTCAAGACGGTGATCGCCGCCAAGGCCTCGGCGAAGGTTTCGTTCCGGCTTGTCGGCACGCAGGATCCTGCCGCCATCCGCGAAGCCTTCCGCAGCTATATCAGCGCGAAGATTCCCGCCGATTGCTCGGTCGAGTTCCATCCGCATGGGGGCTCGCCGGCGATCCACCTCTCCTATGATTCGCCGGTTTTGACCAAGGCGAAGACGGCACTGTCCGACGAGTGGCCGAAACCCGCCATCGTCATCGGCATGGGTGGCTCGATCCCGATCGTCGGCGACTTTCAGAAGATGCTCGGCATGGAATCGCTGCTCGTCGGCTTCGGCCTCAGCGACGACCGCATCCATTCGCCGAACGAGAAATACGAGCTCGTCTCCTACCACAAGGGCATCCGCTCCTGGGTGCGGATTCTTCAGGCGCTCGCCGCCTGAACGAAAGGGTGTGCCAGATCGCAATAACAAAAAGGCCGGTTAAAACCGGCCTTTCGTCATCCGCTCGCTCAGTGCCAGTTCATCCGTGGTCAATGAGAAGCAGGTATTGCAGCCAGACTGCCTTCGAAAGGTTAACAGATGGTTAACGGCACTCGAAGCAGAGGCGCCTGCCGAATATCGGAAGCACCGCACGCCCTAAGGCGTCGGCAGCAATTTCCTCGTTCAAGCTAGGTTCATCGCGGACTACATATAAGTCATTGAAAGACAAGGTGAATGATAGTGCTCACACAAGTGCGCGCGGTCGTTTCCCCTTTCTTTCAGATAGCAAAGGCCAGGCAAGTGCAGCCCCGCGCTGCCCCAAAATGCGCCTACGAGGAGTGAGAAAGCGTGAAAAATCTGTTTGCTAAAATCGCCGCGGCCGGCCTGTTCATGCTGGCGCCGGTGATCGCGCAGGCTGCCGAAGGCTATTCGACGGCGAACGTCAACATGCGCGCGGGCCCGAGCACCCGATATCCCGCCGTCGCGGTCATACCCGCCGGTTCTCCCGTCGAGATTCGCGGCTGCCTTTCCGACGTCAACTGGTGCGACGTGGAGTTCTACGGCGGCCGCGGCTGGGTTTCCGGCCAATATGTGCAGGCCCTCTATCAGCAACGCCGCATCTATGTCGGTCCGCAATACTACCGTCCGCTCGGCATTCCGGTGATCCGCTTCAGCGTCGACAATTACTGGAATCGCTACTACCGCAACCGCGATTTCTATCGCGAGCGCGACCGCTGGAGCCGCGGTCCGGACTATTACTACCGCGACCGCGACAATCGGGATCGTGACAGAGATCGCGACAACCGCGATCGGGATTGGCGGAATCGCGATCAAGATAACCGGGATCGCGATCGGAACTGGCGCGACAGCGACCGCAACCGGGACGGCGACCGAGATGGGCGCAATCGGGATCGCGACAGAGACTGGCGCAACCGAAACGGCGACCAGGAAGGACTCGACGACAATCGACGGGACGACCGGAGAGACAGGGATCGCAGACCCGATCGCAGGGATTTCGAATGCCGGCCCGGCGATCCCTCCTGCGACCAATAAGATATGAGGGGGCGGGGTCAGCGCCGTCCCTTCCGGTGGGCAGTCAAGAAAAAGCCCGGCGCTCCCATGAGGGATGCACCGGGCCTGATGTCGATCGGCGCGTGTTGAGGGGAGACGGCCGATCATGCGCGGGACGTCAGGGGTTGAGGCGGTGTCCCGCTTCTTCCTAAACTATCGCGGACGCACTTGGTTCCGCCGACCGCTTAGAAGATTGCGGCGGCGTAGCGAAAGCAGCCCGCACAATTCGGCGCAACGCATGGTCAGCCTGGTTTCCTCGCTGCTCTCGAGGCAGCATTGCCGCGCGAAAGTGAGCACGCTCCAGGCGTGCGAAAGTCGGCGCAATGCATGTCAGATCGTGACAATTGCAACGACCGGCAATCATGCCTGCGAGAGGTCACCGACAATTTGATGTGAGAGCATCGTGATGCTCTTGTCTTGCGGGATTCTTTGTTGCAGTTTTGAGACGTTGCGGATCGATTTTGATCCGTTCGAGGCTGGACCCTGATGACGCGAGACTACCTGGTTTTCCCAAGGCTTTTCGGCGCTCGGGCAGCCGCTATAGATGTTACCGTCTGGCATAAACACAACCCCCTCCTTCCTGTGCGACTGACCGATGGGGCGAACCTCAATCCTTCCGGCCAGATCTGGCGGCGCTTTCATCTCGGCGAATGGGAATATAAGCAGGACCCGGAAACGCTCGACGATTACGAAGCCCGCCAGTTCTGACATGCATAGAATTAAAGCGCAGCGCACGAAGCCGGAATGACGCAAAGCGCTTTATCGGCGCTTTCTGCTTTGCTTTCCATAATTAACACCCCGTTAAATCGCCGCATTTACAGTTCAGTCGGGTGACGGCGCCTGCAAGAGTGCCGTTGTGCGAAGTCACGCTTCGCGATCGAACATGGAGTGTGACCGGTCGGCGATGGCAGGCAGAGGCAGATCAGGCGACAGAATTGAACCGTCCTTCAGCGGCCGCCCGGCCCGCGACGATGACGAGTTTTCCCTCGATGCCGATGACCGCATTGCCGGAAGCCGATCCACTCGGCGCGGCGGCTCAAAACCGCCGCCGCAGCGTGCCGTCCCCCGGCGGCGGCGCGAGCCGCGGGAACGCGAAGGCGCCGGCTTGTTCGGCTTCGTGCGCCGCGTGATCTACTGGTGCGTCGTGCTGTCCATCTGGGCCGGCATCGGCGTTGCCGGGCTAGTGGTCTATTATGGCTCACGCATGCCGAGCGCCAGCACATGGGCGATCCCGGAACGGCCGCCGAACGTCAAGATCACCGCCGTCGACGGCAGCGTCATCGCCAATCGCGGCGCTACCGGCGGCGAGGCGCTGTCGCTCGAAAACATGTCGCCCTATATTCCGGAAGCCGTCATCGCCATCGAGGACCGGCGCTTCTATTCGCATTTCGGCGTCGATCCGCTCGGCCTCGGCCGGGCGATCGTGACCAACTTCACGGCTGGCCACATGGTGCAAGGTGGCTCGACGCTGACGCAGCAGCTCGCCAAGAACCTCTTCCTCTCCCCGGAAAGAACGCTGGAACGCAAGGTGCAGGAGGTGCTGCTCTCGCTCTGGCTGGAGCAGAAATACACCAAGGACCAGATCCTTGCCATGTATCTCAACCGGGTGTTCTTCGGATCGAACGCCTATGGCGTCGAGGCGGCATCACGCCGCTATTTCAACAAATCGGCGCGTGACGTGAACCTCGGCGAGGCCGCGGTGCTGGCCGGCCTGCTCAAGGCGCCGTCGCGGCTTTCGCCGGCCCGCGACGCGGACGCCGCCAATGCGCGCGCCCAGCTCGTGCTTGCGGCAATGCGCGAGCAGGGCTTCATCACCGACTCCGAGGTCAAGACCGCGATGTCGCAGACCCCGGCTTCGGCCAAGAGCTATTGGTCAGGCGCCGGACACTATGTCGCCGACATGGTGATGGACGAGCTGCCGGGGCTGATCGGAGACGTCAAGGAAGACGTCATCGTCGATACGACCATCGACAAGTCGCTGGAAAAGAAAGCCGAGCAATCGCTGGTCGACGTGCTCGACAAGGAGGGTGGCAAGCTCGACGCCTCGCAGGCGGCCCTCGTCTCGATCGACGGCACCGGCGCGATCCGGGCGCTCGTCGGCGGCAGGGATTATGCGACGAGCCAGTTCAACCGGGCCGTCAAGGCCAAACGCCAGCCGGGCTCCTCGTTCAAGCCCTTCGTCTATGCCGCCGCGCTCGAAAAGGGACTGACGCCCTTTTCGGTGTTCAACGACGCACCGATCCGTATCGGCGACTGGACGCCCGAAAATTACGAAAAGAAATACAATGGCGAGGTGACGCTGGCGACCGCACTTGCCAAGTCGCTGAACACGGTGGCCGCCCAGCTGGTGATGTATGACGGGCCGGACCAGGTGATCAAGCTTGCCCACCGGCTCGGCATCGAAAGCGAGCTGCAGCCGAATGCCTCGATTGCGCTCGGCACCTCTGAAGTGTCGCTGATGGAACTCACCGCCTCCTATGCCGCCTTCATGAACGGCGGCTACAAGGCGACGCCGCACGTCATCCGCCGGGTGACGACCGCCGAGGGCAAGGT
The DNA here is from genome assembly GCF_014195245.1 of Rhizobium sp. BK619. Lineage (NCBI taxonomy): Bacteria > Pseudomonadati > Pseudomonadota > Alphaproteobacteria > Hyphomicrobiales > Rhizobiaceae > Rhizobium > Rhizobium sp. BK619. The sequence goes on along the minus strand of NZ_JACIBH010000003.1, from coordinate 120,536 downwards.
TCTCTACGAAAATACCTATGACAGCCCGCCGCGCGTGCTGTCCGAGCAGATCGTCGCCGAAATGGATGCGATGATGATGGGCGTCATCGACAACGGCACCGGCAAGAGCGCCAAGATCCCCGGCTGGCAAGCGGCCGGAAAGACCGGCACGACGCAGAATTCACGCGACGCGCTCTTCGTCGGCTTCACCAGCAACCTCACGACAGGCGTCTGGTTCGGCAATGACGACGGCAAGCCGATGAAGAAGGTGACCGGCGGCGGCCTTCCGGCCAAAGCCTGGAAAGAATTCATGATCGCCGCCCACAAGGGTCTTTCGCCGGCGCCGCTGTTCGGCAACGGCCAGTTGATCGCCGATCCGAACAGTGGTCAACCGATGGCGCAGGCAGCACCCGGCGATGGACAATCAGCCAGCGGGCAGCCGATGACCGCCGAGGCGCCGCCTTCGACGATCGGCGGCATTATTTCCGGCGTCTTCGGCGGCGACGACAGCGCCAACCGCTATCCGCAGGCGCCTGTGCGGCAACAGGGCGCGACCTCAGGCAACGGGCCGGTTCCTCCCGCCGACGTTGCCGAAGGCGGCTACGACAGCATGGTGCCGCCCGGCGATGTGGGGGGGCCGCAATCGACCTCTTCGGTCCAGCCGCGGCGCACCACCCTGCTCGATCTGATCATGGGCCAATGAGATCCTTGGCTGCATCGCCGACACAAGCCGGACGCGCCGGAAATCGGCCGCGTCCCGGACGGCGGGGGGGCCTCTTTCCCGATGACTATAAAAATTGAATGCAACACATTCGTTTTGCTGGATTCCGGGCCATTTCTCGCCTTGCAGTCCAGAAAACCGCTCCTTATATACGCCGCATCACCGCAATCACGATTGCGTAATCTTAAGTAGACCCATCCCGTAAGGGGCTGTCAGGGAATGCCTTCTCGGGGTTCAGACAGCTTGCTTCAAGGAGAGAATGACATGGCAAAAGTAATTGGTATCGACCTTGGAACGACGAATTCCTGCGTCGCAGTCATGGACGGTAAGGACGCGAAGGTTATCGAGAATGCGGAAGGTGCACGCACGACCCCTTCCATGGTGGCATTTTCCGATGATGGCGAACGCCTCGTCGGTCAGCCGGCCAAGCGCCAGGCGGTCACCAACCCGACGAATACGCTCTTTGCAGTCAAGCGCCTGATCGGCCGCCGCTACGAAGATCCGACCGTCGAGAAGGACAAGCACCTCGTTCCCTTCACCATCGTCAAGGGCGACAATGGCGACGCCTGGGTCGAAGCCAATGGCAAGGGCTACTCGCCCGCACAGATTTCCGCGATGATCCTTCAGAAGATGAAGGAAACCGCCGAATCCTATCTCGGCGAAAAGGTCGAGAAGGCCGTCATCACCGTTCCCGCCTATTTCAACGACGCGCAGCGCCAGGCAACCAAGGATGCCGGCCGCATTGCCGGCCTTGAAGTTCTGCGCATCATCAACGAGCCGACCGCTGCCGCACTCGCCTACGGCCTCGACAAGAAAGAAGGCAAGACGATTGCCGTCTACGACCTTGGTGGCGGTACCTTCGATATCTCGATCCTCGAGATCGGCGACGGCGTCTTCGAAGTGAAGTCCACCAACGGCGATACTTTCCTCGGCGGTGAAGACTTCGACATGCGTCTCGTCGAATATCTCGTCGGCGAATTCAAGCGCGACAACGGCATCGACCTGAAGAACGACAAGCTTGCCCTGCAGCGCCTCAAGGAAGCCGCGGAAAAGGCGAAGATCGAGCTTTCGTCCTCGCAGCAGACCGAAATCAACCTGCCGTTCATCACGGCCGATGCTTCCGGCCCGAAGCACCTGACGCTGAAGCTGACCCGCGCCAAGCTCGAGAGCCTGGTCGACGATCTCGTCCAGCGCACGATCGCTCCGTGCAAGGCAGCCCTGAAGGATGCCGGCGTCACCGCCGCAGAAATCGACGAAGTGGTTCTCGTCGGCGGCATGAGCCGCATGCCGAAGGTCCAGGAAGTCGTCAAGCAGCTGTTCGGCAAGGAGCCGCACAAGGGCGTCAACCCGGATGAAGTCGTCGCACTCGGCGCCGCCATCCAGGCCGGCGTTCTGCAGGGCGACGTCAAGGACGTGCTGCTGCTCGACGTCACGCCGCTGTCGCTCGGCATCGAGACGCTCGGTGGTGTCTTCACCCGCCTGATCGAACGCAACACGACGATCCCGACGAAGAAGAGCCAGACCTTCTCGACGGCCGAAGACAACCAGCAGGCCGTGACCATCCGCGTTTCGCAGGGCGAGCGTGAAATGGCTGCCGACAACAAGCTGCTCGGCCAGTTCGACCTCGTCGGCCTGCCGCCGTCGCCGCGCGGCATGCCGCAGATCGAAGTCACCTTCGACATCGACGCCAACGGCATCGTGCAGGTTTCGGCCAAGGACAAGGGCACCGGCAAGGAACAGCAGATCCGCATCCAGGCTTCCGGCGGTCTTTCCGACGCCGACATCGAGAAGATGGTGAAGGATGCCGAAGCCCACGCCACCGAGGACAAGAAGCGTCGCGAGGCCGTCGAAGCCCGGAACCAGGCCGAAAGCCTGATCCATTCTACGGAAAAGTCGCTGAAGGATTACGGCGACAAGGTTTCCGAGGCTGACCGCACCGCGATCTCCGATGCGATCGCCGCGCTGAAGACAGCTTCGGAAGCGACCGAGCCGGATGCCGACGACATCAAGGCGAAGACCCAGACGCTGATGGAAGTGTCGATGAAGCTCGGCCAGGCGATCTATGAAGCGCAGCAGGCCGAAGGCGGCGCAGCTGCCGGCGATGCCTCAGCGGAAGGCGGCGACAATGTCGTCGACGCCGACTACGAGGAAATCAAGGACGACGACCGCAAAAAGTCCGCGTAATCCGCGACGGCGTGGTTATGCTTCAACACCTGATCCGGCTGCTCACCATGGCAGCCGGAAATCCATTTCCGGGGTTTAATCCTTAATGGCAAAAGCGGACTTTTACGAAACTCTGGGTGTAGCCAAGACGGCGGATGAGAAAGAGCTGAAGAGCGCCTTCCGCAAACTGGCGATGAAATTCCATCCGGACAAGAACCCGGATGACAAGGACGCCGAACGCAAGTTCAAGGAAATCAACGAAGCCTACGAGATGCTCAAGGACCCGCAGAAGCGGGCGGCCTATGATCGGTATGGTCATGCGGCGTTCGAGCATGGCGGCATGGGCGGCGGTGGCGGCGGCGGATTTGCCGGCGGTGGCTTCTCCGACATCTTCGAGGATATTTTTGGCGAGATGATGGGTGGCGGGCGGGCGCGCCAGCGCTCGTCGGGCGGCCGCGAACGCGGCGCCGATCTTCGCTACAACATGGAAATAACGCTGGAAGAGGCTTTCTCCGGCAAGACGGCGCAGATCCGCGTTCCCACCTCGATCACCTGCGACGTCTGTTCGGGTTCGGGCGCCAAGCCCGGCACGCAGCCGAAGAATTGCGGCACCTGCCAGGGAAGCGGGCGCGTGCGCGCCGCACAGGGCTTCTTCTCGATCGAGCGGACCTGCCCGACCTGCCACGGCCGCGGCCAGATCATTCCCGATCCCTGCCCGAAGTGCCACGGCCAGGGCCGGGTGACGGAAGAGCGCTCGCTCTCGGTCAATATCCCCGCCGGCATCGAGGACGGCACACGCATCCGCCTGCAGGGCGAAGGCGAAGCCGGCGCCCGCGGCGGACCGGCAGGCGACCTTTATATCTTCCTGTCGGTGAAGCCGCATGAATTCTACCAGCGCGACGGCGCCGATCTCTATTGCGCCGTTCCGATCTCGATGACGACGGCTGCTCTCGGCGGGACCTTCGACGTGGCAACGCTCGACGGCACCAAGTCGCGCGTCAGTGTGCCCGAAGGCACGCAGGCGGGCAAACAGTTCCGCCTGAAGAGCAAGGGCATGCCGGTGCTGCGTTCGGCGCAGACAGGTGATCTCTACATCCAGATCCAGATCGAGACGCCGCAAAAGCTGACCAAGCGCCAGCGCGAGCTGCTGCAGGAATTCGAGCAACTGTCCTCCAAGGAGAACAATCCCGAATCGACGGGCTTCTTCGCCCGGATGAAGGAATTCTTCGAAGGCTGAGCCGCGATCGATAGAGCATCTCGAAAGCCGGGGACGGAGACGTCTCCGGCTTTTGCGTTTCAGCAGATCCCGATTTGAGACACTTGCCGTTCGACGCCGCCGGTTTGTCCCAGATCGGCACGGCGATGGGTCGGCTCATGACTTGCGTTAACGCAGCCGCGTGATGCCGCTTGCAAGTTTTCCAAATGAATTCAGTCTCTGCCGTCAGCGCATAAGCCCGAAATTCGGAATCGATATCCGGAAAGGATTAGGCGCGGAATCAAAGCAACAGAGCGTCCTCAGACGCGCGGGACAATCAAACCAAGGGTATCTGCCATGGCGCCAGCCTTTTCCTCTCAGTCCGAAGCCGTCGACGTTCTCGCCGGCGCCATCTACACATGGTGCGCCGAGCGCAACATCAAGCTTCGCAGCCAGCAGGGCCTTTCCATCGCCAGCATCGCGATCGACCTTTATCATGCCGGCCACCAGACGCAGGACGAGCTGCTGATGGCGCTGCACGAATGCGAGATCCACTGAACGCAGCGTGCAGACCGTGAACGAGCGCGCTATCCCGCTCGGCGAGATCAGGCGGCGTTTTCGGCTGTTTCCCCACTCATGATCGTGACGATGGTCTTGACCGCTTCCTTGCCCGCCGATGAGTTCAGTCTGTCGTAGCTCAGTGCAAGCGCATAGGCGTCGGGGCTGAGTTCGATACGGCTGCCGAATTGCGACATGCCGGCTCCCTCGAAAAGAGCGGAGATCTCCACATCGAGAAAAACTGCGATCTGATGCAGCTTGCTGGCGGAAACGCGGTTCGTCCCTTTTTCGTATTTCTGAATCTGCTGGAACGTCAATCCGAGTGCTTCGCCAAGCTCAAGCTGGGACACACGGCGAAGGGCGCGAAACTGTCTTACGTTGCGACCAACGATAATATCAACCGGATCTGGCACTTCATCACTCTCTGATACATAAACAGTTCGTTTACCATATCGGTTTCAGAGGATAACTCAACCCTACAGTTGCAAAATTCAACCAACTTTTTTTGGGCTTTACGTAACGTCAGTTGGCCGCGAAGATTGTGGCAGAAGCCCGAATATACCGGGTTCGCAGACACTCAAATAGGCTGACGGCCACAGCGCCCGGGCGGCACCGGAACGTCCTCCCCCAGGTTGTATTTTCATTGAGAATTTGGTTCCGCGCTGCATCGTGCCTGGAGCTCATCCCGCACCGAGGGCAGCACCAATGATCCACGGCAGCGAAGTTGCGAGCCTTGCCATCAACGCCGCTTGGGCTTAGCTGTCACGCTTCACGATTCCGGACATTCGATGCCGCACAAGGTTTCTCTTTCCCGCCTGAAGCTGACAGACTTCCGCAATTATGCGGCGGCGGCGCTTGACCTTGACGGCCGGCACGCCGTGCTGACGGGAGACAACGGCGCCGGCAAGACCAATCTCATGGAGGCTGTCTCGCTGCTTTCGCCCGGCCGGGGGCTGCGCCGCGCCGCCTATGGCGACATTACCCGCGTCGGCGCGGCCGGCGGTTTTTCGATCTTCGCCGCGCTCGACGGCATGGAAGGCGAAGTCGAAATCGGTACCGGCATCGAAACGGGCGAGGAGACCACGGCCCGCAGGCTGCGGATCAACGGTACCCAGGCCAAGACCGCAGATGAACTTACCGACCATCTGCGCCTTCTCTGGCTGACACCGGCCATGGACGGCCTCTTTACCGGCGCCTCCTCCGACCGTCGCCGCTTTCTCGACCGGCTGGTGCTGTCGCTCGATCCCGCCCATGGCCGTCGCGCCAGCGATTTCGAGCGTGCCATGCGCAGCCGCAACAAATTGCTCGATGAAGGCCGCTTCGACCCCTCCTGGCTTGCCGGCATCGAGGAACAGATGGCCAGCCTCGGCATTGCTATGGCGCTCGCCCGGCAGGAGATGCTCGGCTTGCTGAGCCGGCTGATCGAGGAAACGCGCGAGACGTCGCCCTTCCCTTCGGCATCGCTGCAGCTTTCCGGCTTCATGGACGGTCAATTTACGCGCCCCTCGGTCGATCTCGAGGACGAATATGCGGCCATGCTTTCAGAGAGCCGCTACCGCGACGCCGGCGCGGGGCGCACGCTTGACGGGCCGCATCGGGCCGATCTCATCGTGCACCACCGGGAAAAGGCGATGGAGGCGGAACGCTGCTCCACCGGCGAGCAGAAAGCGCTGCTTGTCGGTCTGGTGCTTGCGCATGCGCGTCTCGTCGGCAATCTCACCGGCCACGCGCCGATCCTGCTGCTCGACGAGATCGCCGCCCATCTTGACGAGGGCCGCCGCGCCGCGCTGTTCGACCTCATCGACGGGCTGGGCGGCCAGGCCTTCATGACCGGAACCGATCGCGCGATGTTTTCGGCGTTGGGCGACAGGGCGCAAGTCTTCACGGTGGCCGACGGAAAGATATTCGAATGACGGAGGCGACTTTTCCCGGTATCGAGCGCCATGATAAGATCGGCGCCATGGAACCGCTCAGCCCCGACGAAATCGCCCGTTATCACCGTCACATCCTGCTCCCCGAAATCGGCGGCGCGGGTCAGCAAAAGTTGAAAGCCGCCCGTGTGCTGGTGATCGGCGCAGGCGGCCTCGGTGCGCCGGTGCTGCAATATCTGGCCGCAGCCGGGATTGGCACGCTCGGTATCGTCGACGACGACCGGGTGTCGCTGTCGAACCTGCAGCGCCAGGTGATCCATGATTCCGGCACGATCGGCGAATTGAAGACGGAAAGTGCCGCCTTCGCCATCGCCAGGCTCAATCCGCATGTCCGGCTGATCCGCTTCGAGGAACGCTTTTCCGCCGAGACCGCCCGCCGGCAGCTCTCCGGCTTCGATCTGCTGATCGACGGCTCCGACAATTTCGACACGCGTTATGCCGCCGCCGATGCGGCTGAGGAAGCCCGCCTTCCGCTTGTCAGCGGCGCCGTCGGGCGCTTCGACGGCTCGCTGACGGTTCTCAAACCCTATGAGAGCGCCGAGGACGGGACGCCCAACCCCAGATATCGCGACCTTTTTCCGGAAGCGCCGCCGGCCGGGCTCATTCCCGCCTGCGCCGAGGCCGGGGTCATCGGCGCACTCACCGGCGTCATCGGCACGATGATGGCGATGGAGGCGATCAAGCTCGTCACCGGCACCGGCGAGCCGCTGGTCGGACGGCTGCTGCTCTATGACGCGCTCTCGGCCCGGTTCGACACGGTCCGCTACAGAAGACGCCGCACAACGCAAAGACAGGCCGGATGACGATTTTTCCTCTTGATCATAATTTCACGCGCTGGGACGAGTTGCTCGCACTGATCCTCACCGCCTTCGCTTCGATGAACGGCAGGATCGATCCGCCATCCTCGGCGCTGACGCTGACGGCGGAGTCGCTGGCCGAAAAGGCAAGAGCCGAGATCGGTCATATCGCCATCGACGGCGAAAAGCTGACCGGCTGCCTGTTTTTGCGGCCGGAGGCTGATTGTCTCTATGTCGGCAAGCTCGCGGTTCTCCCCTCAGCGCAAGGCAAGGGTCTCGGCAGGCGGCTGCTGGCGATTGCCGAGGAAACGGCCGCAAGTCTCGGCCTTGCCGCTTTGCGGCTGGAGACGCGCATCGAGCTCACCGACAATCACGCCGTCTTCGCCGCCTGCGGATTTTCGAGAACCGCCGAGAAGGCGCATCCGGGCTTTGCCAGGACGACCTTCGTCGAGATGCGCAAGACGCTTGCGCATCGGATCCAGGTCGTCTGACCCGGCTCGGCTTCAGCGGCCGGGCAGCACCCGGTTCGGCGGCCTGTGACCGTCGATGAAGGTGCGGATGTTGATGATGACCTTGTCGCCCATGTCGATGCGGCCCTCGATCGTCGCCGAACTCATATGCGGCAGCAGCACGACCTTGCCCTCATTGGCGAGCTTGACGAGCTTCGGATTGACGGCAGGCTCGTTTTCGAAGACGTCGAGGCCGGCGCCGGCGATCCGACCCTCCCTCAGAGCCTTGATCAGCGCAGCTTCATCGACGACGTCGCCGCGCGCGGTGTTGACGAGATAGGCCGTCGGCTGCAGCAGCGCCAGCCGGCGCGCCGAGATCAGGTGGAAAGTTGCCGGCGTCGACGGGCAATTGACCGACACGATGTCGACGCGGGCGAGCATCTGGTCGAGGCTTTCCCAATAGGTCGCTTCCAACTCGTCCTCGACGGCCGGATTGACGCGCTTGCGGTTGTGGTAGTGGATCGACAGGCCGAACGCCTTGGCGCGGCGGGCGACCGCCGTGCCGATGCGGCCCATGCCGACGATGCCGATGCGCTTGCCGTGAATGCGCCGACCGAGCATCCAGGTCGGAGACCAGCCGGCCCATTCGCCAGGCTTGTCGGTGAGCACACGCGCGCCTTCTCCGAGCCGCCTCGGAACAGCGAGAATGAGCGCCATGGTCATATCGGCGGTATCCTCGGTCAGGACGTTCGGCGTGTTGGTGACGGTGATGCCCTTGCGCGCCGCCGCCTCGACGTCGATATGGTCTATGCCGTTGGAGAAGCTCGCAATCAGCTTCATCTGCGGCCCCGCCTGATCGATCAGCGCCGCATCGATGCGATCGGTGACGGTCGGCACCAGCACGTCGGCGGTCCTGACGGCGGCGATCAGCTCGGGCACGGAGCGCGGCGCGTCGTCGATGTTCAGCTCGGCGTCGAACAGCTCGCGCATGCGCGTTTCGACGGCATCGGGCAGCTTGCGGGTGATATAGACCTTCGGTTTTTTCTTCGCTGTCATGGCTGGCTGTGGTGCCTTGTTCAGAGGTCTTTAACCAAGAGGGGTGATAATTTTCCCATCCGGGCATTTTCTACCAGACCCGCACGCGAAGACAAACAAAACTCGCGGTGCAGGTGGGGAATGTCAGAGCCCGGACCGCGAACAGGCCGGGCCTGCCCGCGAATTCGAGCAAACGGAAACTTCCATGCGCAGCAAAGTCCTGAAGTCCTGCCTTGCCCTTGCCATCGCTCTGGCCGCATCCATGGGAACCGTCGAATTGGCCCATGCGCAGGCCGCCAAGGGGCCAAGCGGGCTGCCATTGCCGCGTTTCGTCACGCTGAAATCCAAGCGCGTCAACCTGCGCATCGGCCCGGGAACGGATTATGCCGTTTCGTGGATGTATCTGAAATCCGGATTGCCGGTGGAGATCATCCAGGAATACGACAACTGGCGCCGCATCCGCGATGCCGACGGCACCGAAGGCTGGGTCAACCAGTCGCTGCTGTCAGGCCAGCGCGCGGCGATCGCCGCTCCGTGGATGAAGACGAAGGCGAAGGGCGTCTTCGTCAATCTGCGCCGCGAGGCGCTGCCCTCCGCATCGATCGTCGCCAAGCTGGAACCCGGCGTGATGCTGACGATCGGCGAATGCAACGGCGACTGGTGCCGCGCCGAAACCGACGGCGCCTCCGGCTGGGTGGCGCAGTCGGAAATCTGGGGCGCCTATCCCGGCGAAGCCTTCAAATAAGCCCAGCCTGCTTGGCCGCCTCGGACAGCGAGGTCATCGGGCGCGGGCCGATCTGCTGGATAACGATGCCGGCGGCGAGGCAGCCGAGCTTACCGCAATCCTCCAGAGAGCGCCCCTGCGTATAGCCATAGAGAAAGCCGGAGGCGAAGAGATCGCCGGCGCCCGTCGTATCCACGACTTCCCTGATCCTGATCGCATCGACGTAATAACGCTCGCGGCCCTTCAGAATGACGGCGCCATCCTCGCTCATGGTCACGGCGGCGATCTTGCAATCGGCAGCGATCCTGTTCAGCGCCTCTTCGAAATCGTCGGTTTCGTAGAGCGACAGCGCTTCCTGGCGATTGGCGAAGACGATATCGATCTTGCCGGAACGCATCAGATCGAGGAATTCACCGCGATAGCGGCCGACGCAGAAGCTGTCGGACAGCGTCATCGACACTTCCCGGCCGTTTTCATGGGCAATACGGGCGCAATCGAGGATCGCTTCCTTGGCGCGCGGCGGATCCCAGAGATAACCTTCGAAATAGGTGACCTTGGCCTCGGCCACGACGTCGGCCTCGACGTCCTCCGGCCCGAGCTCGACGCAGGCGCCGAGATAGGTATTCATCGAACGCTCGCCGTCCTCGGTGACGAAGATCATCGAGCGCGCCGTCGGCGGGAAGGTTCCCTTGGGCTTCGTCTGATAGTGGACGCCCTGGGCGCGGATGTCGTGGGTGAAGATGTCGCCCAGCTGATCGGCGGCGACATTGCCGAAATAGGCGGCCTTGCCGCCGAGATTGGCAACGCCCGCAGCCGTATTGCCGGCGCTGCCGCCGGAGGCTTCGAGCGCCGGCCCCATGCGCGAATACAACAGTTCGGCCCGCTCGGCATCGATGAGGTTCATCGCCGCCTTGGTGATCTGGTTGTCAATGAGGAACTGGTCGTCGCAACGGGCAATGATGTCCACGATTGCGTTGCCGACTGTCAGAACATCGAATCTTGTCATGAAATGGGGAGTCCCGGATTTGTGATAGCCGGGGTTCGGTCTTAGCGAAATTTCCGCGGTTTGGAAGGATAAATGGTGGATGGCGCATCTATTTCTTCGCAAAACTGCCGCTTGTTCGTCATGCCCCTGTCACTTTGGAAATCTAGATATAGTCGCGAGAAGACCGGCATGAGCAGCTTTCAGTTGCAGCCGGACGCACGAGGGATGAACCCCTCGATCTTACTGGCGCGATGCTGACCACGGATGAACTGGCAGCTTCGCGATCGCTTCGGCAAGGCCGGAGCGGAAAAGCGGGCTGTGCCCGCTTTTTTTGTTTCTCGGATGCCGCCGGATCGGCGGCGATCGGCTCTTCAATCCAAGCCGTTTGCTGCTGCAGCATTTTCAGATGCTGCATTATTTATCCTTAAACCGATTCCGATTTACGGAATTATGCGGTAGAGGTGCGACACTCCCCCGCGCAAAGCAGCCTCCCCCATGTCAGCCATCATTCTCGACGTTCTTCCCATCTTCATCCTGATCCTCATCGGCTGGGTGATCGTCCGCAGCGGCTTGATGGCATCGAATGTCGGCGAAGCGCTCAGTGAATTCGTCTTCAAGATCGCGGTGCCGCTGCTGCTCTTCCGCACCATCGCCGAGGCGGATTTTCACGGCGCCTCGCCTTTCCGGCTGTGGATCGTCTACTTCTCCGGCGTTGCCATTACCTGGGCGACCGGCCATATCGCCGCCACGCGCCTCTTCGGCCGCGACGAACGGATCGGCGTGCTGGCCGGCGTTTCCTCGGCTTTCGCCAATAATATCTTCATCGGCCTGCCGCTGGTCGAGCGCACCGTCGGCGACGAAGGGCTGGTGGCGCTGTCGATCCTGCTTGCCGTACATCTGCCGGTGATGATGGTCGCCGGCACGGTGTTGATGGAGCATGCCGAACGCAAGATCGCCGGCAAGAGCGATCGCAGCATGGTGCTGGTGCTTCGCCAGATCGCCGTCAATCTCGTGCGCAACCCGCTGGTGATCGGGCTTGCGGCCGGCATGGCCATGCATCTTTCCGGCCTCACCATGCCGGTAACGCTCGAAACTGTCGTCAAGCAGATCGCCGGCATTGCCGGCCCGGCGGCGCTGATCTCCCTCGGCATGGCGCTGGAGAAATACGGCATCTCCGGCAATCTCGGCATCGCCAGCGTCACATCGAGCTTGAAGCTGCTGCTGCTGCCAGGCTGCGTGTGGGCGGCGAGCCATCTCCTCGGCCTCAGCCCGGAATGGACGGCGGCGATTGTGCTGACATCCTCGGTGCCCACAGGCGTCAACGCCTGGCTGATCGCCAACCGATTCGGCGTCGGCCATAGTATTGCTGCCTCGACGATCACGGTGACGACGGCGCTCGGCGCCATCACGGTCTCGCTCTGGGCCTATTTCCTGGGTGCCTAAAGCGCATCACGATCTTACAGATTCGTTCCTTGCGCTTTAGGTCTTTATTTTCTCGCATGTCGTTGTCGCAAAACCGCTCTACACTTTTACGCGACATGCTTTAAACGTCCTTCCGCACAGCAAAAAGCCCGGCTTCGCGGGCCGGGCTTTCATGAGATGCGATCATTCCGTCCGCGTCACTGCGTCGCGGTCTTCGGGTCCGGCAGCGGCACCGGCGAATCGGCGAGCGTGTGCAGGTAGAGGATGACGTTGGCGCGGTCCTGATCTTTCGCCAGACCGGCAAAGCCCATGGCAGTGCCGGGAACGTCCTTCTTCGGCGCCATCAGGAATTTGTTGAGGAATTCGAAGGTCCACTTCTCGCTGCTGCCCTTGGAGAAATCCTTCATGGCGGCGGAATAGCCAAAGCCCTCATGCGAGGCGATCGGGCGATCTACGACACCAAAGAGGTTGGGACCGACCTTGTTCGGTCCCCCTTTGGTGCCGTCATGACAGGCCTGACACTTCTTGAAGACCGTTTCACCGGCCTTGGCATCGGCAGAAGCGAGCAATTGCGCGATCGGAACGGCAGCAGCGGCAGGCGCAGCTTCGCCACCAGCGGCGGGCGCCTCTTCGGCAACGATCGCGAAACCTTCCTTTTCCGGTGCTTCGGAATGGAAGATCCCTTCGGACGCGATAGAGACCGACATCAGAACGAAAATCGTTCCGAGCAGTGCCCCCACGGCCGTATTGACGTATGAATTCATCTGCAATGCTCCCCTTGCAGCCGGCAGACCATAACCGGACCATCTTGAAATCGCGCGGAACCTATGTCTTTTGGCTGATCGTTGCAACTGTCTAAATGGTCTTGTGCGTGAGACTTTTTGACACTTTTCAGCCCGGAATAGAAGGCCCGACCAATGAGTGATTCAAATTTAGACGGCGTGCTCGTACTGATCCCGGCGCGGATGGCCTCCACCCGGCTTCCGGGCAAGCCGCTCGCCGATATTTGCGGGCTGCCGATGATCGTCCAGGTGGCGATGCGCGCCCAAGAGGCAGCCATCGGCCGCGTCGTCGTCGCCGTCGACGACATCAGGGTGTTCGATGCGGTTTCTGCCGCCGGCTTCGAAGTCGTCATGACCAGCAGCGATCATCAATCGGGTTCCGATCGGATCTTCGAGGCGCTGCAGAAAGTCGATCCTGCCGGCAAGGCGGAATTCATCGTCAACGTCCAGGGCGATCTGCCGACGATCGATCCGGAAACCGTGCGCGCGGCTTTGCGCCCTCTCGAGAACGAGGCGGTCGATATCGGCACGCTGACGACCGAAATCGATAATGAAGAGGACAAAACCGCGCCGCACATCGTCAAGGTCGTCGGCTCGCCCGTGTCCGACACCCGACTGCGCGGGCTCTATTTCACGCGTGCGACCGCACCTTACGGCAAGGGTCCGCTCTACCACCATATCGGCCTTTACGCCTATCGGCGCGCGGCGCTGGAACGGTTCGTCTCGCTCGGGCCTTCGACGCTCGAAAGGCGCGAAGCGTTGGAGCAGTTGCGGGCGCTGGAGGCGGGCATGCGCATCGACGCCGAGATCGTTGACACGGTTCCGCTCGGTGTCGATACTCCCGCCGACCTCGAAAAAGCGCGGCGCATCCTCTCCGCCAGAACAGGATGATTTTAGGCTCGGTTGGCCTAAAATCTGAATCCTGTTCTCAATTAAAGAGTTAGAGCATGATGTCGTCCGAAAACCGCTCACACTTTTCGGCATCATGCTCTAAGTCGAACTGACGGAACCATCATGAACATCAAGACCAACAGGATCGCCTTCCAGGGCGAATTCGGCGCCAATTCCGACATGGCCAGCCGCGACATGTTTCCGACCATGGAGCCGCTGCCCTGCCAGACCTTCGAGGATGCGTTCACGGCGGTCGACAATGGCGACGCGGATATCGGGATGATCCCGATCGAGAACACGATCGCCGGGCGCGTCGCCGATATCCACCATCTGCTGCCGGAATCGCGGCTGCACATCATCGGCGAATATTTCATGCCGATCCGCTTCCAGCTGATGGTGCTGCCGGGGGTGACCAAGGACGAGATCCGCACGGTGCACAGCCATATCCACGCGCTCGGCCAGTGCCGCAAGATCGTCCGCGCCAATGGCTGGAAGCCTATCATCGCCGGCGATACGGCCGGCGCGGCAAAGCTGGTGAAAGAGACCGGCGATCGGTCGATGGCCGCCTTGGCGCCACGCCTTGCCGCCGATCTCTACGGGCTCGAGATCATCGCCGAAAATGTCGAGGATACCGAAAACAACGTCACCCGCTTCGTCGTGCTGTCGCGCGACGAGGAATGGGCGCAACGGAATTCGGCGGATGAAAAGGTTGTCACCACCTTCGTCTTCAACGTCCGCAACATTCCGGCCGCGCTCTATAAGGCGCTCGGCGGGTTCGCCACCAACAATATCAACATGACCAAGCTCGAAAGCTATCAGCTCGGCGGCAGATTTGTGGCGACGCAGTTCTACGCCGATATCGAAGGCCACCCGAACGATCCGAACGTGCGCCGGGCATTGGAAGAGCTGCGGTTCTTCTCCGAGAAGGTGCGCATCCTCGGCGTCTACAAGGGGCATGCGATGCGAGGGCTGCTGTAGCTCTTTGTTCTATGCATATGCCCGGAAGCGCTGCACACTTCCGGGCATATGCACGAGGGGCCTCGACATCGGCTCTTATTTATCCGGCTCGCAGACGCGCAGCCGATGACCGTCCGGATCGAGCACGACGAAGGTCGGGCCGAAATCCAGTTCGGTCAGTTCCTGAGCGATCGGCAGGCCGCGACCGCGCCAATCCTCATACTGCCGGGCGACGGCATTTTCCCCCTTGACCATGAAGGCCACTTCGCCACGGTTGCCGATGGCGGAGGGCTGCGGCTCGACCTTGCTGCGCCGCCAGAGGCCGAGAGTGAAACCGCCCTCGAGCGGAAAGGCGACAAAATTCGGCGCTTCCACGGCCGGTTCGCGGTTCAGGAGGTTGCGGTAGAAACTGGCGCTTTCGCCGGGGTCCTTGACGTAAAGGATTATCAGGTTGGGGCTGGTCATTTCGGTTCTCCCGTTTATGTGAAATGGAAAAGGCGAGGCCCGCTGCTGCCAATGAATGGCAGCAGGACGCAGCGGACGCTGCCGAAGCAACGCCCTCATCTGCCGGGTTGATGCGGATGACGATGAGATGGTCTAGAGCGGAAACCGATCCTCGCGGCGCGGGCTGCGCCCGTCCATGAAGCCGAGGTCACGCTTCAAGGAATCCGGTGTCGATTCAAGATCGAGTTTCGGGCGGCTTCTCCCGGGATTCCGGAGAAAGCCGATGACCAGCCGCAGAAAGCCGGAGCGCGCCGATTGGCGGACGTCGGCAAAAGTTTCGGCCGAAATCACATCGGCAAAGGTCTCAGCTGTAAAACGCTCATTGGCGAAATGGATGGCGGGAGGCATTGCCATGATCAGTACTCCTTCCTGGTGGATTGGCACTGATATTAATCCTGACTGCTGACAGTTTATGGCAGCAGCGTTTCAGTTCTCAAGCGGCACGTCCTGCTCGCGCCATTCCTTCAGAAGAACCGTGCGGCGGCGCGGATAGCGCACCTCATGCAGCGTCATGTCGATAATGCGGTCGGTGCGGAAATGGCGGAAGTCCTGGCGCAGTTCGCACCAGGCCATGAGGACCCGCACATGCTCGAAATAGCCGAGTGCGAAAGGCCAGACGCGGCGACGCGAGATCCGGCCCTGTTCGTCGCCGTAATGCAGTTCGAGAATACGCTCGAGGCGGATCGCCCGGCGGATGGCCGAAACGTCAGCCTTGTCCTCGTCCCGGCGCTTGGGGCCGACGAAAAGGGCGGCCGAATCGATCATGTCCCGCATATCGGCCGGCAGCACCGCAGCAATCTTGGCCAGCGCATCGGCGCCGGCGCCGGCCAGGCGCGGCTCGGCGGCGCGGGCGACCCAGCGCGAGCCGAGAACCAGCGCCTCCAGTTCTTCTTCGGAAAACATCATCGGCGGCAGCATGAAGCCGGGCTTCAGCACGTAGCCGATACCGGCTTCGCCTTCGATCATCGCCCCCTGGGCCTGCAGGCTGGCGATATCGCGATAGAGCGTGCGCAGGCTGACGCCGGTCTCCTCGGCAAGCACGATACCGGTCACCGGCCGCCGGTAACGCCGAAGCGTCTGGAGCAGCGTCAGCAGCCGTTCCGAGCGGGCGACCGGCATGGCGCTATCGCTTCCACTCCACCCAGTCGCGCATCAGGCGGTGGGCGATCGCCCCTTTCGGCGGCGAGGCCTTGCCTGTCGCGCTCGGGCGTTCCAGCATCTCGATCGTTTCCGCGCGGGTGAACCAGCGGCAATCCTCCAGCTCCGTCTCGTCGCGGGTGATTTCGGTGGATTTGGCCTCGGCGTAACAGCCGATCATCAGCGAGTGCGGCATCGGCCAGGGCTGCGAGGCGTGGTAGCGGATGCGACCGGTGCGGATGCCCGATTCCTCCAGCGTTTCGCGGCGCACGGCGTTTTCGATGGTCTCGCCGGGTTCGACGAAGCCGGCAAGACAGGAATACATGCCGGGCGCGAAATGCGGGCTGCGGCCGAGCAGGCAAAGGTCGCGGCTCTCGTCGATGGTCAGCATGATGACGACGGGGTCGGTGCGCGGGAAGATCATGTGTTCGCAGGCGGCGCAGACACGCTTGTAGCCGCCGATGTGGATCTCCATCGCCGAGCCGCAACGGCCGCAGAAGCGGTTGTCGCCATTCCAGCGGATGAGGCTCGCGGCCTGGGCGAATTCCCCGAGCAGCACCTCGTCGATCAGCATTTCGCGAAACAGCGTGCGGCCGTCGGCGGGCTTATACTGGCTGGCGAGGTTCTCTACGTCGATGCCGACGGGAACGGCAAGGCGCGGCTCGCCGGATTTGCGGTAGCCGAGAAGCACCGTCTCGTCCCAATCCGGCTGCAATTCCTTCAGCTCGTAGCGGGCAAAGAGCGGATCGAGCACCTGGCCGTCATGCTTCAGCACCAGCTTATCCCCAGCGAAGGCGAAGATATGCGTGCCGTCCCTTGCCAGCGCCTTTTCGACGGAGTGTTCGTCGCGATGCTCGGAATCGCGATTGAGGTCGTTGGCGGCAAAAGCCGTGAGATTGCTGGGTTCGGGATGCGGCACATCCGAATCGAAAAGCGAATGACTCATGATGAAAGGGCTTCCCGCAGCTTCGCTATGAATTCGTCTCTCTTTCCGTCCTCGTAAGGCTCCGCCTGTCCGAAGCCCCAGACGGGACCCGGCCAGTTGGCATCGCCTTCGAAGCGGGCAATGACATGAACATGAAGCTGGCGGACGATATTGCCAAGAGCCCCGATATTGATTTTTGCAGCACCGGTGATCTCTTTCAGCGCTTTGGCGACAAGCTCGGTCTCGAAGGCAAGCAGCACCTGGTCGAGCGGCGTCAGCTCGAAGATTTCGGTGATTTCAGCCCGACGCGGCACGAGAATGAGCCAGGGCCAGCGGGCATCTTTCGACAATCTCAGATCACAGAGACCGGTGACCATGATGCTGACGCTGTCGTTTTCCAGCCGGGGGTCGAGCGCGAAACCTTTCAAAGGGCATTCTCCTCATGTTTTCCAACGACTAGCAGTTTTTTCGCATGTTGGCTTGCTTTTGATGACGATATTGCCGATATGTGCATCCGGGAGGTTGGTGGTGGACGAGCCACTCGCCAACCGGGTCAGGTCCGGAAGGAAGCAGCCCTAACGAGCCCGGCACGGGTCATCGTGCCAGCCTCCCACCTTCTCTCCACGAAGTGCCCGACGATCCGGGCGACAAGCAGGGCGATGAGCGACACCGAGCGACAATCAAAAGATGCCGCCTCGACGGGCACCGGGTACCGGGTGCTGGCTCGCAAATACCGCCCCAAGGATTTCACGGACCTGATGGTCGGCCAGGAGCCGATGGTCCGCACGCTGACCAACGCCTTCGAAACCGGCCGCATCGCACAAGCCTATATGCTGACCGGCGTGCGCGGCGTCGGCAAGACGACGACGGCGCGCATCCTGGCGCGGGCGCTGAATTACAAGACATCCGATGTCGACAAGCCGACGATCGACCTTCGCACGCCCGGCGAACACTGCCAGGCGATCATGGAAGGCCGGCATGTCGACGTGATCGAAATGGATGCCGCCTCCCATACCGGCATCGACGATATAAGAGAGATCATCGAGCAGGTGCGCTACCGGCCGGTTTCGGCGCGCTACAAGGTCTATATCATCGACGAAGTGCACATGCTGTCGACGCAGGCCTTCAACGGCTTGTTGAAGACGCTGGAAGAGCCGCCGGAGCACGTGAAGTTCATCTTCGCCACCACCGAAATCCGCAAGGTGCCGATCACCGTGCTGTCGCGCTGCCAGCGTTTCGACCTGCGCCGCATCAGCGCGTCGGATCTCGTCGGGCTGTTTTCGACAATCGCCGCCAAGGAAGGCATCGAGGCCGAACCGGATGCGCTGGCGATGATTGCACGCGCGGCCGAAGGCTCGGCGCGTGACGGGCTGTCGCTGCTCGATCAGGCGATCGCCCATGGCGCAGGTGCGGTGCAGGCGGAAGCCGTGCGCGGAATGCTCGGCCTTGCCGACCGCGCCCGGATCGTCGACCTCTTCCAGCATGTGGTCAAGGGAGACGTCGCCGCAGCCCTCGGCGAATTCCAGAGCCAATACGAGGCCGGCGCCAATCCGGTGGTGGTGCTGACCGATCTTGCCGATTTCACCCATTTGGTGACGCGGCTGAAATATGTGCCGGATGCGGCGAACGATCCCTCGCTCAGCGAAGTCGAGCGCACCAAGGCGGCGGAATTCGCCAAAGGCGTCGCAGTCACGACGCTGTCGCGCATCTGGCAGATGCTGCTGAAGGGCATTCCGGAAACGGAAGGCTCGTCGCGGACGGCGGGTGCGGCCGAAATGGTGCTGATCCGCCTCGCGCATGCCGCGCATCTGCCGGCGCCCGAGGATGCGGCGCGGCGGCTTGGCGAATTTTCCGGCGACAATGCCGGCCCGCGGCCTTCCTCCTCGCCATCAGGCAATGGCGGCGGCAGCGGCACGCGTGTTCCCTATCAAAGCAGCGTCGCGGCACGCGCGCCAGAAATCGCGCCTGGCAAGCCGCAGGCGTCCGCGCCGGTGGCGATGTTGCGCGCCGTGCCGAGCAGCCAGCCCGAGACGATGCCTGTCGGACGGATCGAGACGAAACCGGCTGAGACACCGAAGCCGCTCGTCCCGGTCAATTCGGTCAGCGATATCGTCGAGCTCGCCGCCGAGAAGCGGGACGTCAAGCTGAAGGCGCTGGTGCGCAACTTCGTGCGGCCCGTCCGCATCGAACCCGGCCGGCTTGATGTGAACCTCACCGAGGGCGCACCAGGCACGCTGCTCAACGAGCTTGCCGTCAAGCTCAAGGAATGGACGGGCATCCATTGGATCGTCAGCACCAGCCGTGAAGAAGGCGGGCCGACGATGGTGGAGGCGGAAGCCAAGGCTCAGCAACAGCGCGTCAGCGATGCACGCCAAGACCCTGATGTCGCGGCGATCCTTGCACAGTTTCCGGGCGCCAAGATCATCGACGTGCGCGTAAGGGCGCCGACGCCGGAGGAGGAAGCCGAAGAGGCGATCCCGCCTGCCGCCGCCGAATCGGAAGACGGTGATATCCTGCCCGGCGATGACATAGAATTCTGATTTCAAGAAGGAGCGAGACGATGCGCGACATCATGGGCATGATGGGCAAAGTCAAGGAAATGCAGGCCAAGATGGAGCAGATGCAGGCGGAGATCGCCGAGCTCACGGCCGAAGGCAAAGCCGGCGGCGGCCTCGTTACCGTCATCATCTCCGGCAAGGGCGAGCTGAAGAGCCTGAAGATCGATCCGTCGCTGTTCAAGGAAGACGATGTCGAGATCCTCGAGGACCTGATCGTCGCCGCCCATAAGGACGCCAAGGACAAGGCCGAAGCGCTCGCCGCCGAAAAGACCAAGGCGCTGACCGCCGGCCTGCCGATCCCGCCCGGCTTCAAGCTGCCGTTCTGAGAGCAGGCAATTCGCCTTCTAAAGTATTTCCGCTTGCTTCGAATTTGCGCAGATATTCAAAAGCGCATCGCATGAAATCTTATTCATGCGATGCGCTTTTTGTTTTGAAGCATGTCGTTATCGTGGAGCCTCTGCACGCTCCCAGCGACATGCTTTATTTCTTTGCCTTCAAGTAGTTCTCGAAACAAAAAACACGCCATAGTTTTGCTGGAATTGCTCTCATATTTCTCAACAAGTAAACCCAATATCTCAAAGGCTTTTCATGAATATCGCTGGCGTTTTTCGCCTTTTCCTCGCCGCCGCCTTGGCCATGCCGACGGTTGTCAATGCGGGTCAGTGCGATCGAAACAAACGTGTTTATGTCTTTGATCAGTCTAATCCGGGCGACGACACTAAAATCTTCTACAAGGTGCGCGCTGGAGAACATCCATTCTATGCGGAACTGGTAAGATTTGAAACTTGGCGAAAATCCAAACTGGTTTGGTCTATCGACGGCGTTGTCATATGCAGCGATGTGATACCCATGTGCAATTTAGACTTGCCTACCGCCAAGAAAAATAGTGACAAATCCGTGGCTTACGAGTGCTTTAAAGAAATCAATGATCCGGCTACATCCAATGAGCAGACGGCACCGTTCATGATCCCGGTCACCGACATTTCCTCCGGCGATCAAACGCCGTACATTGCCTTCGGTAATTTGACCGCCTTCTCCATCGCCTGCAGCAAGCACATGGGCGTCCAAGTTAAGCGGAAGGATCTGCTAACCGAAGACGAACGGAAAATTGGATTCATATTGCCTCCTTTTGTTCGGCTAGATTCATGCCAGGAATAGCTTCGGCGCGGATGCGATCGCCATTGTTGGTGCGCACTGCCCTTTATATTCCGAGCTCCAATATCGCCCGCAGCTTGTAGTGGATGGGAGCAGCGAGATATCGCGCCCGGTCCGCCTCCGAAAGCCGCCGGCCGAAGGTTTCCATTAGTTCCGGCATCATCACCCTTTCTCCGGGAAAAGGCTGATATTCCACCGGCGTCCCGGCTTCGGCCACGCCACCCGTGACAACCCGGCAATAAATGCCGGGTCGGGCGGCGGCGGTATAGCGCTTGACGAATTTCGGATCGTTCATTTTGGCGGCGAAGGTGGCGCAGGGGATACGGCATGCGCTGACTTCGAGGTCGAGATCGCCCGATATGAATCGGTCGCCGACGGAAACGTCGCGATTGTCGAGGCCTGAGATCACCATGTTTTCGCCGAAGGTGCCGGGCTCGTACGGGCGGCCGAGTTGCTGCGCCCACCAGTCGAGCGTCAGCGATCCCTCGATATAGACGGCCTGATCGACGCCGCCATGGTGTTTGCGGTTGCAGATGGCATCACCGACCAGCCCTTCGGCATCGATCATCACCGCGCCGTTGACGGCATGTTTGAAGATGCCGGTCTTGTAGCTCTTGCCGGGCAGCCTTTCCGGATTGCCGATGCAAAGCGCCAGGATTTTCATGGGACGGCCGATCCTTCCGCGATTCCGTTTTCGTTGCATATCAGCTAAGAACGGCGCATGGCAAAACGAGTCACCGGCCCCGAAATCGAAAAACTCATCCAGCTTCTGGCGAAGGTGCCGGGCCTCGGGCCGCGCTCGGCGCGCCGGGCGGCACTGCATCTGATCAAGAAAAAGGACCAGCTGCTGGGGCCCCTGTCGAATGCGATGGGTGAGGCTTACGACAAGGTGAAGATCTGCTCGCGCTGCGGCAATGTCGATACCGTCGATCCCTGCACCGTCTGCACCGACACGCAGCGCGATCAATCCATCATCATCGTCGTCGAGGACGTATCCGACCTCTGGGCGCTGGAGCGGGCAGGCGCGATGAACGCCGCCTATCACGTGCTCGGCGGCACGCTGTCGCCGCTCGACGGGATCGGCCCTGACGATCTCAATATTCGCGGGCTGATCGACCGGATCGGTGAAGGCGGCATCCGGGAGCTGATCATCGCCGTCAACGCCACCGTCGAGGGACAGACGACAGCGCATTACATCACCGACCAGCTGCAGGGGCTTAACGTGAAGATCACCCGGCTGGCGCATGGCGTGCCGGTCGGTGGCGAGCTCGACTATCTCGACGAAGGCACGCTTGCCGCAGCACTTCGGGCACGGACGGTGATATGAAGGGCTTGCGTATGCCGAAAGATACCCCCCTCTGCCCTGCCGGGCATCTCCCCCACAAGGGGGGAGATCGGCAAGTTTCACCGGCGTCGCGAAATTTTGACCGCGCGCCAGGCGGCGGCGATCTGCAGCGTTTGGTTCGGACGAGAGGGTGCCCCCAGCCGATCTCCCCCCTTGTGGGGGAGATGTCCGGCAGGACAGAGGGGGGTGTTCCACGACGGCTGCGGATATTCGCATTGGCGATAATGACCGCCCTCCTCCCCCTCTCCGCACACGCAGCCCCTTCAAAAACCGATGTCGAGGCGCAGTTCGAGACGTGGGTGCAGAAGGACCTCTGGCCGGAGGCGAAGGCGAACGGGATTTCCGAGAAGAGCTTCAAGGCCGCTTTCTCCGGCATCACCCTGAACTGGAACCTGCCCGATCTCGCCCCGCCCGGTTTCCCGCCGCCGAAGGAGCAGAAGCAGACGCAGGCGGAGTTTTCCTCGCCCGGTCCCTATTTCAACGAGGACCATCTGAAGAGGCTTGCCGCAACCGGCCGCGGCTTTGCCGCGCAATATGGCTCGACGCTGAAGCGGATCGAGAAGACCTATGGTGTGCCGGGGCCGATCGTGCTGGCCATCTGGGGTCGGGAGACCGGCTTCGGCGCCGCGAAGATCCCGAATTCGGCGATCGAGGTGCTGGCGACCAAGGCCTTCATGTCGACGCGCAAGGAGATGTTCCGCACCGAACTGGTGGCGGCGCTGCATATTCTCGACGGCGGCGACGTGACGCCTGCCGATTTCAAGGGTTCGTGGGCCGGCGCGCTCGGGCAGCCGCAATTCATGCCGACGAGCTACCTGAAATATGCCGTCGATTTCGACGGCGACGGCCATCGCAATATCTGGACCTCGGTGCCGGATACGCTCGCCTCGATCGCCAATTTCCTGGTCAAGAAGGGCTGGCAGCGTGACCGCGACTGGGGCTTCGAGGTGTCGATACCAGAGGCGGTCTCCTGCGCGCAGGAAGGCCCGGATCTGGCAAAGCCGCTGTCGCACTGGGCCTCGCTCGGCATCGACCGCATCTCCGGCAAGGATTTCCCCTCAAGCGAGATGAAGGCCGAGGGCATGATGCTGGTTCCGGCGGGCCGCGACGGGCCTGAGTTCATCGTCACGCCGAATTTCTACATCATCAAGGAATACAATAATTCCGATCTCTACGCGCTCTATATCGGCAATCTCGCCGACCGGATCGGCTCGAATGGCGGCGCCTTTCAGGGTCGCTGGGGCGATGTCGGCAAGATGCTGCGCTCGGATGTCGCCGCCATGCAGAAGGCGCTGGAACGGCAGGGCTACGATGTCGGCGGTTCCGACGGCCTGCCGGGCTACAAGACCCGGCGTTCGATCGGCCAGTGGCAGGCGAAGAACGGCATGAAGCCGACCTGCTTTCCCGAAGCCACGATGAAAGGCAAGCTCAAGTAGCGTTCAGAGATTGCGCTTCAGCCCTTCGTGGCTCGCGACGAAGCCAAGCCTCTCGTAGAAGCGGATCGAATCCGCCCGCGTCTTGTCCGATGTCAGCTGCACGAGGCCGCAGCCGCGCGCGGCGCATTGGCCAATCGCCCATTCGATGAATGCGGAGCCGAGGCCCGAGCCGCGAAGATCGCTCGCGACGCGCACGCTTTCGATCTGGCCGCGCCACATGCCCGTCCTCGACAGGCCGGGAATGAAGCTCAGTTGCAGACAGCCGACCACCCGATCGGAAGCGTCGATTGCAACGGCCAGAAGCTGATTGGCATCCGCCTCGATCGCGGCAAAGGCCGAGAGATAACGCGCGTCGACGGGCTCCGAGATGATCTCTCTGGTGCGGCCGAGATCGTCATCGGCCAGAAGCCGGACGATGGCGCCAAGATCGGATTGGCGGGCAAGCCTGAAATTATACATGACTCACCTCAATGATGCAGATCGATCGGCGCCTTGTGGAAGACGTCGGTATCGGGCGGAATGGCCTGGCGTTCGATCATGCGGTGGACATGCAGCGGGCCTTCGCCGCGATGAAGCGCACGAAGTCTGTCGGTGTTTTCAGCATCGGCCTGCGTGCGCCGCTGGTTGTGTCTTATATATTCAACCCAGGTCGGCGTGTGATAGGTTTCCGTCCAGAGCCCGGGATTTTCGAGATCGCGCATCAGCGCCCAGTTGCGGGCGCCGTCGCGGATGCGGATGCGGCGGCGTTCGCCCATCAGCTGCATGAATTCGGCAAGGTCGTCATCTCCGATCTCATAATCGACCTGGATGACGATCGGGCCGCTGCGGGGGGTGATGTCGAGGCTGAGAGCCGGCTCGGTGAAGCGGTTCAGCGGATCGAGATTGAGCGAGGCAAAGGCCGGCATGGAAAAGGGCAGGCCGATCACGATGCCGAGCAGCATGACGACCGATGACATCAGCAGCGCGTCGGCGACACCGTAGCGATCGGCGGCCACACCCCAGAGCCAGCTGCCGCCGGCGATGCCGCCGAAGGTGACGGTCTGGTAGAGCGACAGCGCCCGTCCCACCACCCAGCGCGGCGTCGACAGCTGGACGATGGTGTTGAAGAGCGACAGTGCGGAGACCCAGCAGGCGCCGGAGATGAGCAACCCGGCCGAGGTCAGCACTGCGCTTGGGCTGAAGGCAGCGATGACGGCGCTCAGCGCGAAGCCTGTAAAGGCCAGACGGATGATCATCTCGCTCGACAGCATCTGGCGCAGCCGCGCATTCAACACCGCGCCGCCGATCGCGCCGATGCCGAAGGCGCCGAGCATGAAACCATAGGTCAGCGGGCCGCCGCCGACGAGATCGAGTGCCACGACCGGCAGCAGCGCCAGGATCGAGCTGGCGCCGATGCCGAAGAGCAGCCCCCGGAGGAGAACCTTTTCGAGATTGGGCGACATCGAGACATAACGCAGGCCGGCGAAGATGGCGCTGCCGAGCGCCTCGCGCGGCAGGGTCGAGACCGGCGTGCTCGGGCGCCAGCGCAGCAGGGCATAGATCAAAGCGAGGTAGCTCACGGTGTTCACCGCGAAGGCCGCCGCCGCGCCGGCTGCTGCGACGATGACACCGCCGATGGCCGGGCCGACGCTGCGGGTAATGTTGAAACCCATGCTGTTCAGCGTGACGGCGCCCGGCAGATCGGCGCGCGGCACCATGTCGCCGACCGAGGCCTGCCAGGAGGGATTGTTGAGTGCAGTGCCGCATCCAATCAGGAAGGTGAAGAAGAGCAGCAGCCAGGGTGTGATCCAGCCGAGAAGGGCGAAGATCGTCAGCAGAGCCGAGACCGTCAGCATCATGCACTGGGCCGTCAGCATCACCCGGCGGCGGTCGTAATTGTCGGCGAGAGCGCCCGAGATCAGCGAAAACAGCATGATCGGCAGCGCCGTCGAGGTCTGCACCAGCGCGACCATGTCCTCCGAGGCGGTGATCGTCGTCATCATCCAGGCAGCACCGACCGCCTGGATCAGGCCGCCGAAATTCGAGGACAGGCTGGCGAACCAGATGGTGCGGTAGGTATCGTGCCGCAAAGGCGCCAATGTCGACGAAGTGTAGGCCACGATTTCTCCGCTTTTGTTGTTGCGCCCCACGGCAATATATGCGCAAGACCGGCGCTGGCCATAGGTCTCTTCGCCTCGCCGGAAGCGAATTGGCCGAATCGGTCGCAGACCTTGCAATTTCGGAAAAACCCGACTATATGGCTCTCAAATTCTTGATCGCTTGATGAAGAGTGGGCCGCAAGGACCCGCTCTTTTTTATTAGCGCGATCCCTAAAAAACATGAAATTGCGAGGAGCGCATCGCTTGTCGGACATGACAAACGCAGGCAACGAACTTGAGCCGCGGCTGATTACCGAAACCGGGCTCGACCAGCGTCTTGCCGATATCATTGAACCCGTCCTGATCGGCATCGGCTTCCGGCTTATCCGCGTCCGCATGCTGAACCAGAACGGCGTGACGATGCAGGTGATGGCCGAACGCAACGACGGGACGATGACGGTTCAGGACTGCGAAGAAGTCTCGATGGCGATTTCTCCTGTCCTCGATGTGGAAGATCCGGTCGATAAAGAGTATCATCTCGAAGTGTCTTCGCCCGGCATCGACCGTCCGATGGTGCGGAAATCCGATTTCGTCCGCTGGCAGGGCCACCTTGTGAAATGCGAGACGTCGATTTTGATCGACAATCGCAAGCGCTTCCGCGGCAAGATCGTCGAGGCAGGCGTCGATGGTTTCACGCTCGAGCGTGACCAGGTCGCTTACGGGGAAGAGCAGAAGGTCACCATTCCCTTCACGGCGCTTAGCGATGCGAAGCTCATTCTGACCGACGACCTGATCCGTGATGCGTTGCGCGCCGACAAGCTGGCGAAAGCCCAGGCCGCCAACCAGAACGAAGCGGACGACCAGGAATAACCGATCAACAGACCGCTACAGGGACGGGAACCCTGGAGTAAAGACGGAGAAACAAGACAATGGCAGTCAGTGCGAACCGGCTCGAACTTCTGCAGATCGCAGATGCAGTGGCGCGCGAAAAGGTCATCGACCGCGAGATCGTGCTGGCCGCAATGGCCGACGCCATCCAGAAGGCGGCACGCTCCCGTTACGGCACCGAGTCCAACATCCGGGCCGACATCAATCCGAAGACCGGCGAAATCCGTCTGCAGCGCCTGCTCGAAGTCGTCGACAAGGCCGAGGATTATTCGACGCAGATCCCGCTGGAGCTTGCCCGCGACCGCAACCCGGACGCCGCACTCGGCGATTTCATCGCCGATCCACTGCCGCCGATGGATTTCGGCCGTATCGCCGCACAGTCCGCCAAGCAGGTGATCGTGCAGAAGGTGCGTGAAGCCGAGCGCGACCGCCAGTTCGACGAATTCAAGGATCGCGTCGGCGAAATCGTCAACGGCACGGTCAAGCGCGTCGAATATGGCAATGTCATCGTCGATCTCGGCCGTGGCGAAGGCATCATCCGCCGCGACGAAATGATCCCGCGCGAAAACGTCCGTTATGGTGATCGCGTCCGTGCCTATGTCTATGATGTCCGTCGCGAACAGCGCGGCCCGCAGATCTTCCTGTCGCGCACGCATCCGCAGTTCATGGTGAAGCTGTTCACCATGGAAGTACCCGAGATTTACGACGGCATCATCCAGGTGAAGTCGGTCGCCCGCGATCCGGGCTCGCGCGCCAAGATCGCCGTGATCTCGAACGACAGTTCGATCGATCCGGTCGGCGCCTGCGTCGGTATGCGCGGTTCGCGCGTTCAGGCCGTCGTCGGCGAGCTTCAGGGTGAGAAGATCGACATCATTCCGTGGAGCCAGGACCCGGCGACCTTCGTCGTCAACGCCCTGCAGCCGGCCGAAGTCGCCAAGGTCGTTCTTGACGAGGACGCCGAGCGTATCGAAGTCGTCGTTCCCGACGAACAGCTGTCGCTTGCGATCGGCCGCCGCGGCCAGAACGTCCGCCTCGCCTCGCAGCTGACCGGCTGGGACATCGACATCATGACGGAGGCCGAGGAATCGGAACGCCGCCAGAAGGAATTCAACGAGCGCACCAACCTGTTCATGGATTCGCTCGACGTCGATGAAATGGTCGGCCAGGTTCTAGCCTCTGAAGGCTTTGCCGCGGTCGAAGAACTGGCCTATGTCGATCTCGACGAAATCTCCTCGATCGACGGTTTCGACGAAGAGACGGCGCAGGAAATCCAGCAGCGTGCCCGCGAATTCCTCGAGCGTCTCGAAGCCGAGATGGACGAGAAGCGCAAGGCGCTCGGCGTTCAGGACGAGCTGCGCGAAATCAACGGCATCACCGCCCAGATGATGGTGGCGCTCGGCGAAGACGGCATCAAGACGATCGAGGACTTTGCCGGTTGTGCCGCCGACGACCTCGTCGGCTGGTCGGAACGCAAGAACGGCGAAACGAAGAAGTTCGAAGGCCTGTTCTCGAAGTTCGACGTCTCGCGCGTCGAAGCCGAACAGATGATCGTCCAGGCCCGCCTTTCGGCCGGCTGGATCACCGAAGAGGACCTGGCTAAGGGGACCGAAGAAGAGGTCACCGAAGCCGAACAGGAAGTATGATGACCGCGCATGAGCCGGACGCTCTCCCTGATGAGGACGACGATCTTGCAGGTTATGACGTGAACGGACGCATGTGCATCGTGACGCGCGAAAGCGGATCGCCGGAAGAGCTGATCCGCTTCGTTGCCGCTCCCGATGGAACGATTGTCGCCGACCTGAAGCGCGAGCTTCCGGGACGCGGATGCTGGGTGAAGATCGACCGGTCGCTGGTCGACAGGGCAGTGGCGAAGAAACTCTTTGCCCGCGCGCTGAAAATGGATGTGAAGGCGGCGGACGATCTCGGCGCGAGCGTCGATCGGCTGCTCGCGGCGCAATTGATGCAGATGATGAACATGGCGCGGAAAGCCGGCCAGTTCGTCAGCGGATCCTCGAAAGTGGATGCCGCAGTCAGAAGCGGGGCAGCCCTTGCGGTGTTCCATGCGACTGATGCAGCGGACGACGGCGTCCGGAAAATCGACCAGGCCCGCAAGGCCTGGCACCTCGGAATGGAGACCGAGGAGGAGATACCTTCCTTCCGTCTCTTCTCGGAGAGCGAAATGGAAGGCCTGATGGGCCAGAATGCTTTTATCCATGCCGCAGTGCTTGCAGGGCAGGCGGGTGAGGGTGTAGTGAAGCGCGCAAAGATGCTCGAACAGTACCGTATTGGCGGTCAGTCCCGGGCAGCAGCGGGCGACGCTGGCCGGCAAAAACAATGAGGCGGTCACCGGCATCGGCCGGTCGCATTCTCATTGATCGACAGTATTGAACGACAGGGTCTGATCTAGTCATCGCTCCCTGTCCGAAGGAACGGGAACGAATGACCGATAGTAACGACGACAAGACAATCAGCGTGACGGGCAAAAAGACGCTTTCCCTGAAACCATCGGGGATGAGCCAGGGCACCGTTCGCCAGGATATGGGTCGAGGTCGCACCAAGGCGGTTGTCGTCGAGACCCGCAAGCGGCGCCCGATGCGCCCGGAAGACGAAAAGCCGATCACACCTGCCGCTCCGGTGGCCCCTGTGCGTGCTGCCGAACCGGCGCCCGCGCCTGTGCAGGCGCGCCCGCAGCAGCCGACGCCGGCACCGCGGATCCAGCAGGGCAACAACAACAGCCAGACGAACCAACGTCCGCAGCAGTCTCACCAGTCGCCGCGCCAGAACGATCGTCCGCGTCCGGTGGTGCTGAACCATCTGTCGCCTGAGGAAATGGACGCCCGCCGCCGTGCGCTTGCCGACGCTCAGGCGCGTGACGCCCAGGATGCGATCCGCCGCGCCGAGGACGAAAAGCGCCGTGCCGCCGAAGAGGTTGTCCGCAAGGCAGCCGAAGCGGAAGAAGCTGCCCGCAGGGCCGCTGAAGAGGCCATCCGCCAGGCTGAGGCGCCCGCCGTGGTTGCTGAACCTGCTGCCGCAGCAGCGGCTCCGGCCGAAGCACGCGCCGACGCCCCGCAGCAGCCGGCATCGTCGGCACCTGCCGCGCGCCGGCCCGATGCGGCTGGAGCACCGGCTGCTGCCCGCCCGGCAGCGGGCGCTGCTGTTCCCGGCGCCGTTCGCGGCCGCCGCGACGAAAAGGAAGAAGAAGATCGGGGTGCCGCGCGCGGCGGTCCGGTCCGTGGCCGTGTCGTTCGCCCGGAACCGGCAAAGCCGGTCACCACGCGTCCGAAGACGGATGAAGAGCGCCGTCGCGGCAAGCTGACGATCTCTACTGCCAACGTCGACGGCGACGACAATGCCCGCGGGCGTTCGCTCTCGGCGATGCGCCGCCGGCAGGAGAAGTTCCGCCGCGGTCAGATGCAGGAAACCCGCGAGAAGATCTCCCGCGAGGTGGTTCTGCCGGAGACCATCACCATTCAGGAACTGTCGCAGCGCATGTCCGAACGCGCCGTCGACGTCATCAAGTACCTGATGAAGGAAGGCCAGATGATGAAGCCGGGCGACGTCATCGACGCCGACCTTGCCGAACTCATCGCCAGCGAATTCGGCCATACGGTCCGGCGCGTGTCGGAATCCGACGTCGAACTCGGCATCTTCAACGTCTCCGACGAGGATGGCGAACTGGTTTCGCGCCCGCCCGTCGTCACCATCATGGGCCATGTCGACCACGGCAAGACCTCGCTGCTCGACGCCATCCGCCATGCCAACGTGGTCTCCGGCGAAGCCGGCGGCATCACGCAGCATATCGGCGCCTATCAGGTGGAGCAGAGCGGCCAGAAGATCACCTTCATCGACACCCCCGGCCACGCCGCCTTCACGGCCATGCGTGCCCGCGGCGCCCAGGCGACCGACATCGCGATCCTGGTCGTTGCAGCCGACGACAGCGTGATGCCGCAGACGATCGAATCGATCAACCACGCCAAGGCGGCCGGTGTTCCGATCATCGTTGCGATCAACAAGGTCGACAAACACGAGGCCGATCCGCAGAAGGTCCGCAACCAGCTGCTGCAGCACGAAGTCTTCGTGGAATCCATGGGCGGTGAAGTGCTCGACGTCGAAGTTTCGGCCAAAACCGGCAAGAACCTCGACAAGCTGCTCGAGGCGATCCTGCTGCAGGCGGAAATTCTCGACCTCAAGGCCAACCCGAACCGGACTGCCGAAGGCACCGTCATCGAAGCCCAGCTCGATCGTGGCCGCGGTTCGGTCGCGACCGTGCTCGTCCAGAAGGGCACGCTGCGTCCGGGCCAGATCATCGTCGCCGGCGACGTCTGGGGCCGCGTACGCGCGCTCGTCACCGACAAGGGCGACCATGTGAAGGAAGCGGGTCCCGCGACCCCGGTCGAGGTTCTCGGTCTTTCCGGCACGCCGCAGGCGGGCGACAAGTTCGCCGTCGTCGAAAGCGAAAGCCGCGCCCGCGAGATCTCGGAATATCGTCAGCGTCTGGCCCGCGACAAGGCGGCTGCCCGCCAGTCGGGACAGCGCGGTTCGCTGGAACAGATGATGATGCAGCGCCAGAGCGCCGGCATCAAGGAGTTCCCGCTGGTTATCAAGGGTGACGTACAGGGCTCGATCGAAGCGATTGCCGGCGCACTTGAGAAGCTCGGCACCGACGAGGTCCGCGCCCGCATCGTCCATTCGGGCGCCGGCGGCATCACCGAGTCGGATATCTCGCTCGCCGAAGCCTCGAACGCGGCCATCATCGGCTTCAACGTTCGTGCCAATACGCAGGCACGCCAGTTCGCCGAGCGCGAAGGTATCGAAATCCGCTACTACAACATCATCTACGATCTGGTGGATGACGTGAAGGCGGCGATGTCGGGCCTGCTCTCTCCGGAACGGCGCGAAACCTTCATCGGCAATGCCGAAATCCTCGAAGTGTTCAACATCACCAAGGTTGGCAAGGTCGCAGGCTGCCGTGTCGTCGAAGGCAAGGTCGAACGTGGTGCGGGCGTCCGCCTCATCCGCAACGATGTCGTCGTTCACGAAGGCAAGCTCAAGACCCTCAAGCGCTTCAAGGACGAAGTGTCCGAAGTGCCGATGGGCCAGGAATGCGGCATGGCCTTCGAAAATTACGAGGATATGCGCGCCGGCGACGTCATCGAGTGCTTCCGCGTCGAACATATCACGCGCACGCTCTAAACCGCCGCGCTTTAAGCGCAGCATCAGCTTTCCGAAAGCCATTCGCCAGCCGGCGGATGGCT
Source organism: Rhizobium sp. BK619 (assembly GCF_014195245.1). Lineage (NCBI taxonomy): Bacteria > Pseudomonadati > Pseudomonadota > Alphaproteobacteria > Hyphomicrobiales > Rhizobiaceae > Rhizobium > Rhizobium sp. BK619. The sequence continues at coordinate 88,666 of NZ_JACIBH010000003.1, read as the reverse complement.
TTCGGGCATCCGCCGGCTTGACCTTTTCGGCCAAAGGAGTCATTGACGCTCTCCTTTGACGGGTTCGATTCCCAGCCGCATCGGCAAATAGAGATAACAATGACCAGAGCAACTTCTTCCGCGCCTTCGCAGCGCATGCTGCGCGTTGGCGAACAGGTCCGCGCCGCGATCACCCAGGTACTGCAGCGCGGCGAAGTGCGCGACGATGTCATCGAAGCGACGGTGATCTCGATCTCGGAAGTGCGTATGTCGCCCGACCTGAAGATCGCCACCGCCTATGTGACGCCGCTCGGCGTTTCCGACCACAGCGTCGTCATCGAGGCGTTGAACCGTCATGCGAAGTATATCCGCGGCAGGCTCGGGCAGCAGCTTCGGCAGATGAAATACATGCCGGAAGTGCGCTTCCGCGACGATACCAGCTTCGACAACTACAAGAAAATCGACGAGCTGCTGCGTTCGCCCGAGGTGAGCCGCGACCTCGATGGCGATAACGACGAACAATAACAGAAGAGACGCATGTCCAAACCACGCAAACCCAAAGGCCGGCCGATTTCGGGCTGGCTGATCCTCGACAAGCCGGTGGATTTCGGCTCGACGGAAGCCGTTTCCAAGATCAAGTGGCTCTTTAAGGCGCAGAAGGCCGGTCATGCCGGCACGCTCGATCCGCTCGCCTCCGGCATGCTGCCGATCGCGCTCGGCGATGCGACGAAGACCGTTCCCTATGTGATGGACGGCCGCAAGATCTATGAATTCACGGTCAGTTGGGGCGAAGAGCGGGCGACAGACGATCTCGAGGGCGAAGTGACCGCAAGCTCGGACAGCCGTCCCAGCGAACAGCAGATCCGCGATATCCTGCCCGGCTATATCGGCACCATCAGCCAGGTGCCGCCGCAGTTTTCGGCGATCAAAATATCGGGTGAGCGCGCCTATGACCTGGCTCGCGAAGGCGAAACCGTCGAAATCCCCTCGCGCGAAGTCGATATCTTTCGGCTGACCCTGCTCGCCTGCCCGGATGCCCATAGCGCGCATTTCGAAGTGGAATGCGGCAAGGGCACCTATGTCCGGGCGCTCGCCCGCGATTTCGGCCGCGAGCTCGGCTGTTACGGCCACGTGTCGGGTCTCAGGCGCACCTTTGTCGCGCCCTTCGCGGAAGAGGCGATGGTGCCGCTCGCAGACCTCGTGGCGCTGGAGGCGATCGAGGACATGGACGAGCGGCTTGCCGCCCTCGACGCGCTGCTGATCGACACTTGCGAGGCGCTATCGGCCCTGCCCCATCTCGTCATCAACGACGACCAGGCGCACCGGCTGAAGATGGGCAACCCGATCCTCGTGCGCGGCCGCGATGCGCCGATTGCCGAAAGCGAAGCCTATGCGACGGCCCGCGGCAGGCTGATCGCGATCGGTGAGATCGGCCAGGGCGAGTTTCGCCCGAAGCGGGTTTTTGCCTGAACCTATGCAGCTGACGATTGTCAGGCGGTAGCGATACGATATCTTCCTTTCGGGCCGGCCCGAGGGGCCATTGCGGCCCGAGGGGCCGTGGCGGCCCGACAAGGGGGATGATGATGCGCGCAACCGCGATCGGCCTGCTGACGTTGTTTTCGATGTTTCTCACCGTTACCGGTGCCCAATCCGGCGAGCGCTGGGCAGAGCTTCCGGCTTTTCCGGCGATGCCCGTGCCGAAGACCAGCGGCATGGCTGAAGTGAACGACATCAAGATGTATTACGCCGAATATGGTGAAGGCGAGCCGATGCTCTTCATCCATGGCGGGCTTGGCAATGCCGATGTCTGGGGTCACCAGATCGCCGAATTCTCCAAAGACCACCTGGTCATCGTTGCCGACAGCCGCGGGCATGGACGCTCGACGCGCAGCCAAAAGCCCTTCGGCTACGACCTGATGACATTGGATTATGCAGCCCTTCTCGACCATCTGAAGATCGGCAAGGTGACGCTGGTGGGTTGGTCGGACGGCGGCATCATCGGCATCGACATGGCGATGAACCATCCGGAAAAGCTGACGCGCGTCATTGCCCAGGCGGCCAACGTCACGACCGACGGCGTCAAGCCTGACGTCATGAGCAACAAGACCTTCAACGACTATATCAACGTCGCCGGCGAACAATACCGAAAGCTGTCGCCGACGCCGAGCGAGTACGACGCCTTCGTCACCCAGATCTCCGAGATGTGGGCGACCCAGCCGGCCTGGACGGCAGCGGATCTCGGAAAGATCACGGTGCCGGTCACGCTCGCCATCGGCGATCACGATGAAGCCGTGAAGCTCGACCATACAGAGATGATGGCGAAAGAAATTCCGGGCGCAAAGCTGGTGATCCTGAAAGAGGCCAGCCATTTCGCCATGCTGCAGGATCCCGCGGGTTACAATGCGATGATCCGGGAGGCGATGGCGGGCCGCTGAAAACCGCTGCCGGCGCTCCCCTCTTTCCATCGCTGCTTAATTGGTTTATAGGCAGCGCCAGCGTCAGGTTCGCCTGCTCGCATTCACGGCCAAAGCTGGACGACATCCCGGCTTTTGGCGACCTTTATCTCCTCTCTTAGAAAGGATCACCCGATGTCGATCACTGCTGAGCGCAAGTCTGCGCTGATCAAGGAATACGCAACCGTCGAAGGCGATACCGGTTCTCCGGAAGTCCAGGTCGCGATCCTGACCGAACGCATCAACAACCTGACCGAACACTTCAAGGACCACAAGAAGGATAACCATTCCCGCCGTGGCCTGTTGACGATGGTTTCGAGCCGCCGCTCGCTTCTTGATTATCTCAAGAAGAAGGATGAAGGCCGCTATTCCAAGCTGATCTCCAGCCTGGGTATCCGCCGCTAAGATTGTCCGGCGGGCGCTTTCCGAGCGCCCGCCGGATCCTGTTTGGGGACACGGTTCCCGATGAAATGTTCCAGCCGCGCCCTATCTGAAAGCGGTGGAAAGATCGGCGGACCCGGATGGGCCGGTTCTGCCAAACCAACCGTTGACCTGTCATGGGGCAGGATTGCCGGATGCTTTCGGCCAAGGCTTCTTCAAAGCTTTGGACTGGTTTTCCAAGGGATCTCGGATTTATCGAGGAACCGACGATGAAAAGCCTCCCGTTGTCTTGCCCGTGATACGTCACATTATTTGCGGTCGACTGTGCGCTGCGCCTTGGTATCGGCGATGGCGCGTGCTCCCGCATTGAAGGACAAGTCATGTTTGATACACACACAGTCGAAATCGAGTGGGCCGGCCGCCCGCTGAAGCTCGAAACCGGCAAGATCGCCCGTCAGGCCGACGGCGCGGTTCTTGCCACCTACGGCGAAACCGTCGTTCTCGCCACCGTCGTTTCGGCCAAGGCGCCGAAGCCTGGCCAGGACTTCTTTCCGCTCACCGTCAACTACCAGGAAAAGACCTACGCAGCCGGCAAGATCCCCGGCGGCTATTTCAAGCGCGAAGGTCGTCCGTCCGAGAAGGAAACACTGGTTTCCCGCCTGATCGACCGTCCGATCCGCCCGCTCTTTCCGGAAGGCTACAAGAACGACACCCAGGTCGTCGTCACTGTCGTCCAACACGATCTTGAAAACGATCCCGACGTGCTGTCGATGGTTGCCGCTTCCGCAGCGCTGACGCTTTCCGGCGTTCCCTTCATGGGCCCGGTCGGCGGCGCGCGCGTCGGCTACATCAATGGCGAATACGTTCTCAACCCGCATCTCGACGAGATGGACGAGTCGAGCCTCGACCTCGTCGTCGCCGGCACCTATGACGCCGTGCTGATGGTTGAATCCGAAGCCAAGGAACTCAACGAAGAAGTCATGCTCGGCGCCGTCATGTTCGGCCACAAGGGCTTCCAGCCGGTTCTCGACGCGATCATCAAGCTCGCCGAAGTGGCCGCCAAGGAGCCGCGCGATTTCCAGCCGGAGGATTACTCCGAGCTCGAAGCCGAGATGCTGAAGCATTTCGAAGCTGAATTGCGCGAAGGCTACAAAATCACCCAGAAGGCCGATCGCTACGCAGCCGTCGACGCCGTCAAGGCAAAGGTCAAGGCTCACTTCTTCCCTGAAGGCGTTGAGCCGAAGTACACTGCTGAAGTCATCGGCGCCGTTTTCAAGCACCTGCAGGCGAAGATCGTTCGCTGGAACATCCTCGACACCAAGAGCCGTATCGACGGTCGTGACCTGTCGACCGTTCGCCCGATCGTTTCGGAAGTCGGACTCCTGCCGCGCACGCACGGTTCGGCCCTGTTCACCCGCGGTGAAACGCAGGCGATCGTCGTTGCGACGCTCGGCACCGGCGAAGACGAACAGTATGTCGACAGCTTGACGGGCATGTACAAGGAGCGCTTCCTGCTCCATTACAACTTCCCTCCCTACTCGGTTGGCGAAACCGGCCGCATGGGCTCTCCGGGCCGTCGCGAAATCGGCCATGGCAAGCTCGCATGGCGCGCAATCCGCCCGATGCTGCCTACGGCTGAGCAGTTCCCCTACACGCTGCGCGTCGTCTCCGAGATCACCGAGTCGAACGGCTCGTCCTCGATGGCGACCGTCTGCGGCACTTCGCTCGCGCTGATGGATGCCGGCGTACCGCTGGCCAAGCCGGTTGCAGGTATTGCCATGGGTCTGATCCTGGAAGGCGATCGCTTCGCCGTCCTCTCCGACATTCTCGGTGACGAAGACCACCTCGGCGACATGGACTTCAAGGTTGCAGGGACCGCCGACGGCATCACCTCGCTGCAGATGGACATCAAGATCGCCGGCATCACCGAAGAGATCATGAAGGTCGCTCTTGGCCAAGCCCAGGGCGGTCGCGCCCACATTCTCGGCGAAATGGCGAAGGCCATCACCGAAAGCCGCGGCCAGCTCGGCGAATTCGCTCCGCGCATCGAAGTCATGAACATCCCGGTCGACAAGATCCGTGAAGTCATCGGCTCCGGCGGCAAGGTCATTCGCGAAATCGTCGAAAAGACCGGCGCGAAGATCAACATCGAGGACGACGGCACCGTCAAGATCGCCTCCTCCTCAGGCAAGGAAATCGAAGCGGCCCGCAAGTGGATCCACTCGATCGTCGCCGAGCCTGAAATCGGCCAGATCTACGAAGGCACTGTTGTCAAGACCGCCGACTTCGGCGCCTTCGTCAACTTCTTCGGCGCCCGCGACGGCCTCGTCCACATCTCGCAGCTGGCTTCCGAGCGCGTTGCCAAGACGCAGGACGTCGTCAAGGAAGGCGATAAGGTCTGGGTCAAGCTGCTCGGCTTCGACGAACGCGGCAAGGTCCGCCTGTCGATGAAGGTCGTCGACCAGGCCACCGGCCAGGAGATCCCGAACGAGAAGAAGAAGGAAGAAGCGGCCGAATAAGCCGCGTCTCCCCGATTTCATTCCGGGCGCGGGAATCTTCCGCGCCCTTTTTGTATCCTGGTTTTGCGCATGTCGTGGCCGCAGAACCGCTCAACACTTTTGCGCGACATGCTTTAACGAGACGAGACCCATGAGCCGCGAGACGCTGAAGACCCTGTTCCATCCCTTTGCCAGCGGCACGGTCGCGGCGCCCGGCGAGGGCGAGCGCGTGCTCTTCCTCGGCGCCGAGGCAGGCTTTGCGCTGCCGGAAGGTTTTGCCGCCGCGCTCAGCGCTGTCCAGGGCTTCCGGCCGCTCTACCGGCAGCTTCAGGCGCAGCGGATCGAAGCAAAGCCCGAGATCGACGGCGAGGACTATGATGCCGCCCTGGTGCTCTGCACGAAGCACAAGGGCGAGAACGAGGCCAATCTTGCCGCCGCCATCGCCCGCACACGGGTCGGCGGCCTGATCGTCGTTGCCGGCGCCAAGGAAGACGGCATTCAGCCGTTGCGCAAGCGCCTCGAAGGCTTCGGCCTCGCCATTGACCATATGCCAAAATATCACGGCGTCGCCTTCTGGTTCGGCCGCCCTGCCGATGCCGAGGAGATCGTCTCGAAGCTGGCAAAGGCGCCGGTGCGCGTCGACGGCCGCTTCAACGCGACCGCCGGCATATTCTCGCATGACCGGATCGATGCCGGGTCGGAACTGCTCGCCTCGCGCTTGCCGCAGGATTTTACCGGCGACGTGGCGGATTTCGGTGCCGGATGGGGTTATCTCTCCGTCGAGCTGGCACAGAGGTCGCGCGGACTGACCCGCCTCGACCTCTACGAGGCCGATCACGCGGCTCTGCAGGCTGCGCGGGATAATCTGGCCGAGAACTGCCCGAACGCGCCTGCGCGCTTCTTCTGGCACGATCTGGCGGGCGAGCCGGTCAAGGACAAATACGATCTCGTCATCATGAACCCGCCCTTCCACGAAGGGCACGCCGCCGATCCGGCACTCGGCCAGGCAATGATCAAGACCGCCGCATCGGCCCTTCGCGGCGGCGGCCGCCTGATGCTGGTCGCCAATCGCGGGTTGCCCTACGAGCCGGTTCTGGCGGCGAATTTCAGGGAAAGCGGTGAAACCTGCCGCAACGCCCGCTTCAAGGTGCTGTGGGCGAAGAAATAAAGCATGTCGCGCAAAAGTGTGCAGCGGTTTTGCGGCAACGACATGCGCAAAAACAAAGAGCTAAAGCGCGAGGAGCGAATCTGAAAGATCGCGACGCGCTTTAGAGCTCAGGCGGCTTCGATTTCCTTGCGGGCCGCACTCGCAAGGAAAGCCGAGCGGGTCAGACCACGCTCCTTTGCAGCCTTGTCGATTGCCTCAAGCATGCCTTTGTCGAAGGTGACATTGGCTCGAACGGTGCGCGTGGCGTCTTCGATAAAGGGAACACGCGTCAGGAAAGCACCGGCAGCCAGTTGCTCGCGGATATCCTGCCGAGAACTGATCTCGTCATATGAGGATGGCATCGGCAAAGTTTCATCTTCCGCCCAGAGGCGAAGGGCTTCTATGGCGTTGGCAGTCAGGTCTTCTTCCTCATCGGCGGCCGAAAATACCGCCGGCAGATCTGGAAAGCTGATCCCGAATGCGCTGTCGCTGTCCTTATGCACGAGAGCAATGAAATATTTCATGATTTGTCACTCGCATTCCATCCGGCTTGCTTGGCAATAGCAAGCGCCGTGCCGATCGGCAGATCCTTCTTCGGGTGCGGAACGATGATGGTTTGATTGCCTCTTCGAAGCTTGTGGTGCGAGCCCTTGATCGAAACGATTTCGAAGCCCTCCCGCTTCAGCCTGGCGATGATCTTCTGACTGTTCCGCTCCACGGATCGCCCCAAATCCCTGTTCAATATAATTCTTGCAGCCAAAAACAGCAAGGCCATGCGCATCATGATGCGCATGGCCTTTTAGACACATCGGAACAAGTTCTTACTCGACGTCGGCCCTGCGCAGCGTGTCCAGCGTCGGCATGGAGGTGACGTTGAAGCCCGCGTCGACGAAGTGGATTTCGCCGGTAACGCCGGCGGAAAGATCCGAAAGCAGGTAGAGCGCGGAGTTGCCGACTTGGTCGATGGTGACGGTCTTGCGCAGCGGCGCGTTACGCTGGTTCCAGGAAAGGATCGCGCGCGCGTCCGAGATGCCGGCGCCGGCCAGCGTGCGGATCGGGCCGGCCGATATGGCGTTGACGCGGATGCCGCGCGGGCCGTAGTCGGCGGCGAGATAACGCACCGAAGCCTCGAGCGCTGCCTTGGCGACGCCCATCACATTGTAATTCGGGATGACTCGCGTCGAGCCGTTATAGGTCAGCGTCAGCATCGCACCGCCATCTTCCATCAACGGCGCGCAGCGCTTGGCGATCTCGGTGAAGGAGAAACAGGAAATGACCATGGTGCGGCTGAAATTCTCGCGCGTCGTATCGGCGTAGAGACCCTTCAGCTCGTTCTTGTCGGAAAAACCGATGGCATGGACGATGAAATCGAGCTTGCCCCAGCGCTCTTCGATCGCGTCGACCAGGGCATCGACCGAGGCGATGTCCTCGACGTCGCAGGGCATCACAAAATCCGAGCCGACTTCGGCGGCAAGCGGCTTGACGCGCTTGCCGAGCGCGTCGCCCTGATAGGTGAAGGCGAGTTCCGCACCCTGTGCGGCAAGAGCTTTTGAGATTCCCCAGGCGATCGAGTGGTTGTTTGCGACGCCCATGATGAGGCCGCGCTTACCCTGCATGATTCCAGTCATTTTATTATCCGTTATAGCGCTGGAAGACGAGCGTGGCGTTCGTCCCGCCGAAGCCGAAGGAGTTGGAGAGGGCGATATCGATCTTCGCATCGTCGATACGCTTGCGCACGATCGGCACGCCTTCGAATTCGGGATCGAGCTCGGTGATATGGGCGCTTTCGCCGATGAAGCCTTGCTGCATCATCAGCAGCGAATAGATCGATTCCTGCACGCCCGCCGCACCCAGCGAATGGCCGGTCAGCGACTTGGTCGACTGGATATGCGGGATCTTGGCGCCGAATACCTCGCGGATGGCGCCGATTTCCTTGCTGTCGCCGACCGGCGTCGAGGTGCCGTGGGTGTTGACGTAGTCGACGTCGCCTTTGACGGTGGCGAGCGCCTGGCGCATGCAGCGGATGGCGCCTTCGCCCGAGGGAGCAACCATGTCGTAACCGTCCGAAGTTGCGCCGTAGCCGACGATTTCGGCATAGATCTTGGCACCGCGGGCCTTGGCGCGCTCCAGCTCCTCGAGCACCAGCACGCCGGCGCCGCCGGCGATGACGAAACCGTCGCGGTTGACGTCATAGGCGCGCGAGGCGCTGTCGGGCGTATCGTTGTACTTGGAGGACATGGCGCCCATGGCGTCGAAGAGGTTGGACATCGTCCAGTCGAGATCTTCGTGGCCGCCGGCGAACATCACGTCCTGCTTGCCCCACTGGATCATCTCTGCAGCGTTGCCGATGCAATGCGCCGATGTCGAGCAGGCCGACGAGATCGAGTAATTGACGCCGTGGATCTTGAACCAGGTGGCAAGGGTCGCCGATGCGGTCGAGGACATCGCCTTCGGCACGGCGAAGGGGCCGATGCGCTTCGGGCTGTTGTTCTTGACGGTGATGTCGGCCGCCTCGATCAGGGTGCGGGTGGACGGGCCGCCGGAGCCCATGATGATGCCGGTGCGCTCGTTCTGAGCGTAGTCCTTCTCGTCCAGCCCGGAATCGGCCAGTGCCTGCTTCATCGCGACATGGTTCCAGGCGCCGCCCTGCGACAGGAAGCGCATGGCGCGGCGATCGACCAGTTCGGCAAGCTCCGCAGCGCCGAGCTTGGGGCTGCCCCAAACCTGGCACTTGAAGCCGTGCTCTGCGAAATCGCTGGAGAAGGAGATACCCGACTTTGCCTGCCGCAAGGATTCGGTGACTTCGGCGGCGTCGTTTCCGATCGAGGACACGATACCCAGACCCGTGACAACTACCCGTCTCATCTGATCAAACCTTTTTTGTTTCGTGAGCCGCTCGAGATGCGGTTCAGGCCGTCTTGTCTTTCGAGAGACCGACGCGAAGATCGGCCGCCTGATATATGGTTTCGCCGTCCGCCTTCAGCCAGCCGTCGGCCGTGCCGAGGACCAGACGGCCGCGCATGACGCGCTTGAAGTCGATGCCATATTCGATCAGCTTGGTGTGCGGGCGGACCATGCCCTTGAATTTCACTTCGCCTGTCGACAGCGCCATGCCGCGGCCTTCCTCGCCGAGCCAGCCCAGGAAGAAGCCGGTCAGCTGCCACATGCCGTCAAGGCCGAGGCAGCCCGGCATGATCGGATTGCCTTCGAAATGGCAGGGAAAATACCAATCGTCGGGACGTACGTCGTATTCGGCCCTGAGATACCCCTTGTCGAAGGTCCCGCCCGTTTCGGAAATATCGGTGATGCGGTGAACCATCAGCATGGGCGGCAGCGGAAGCTGCGCATTGCCGGGCCCGAACAGCTCGCCATGTGCGCAGGCGATGAGTTCGTCGTACGAGAAGCTGGACTGTCTGGTCGTCATAAAGTTTCTTTTCCCTCCCGCGTGAGCCCATGGATGTGAACGTGTAGTCCAAGTTCTTCAGAAAATGAAGCACGAGCAAGGCGGCTTCATCCATGGTCCCGGACCAAGCTTGCGCTATTATTTGGTGGTCGCATACAGGAAGGCCAGGGCTGCGACCAGACCTATTTGCGTTAAAAGCCGGTTTTGGCGGCGTTTATCAGGCTCTTGTCCCCATTGAACTATTGAAAGGCTCCTGTGCAAAAGTTATACCGCTTGAAGAAACATGATTGAATTATGCAGGAATAACCGGAGTTGGTTTTGATGACGGGTGCACTCCCGATCGCCATAGAGGTCAGGCTGCGCGGCGCAGGCCTGCGGCCTACCCGCCAGCGCGTCGCGCTCGGCGACCTGCTGTTTGCCAAGGGTGACCGGCATTTGACGGTCGAGGAACTGCATGAGGAGGCGGTCGCCGCCGGCGTGCCGGTGTCACTGGCAACCGTCTACAACACGCTGCATCAGTTCACCGAAGCCGGCCTCATCCGCGTTCTCGCCGTCGAGAGTGCCAAGACCTATTTCGACACCAATGTTTCCGACCACCACCATTTCTTCGTCGAAGGCGAAAACGAGGTGCTCGACATTCCCGTCAGCAACCTGACGATCGCCAATCTGCCGGAGCCGCCTGAAGGCATGGAGATCGCCCATGTCGACGTGGTGATCCGGCTGCGGGCGAAGCAGGGCTGACGACACGCTGTTTCACATGACATCGTCGGGGTGCCGGCCGGGCTTGTGCCTGTAGGTCGGAAAAGTCCAGCCGAACCACAGAGCGCCGCCGCGCACCGCGAAGGCCGCCACGACACCGCAGGCAGACGCCAGATAGAGCGGCATTCCCAGCCCATTGGCGAGCGTGAAGACGCCGGCGCCGATAAGGGCGGCGGTCACGTAAATCTCCGGCCTCAGCAGCACCGAGGGCTCATTTGCCATCAGATCGCGCAGAATGCCGCCGAAGGTCGCCGTCAGCGTGCCGGTGACGATCGCAATGGTCGGTGAGCCGGTGGCGGCAAGGCCCTTGGCGGCGCCGAGCACGCAATAGGCGGCAAGGCCGATCGCATCCAGCCAGATCAGCAGGCGATAGCGCGACTCCAGCAGGTGGGCGGTGAAGAAAACCACGACGCCGACGATGCAGCAGACGAGGATATAGGCCGGGTTCAGCACCCAGAAGACCGGCACGCGGCCGAGCACGATATCGCGCACGGTGCCGCCGCCCGTTCCCGTCACCATGGCGAAAAACAGAAAACCGATCAGGTCCAGCTGCTTGCGCGAGGCGGCGAGCGCGCCTGTCGCGGCAAACAGCGCGATGCCGGCGTAATCGAGATAAACGAGCAAGGACATGCGAACCCCGGAACGGCGGAATATTTCACCAAAAACCACGGCGGCAAGGGCGGCGCAAGGCGGTGCGGCCATAAAGATAATGTGTTTATTGATGCATGTCGTTGACCAAGAACCGCTGCACACTTTGTGGGCGACATGCATCGGGCTGCAGAGCCTTATCCAAAAGAGGAAAGCCGTGAAAACGCTGGTGCTCGCCGTTCTGAATATTCTCCTGCTGGTGATCATGCCGGCTGTGGCCTTCGGCCAGCAATCGCTGATCTCCGATCCGGAGATCTACGAGAAGAAACATTTCCAGGCGCAATGCAAGGCGGCCGAATTCGCCGACGGCTTCGTCACCCGGCAGGACATCAACAATGACGGGCTGATCGATGCCGTGGTCAATGAGGGCCAGCTGACCTGCGACGGTGAGAAGGGGCCGCAATGCAACGATGATGGCTGCACCTATAATTTCTATCTGCAGGTGGCCGAAGGCGGTTATTTCATGATCGCGACGGCGCAGATCTACGGTTACGACTTCGTCCAGCGCTTCGGCAACATGGTGCTGGCGATGAAGATGCATCCGCGGTTCTGCGACCGCACCGAAGGTGACCCCTGCATCGTGACCGCGCGTGTGCGCGGCACGAAATTCGTCACCATCTCAAAAAAGTAACTCAGCGCGGATAAAGCGCCGAGGTCCGGCCGGCGAGATAATAGCCGACCAGGCCGTACCATTCGCGGATCGCCGTCGCCATGTTCTGCGCGTTGAGGTTCGGCTGGGTGAAATCCAAGCCCGCCTTCACCTCACCGTCGGTGCGATAATCGGTCGGCCAGGGCACGATATCGATGCCGAGCTTGCGGAAGATGCCGACGGAGCGCGGCATATGGAAACCCGAGGTGATCAGCAGGCAATTGACAAGCCCCTGGCTTGCCAGGAATTCCTTGGTGTTGACGGCGTTTTCGAAGGTGGTGCGCGACTGCGTCTCCTCGATCAGGCGGTCCTTGCCGACGCCGAAGAGCGGGAAGAAGCGCTCGGATGCCGCCGCGTCGCCTTCATAGATGCCCGAAAGGGAGCCGTCGCCGCCCGACACCAGAATGCGCGACTGCGGAAATTTCTGCGCGAGCCGCAAGGCTTCGACGAAGCGATCGGCCGCGGCGTTGAATTCGATGCCGTGGCGCGCCGTGTTCACCTCGTTTTCGAAGCCGCCGCCAAGCACGATCATGCATTGCAGGCTATCGGGGTCGGCGGGCTTTGCGAAGCGCTGCTCGAGGCCTTGCATCATCAGGTTGCCGGCCGTGGTGTAGAGCGTGACGAAGAGGATGAGGGCCGAACCCGTTGCGCTAAGGATACTCAAGGTCCGCCACCGCAGCAGGCCGGCAATGAGGGCAAGAAAGACGAGGAAGAATGCCAGCGACAGCGGCTGGGCGAAAATCCAGACAAGCTTCGAAATGACGAACAAGACCTACTCCTTGAGGATGGGCGGCGGTCCTTCCTATCCGATTCGATGGTAACAGGAATGCGACGGTTCTATTTCGCCGGCGCAACGGCCGGTCGATGCGGCGCGATCTTCTGGTTGAAGCGCCGCTGAAGCGGCCGGGGGATGAACATGGCGGCGAGCGCAAGCACCATGGCAAAGAGAGAAACCATCCACAGCGCATGCGCACCGGTCAGCCGCGTCAGGACGGCGCCGGCGATCGCCCCGAGCACCATGCCGCCCCAGGGCACGATCTGGATCGTCCATCCGATATGGCGATCGCCGATGATCCAGCGGCCAATGCCGCGGCCGAGGCGCGACAAGGCACCGGTGACATAAGTCAGCCCAATCGGCAGGCCCTCGATATGCTCGACAGCAGCGTTCACCATGCCCATGGCGAAAACGATCATATAGAAGCGGGCAAGCAACAGGCCCTGCATCGTCGTCACCGAGGCGAGCGCCAGGACGAGACCGACGCAACCGAGCACCACGAAAATACGGCGCTCGGAGATATGGGCAATGACGATGCCTGCCGCATTGCCGAGCACGAAAACGAGGATGGCGGAGATCAGCACCGCCGCGTGGTAGAGATTGCCATCACTCAGGGCGAGTGCGGCCCGCGTCGTATTGCCGGTCATGAAGGACACGAAATCGCCGGTCAGCAGCAGCCCGGTCGCATCGGTCATGCCAGCCAGAAAAGAGATCGAGCCGACGAGGCCAACCCCGGTCAGGGTTCGCCTAGTACGGATGAGGCGGCGGCGTCTTGCTCTGGTCATGACTGCTAGTCCTGAAGCCGAATCGCTGAGATTCCGGCAGCAAATATACATGCTGTTCATTTAGGAATTGGCAAAGACGATCAGACGGACTGCAGCAATTCGCCCAGGTTGGATCGGGACTTGTCGATCGATGATCTCCATCGCCTTGAACGCCACAGATATTACGTGATGCTACAAGCGCCGATATAACCCGCCTGCTAGTATCCAGGGCTCGGAACGCCCTCTCGAGCGATTGCTGGATGCGTGAATGGCAAAGCGTAGCGTGGCTCTTTTTCTTCTACTTCTTCTGGCAAGTTGCGGGCATCCGGGCGGCGTGATGACGCCAGTTTCAGCCTCATTGTCTTCATCGTCGATAGCGCCGACCTCCACGGTCGACATGCTGGTTGCGACCACGCGCGAGCCTTCCGGGAACCCGGCGACGCTCTTCAACGGCGAGCGCAGTTCTAAGCCGCATCTGACGCAGATCTCGATTTCGATCCCGGCAAAGCGCGAAGCCGGCACCGTGCAGTGGCCGAAGCGGCTTCCGCCCGATCCGGCCACCGACTTTGCCGTCACCCGTGTTCAGCAGATCGACACCGTGGCACAGGGCCGCGTCTGGTTCCGGCAGCATGTGCACGGCGGCCATGCGCTCGTCTTCATCCATGGCTTCAACAACACCTATGAGGATTCCGTCTTCCGGCTGGCGCAATTGGTGCATGACAGCAAGATGCAGGCGACGCCTGTCCTGTTCACCTGGCCGTCGAGAGCGGAGATCACCGCCTACCAATACGACAAGGAGAGTACGAACTATTCGCGTACCGCGCTGGAGCAGGCGCTCCGCACGCTGGCAGCCGACCCCGACGTCAAGGACATCACCGTCATGGCCCATTCGATGGGAACGTGGCTTGCCATGGAATCGCTGCGGCAGATGGGAATACGCGACGGTCACGTCATTTCGAAGATCCACAATGTCATCCTGGCCTCGCCCGACATCGACATCCAGGTCTTCGCCAAACAATATGTGGAGATGGGCGAGCCGCGTCCGAAATTCACGATCTTCGTTTCCCAGGACGACAAGGCTCTTGCGGTTTCGAGCTTCATCACCGGACGCGTTTCCCGTCTTGGCGCGATCAATCCGGCCGAGGAGCCCTACCGCTCGAAGCTGGAAAATGCGGGCATCACTGCCATCGACCTGACGAAGGTGAAGACCCACGACAGGCTCAATCACGGCAAATTCGCCGAAAGTCCCGAGATCGTCCAGCTCATCGGCCAGCGCCTCATGACCGGCCAGACCTTGACCGATTCCAAGGTCACGCTGGGTCAGGGCATTACGGCCGTCGTCGGCGGAACGGTATCGACGATCGGCACCGTTGCCGCGACCGCCGCCGCGGCGCCGGTTGCGATCATCGAACAGCCCGTCACGCGGAAGAAGCCGCCGCGAGCTGCCAACGAGACGCTCGACGGCGACCTGAAGCAACAGACGCTGACACAGTGAGGAGTTTCAGGTTGAAATGGCTTCTTTCCTTCACCGCCGCTTTTCTCTTCGCGTTGAGTGCTTTGGCGCAGACGCCGCCGGTGGGCCAGCAGCAGAAGATCGACGACCTCGTGCGCCTTCTGCAGGATCCAGAGGTGAAAGCCTGGCTGGATAGCCGCAAGGCGGAGAGTGCGCCTGTGACACCTGCTTCACCGGCCGGCAATTCGTCCTTGGCCCGGTGGGAGGCCGGCGCGCGGGAACGTGTGAACGCTGTTCTGACGGCGATTCCGGCGATCCCGGCAGAGGTGACGGCCGCGGCAACACGAGCAAGGCGCGAAGCTGCCGGCAGAGGCTATGCGCCGGTCTTCGTCATATTCGGCGGGCTGGTCGCTTTCGGTCTCGCCGCCGAGGCGGTGTATCGCAGATTTGCCGCGCGCCGCGAGGCACTGCTTGGCCGGCTTATCCCGGTCGGCATATTCGCGGGAGCGATGGGCATCGTCTTTTTCGCAGTGGAATGGCCGCCGCTCGCGCGGGTGACGCTGCTTGCCTATCTCTCGGCCTTCATCCTGTTTCGATTGGCGGCCGCGCTTCTGTCGACGGCGACGATGGGCTCGTCGCTGCGCAGGCGGCTCTTGATCCTGTTCGGGGTCATCAGTTTTGCGATCGCGACAGCAGCCGTCGGCGAGCCGCTTGGCGTTTCCCCTGAGGTCAGCAGCGCCATCACCTACTGCTTCTCGGTGATCGGGCTGTTGCTTGGGATCGAGGCCGTATGGTCGATCTCGGACGGAAGCCGCGCCTGGAAAGCCGCGAGAACAGCCTTTCTCGTCGTCCTGTGGCTCATCTGGTGCGTCAATATGAAGGGCCTGTTCTGGATCGGCATCTATGCGCTGGTGTTGCCGGGGATCCTGAATGCCGTCGGCCGCATGGCGCTCTCCTTCACCAGCGATCCAGGCAGCCTGCGCGGCATCCTGGTCGCCCGCGGCGCGCGCGCCGCGGTTATCGCGGCCGCCGTGGGATGGCTGGCGCTCGTCTGGCATCTCAATCCGGATACGCTCGGTCAGCGCGACCCGATGATCGCCGCCTTGTTTTACGGCTGCCTGAAGAGCGTGCTGATCCTCGTGGTTGCCGACCTTCTTTG
This sequence comes from Rhizobium sp. BK619, assembly GCF_014195245.1. Classification (NCBI taxonomy): domain Bacteria; kingdom Pseudomonadati; phylum Pseudomonadota; class Alphaproteobacteria; order Hyphomicrobiales; family Rhizobiaceae; genus Rhizobium; species Rhizobium sp. BK619. The sequence goes on along the minus strand of NZ_JACIBH010000003.1, from coordinate 72,598 downwards.
GCAAATAGCGCGAGGCTGGATCGATCGGACGCTGCGTGTCTCCACAGGCACGACATCCCTCGCGCCGGCCGACGCCGCCCGACGCGCCCGGTTTCGCACCCTTCTCCCAATCTTTCGCAACGCCTTGGCCGTCGCTGTCGCGGTCATGGCCGGGCTGATCGTATTGGCGCAATTGGGTGTGCAGATCGGCCCGCTGATTGCCGGAGCAGGCATCTTCGGCGTCGCCATCGGTTTCGGCTCGCAGACCCTGGTCAAGGACGTCATCAACGGTGTGTTCTACATGCTCGACGACGCCTTCCGGGTGGGCGAATACATTCAGGCCAAGGACTACAAAGGGACTGTGGAGAGCTTCAGCCTGCGCTCGGTTCGTTTGCGCCATCATCGCGGCCCGGTGTTCACGGTGCCGTTCAGCGAGTTGGGTGCCGTCGAGAACATGAGCCGGGACTGGGTGATCGACAAGTTCAGGATCACCGTCGGTTTCGACACCGACATAGACAAGGCGCGCAAGCTGACCAAGAAGGTCGGAGCCGAACTGATCGAAGATCCGGAACTCGGCCAGCACTTCATCGAGCCGCTGAAAATGAAGGGCGTCGAGCAGTTCGGCGATTATGGCATCGTGTTGAGCTTCGCCATGACCACAGTGCCGGGCATGCAGACCTATATCCGCCGCAAGGCCTATGCCAAGATTCGCGAGGTGTTTCTCGCCAACGGCATCGCATTTGCGCAGCCAACGGTGCAAGTCGGAGGCGACGACAAAGGCGGCGGCGCAGCGGCAGCCGCGCAAGCGATCCGCGCGCAGCAGGCGGCAAACACGGCGGCGCCGGCAAAGTGACCTCGCCGGCCGCTGTGGCAGGCGACCGCCGACAGATGGATAAAACGATCAGCCTTGAAGTGATATGACCGCATCGCGGGAGGTCCAAATGGCACCGGAAGAACGAGGAGACAGCCAGGCCCGTCAAGACCCCGAAGGCGTTCGCGCGCAGCTTGATCGTATCCTCGCAAGCCCGGAATTCCTTGCGCCTGAACGCGGGCGCCGCTTTCTGCAGTATATCGTCGAAGAGACGCTTGAAGGCCACGGCGACCAGCTTAAGGCCTTTGCGATCGCACAGGCGGTATTCGGCCGCGATGCCTCCTTCGATGCCCAGAACGATCCGGTTGTCCGCATCGAAGCGGGGCGCATCCGTCGCGCCCTCGAACGATACTATCTCGTCTGCGGAAGCGGCGACCCGATACAAATCACCATTCCCAAAGGGGGCTATGCTCCGCATTTTTCCAGCGATGACGAAGGCTCCACCCCTGGTGGGGCGGCCACGCCGCCAAACCGCCAGGGCCATGTGCCCGGGCATGAGCGACCGCTACGCTATCGCGATCTTCTGCTGCCGATCGGGATTCCTGCCCTCTTCGGTGCAATCGCGGTACTTGCCCTCATCCGTCCGATGGAATCCTACCTCTCGCCACAGAAAACGCCGGCAGCACCTGCCGCGTCGACATTGATGGGCAAGACCAGGATGGTTGTCGAACCCTTCGCGGCCCTCGGCGGCACCGCGCGCGCGGCGGATTTTGCCAAGGGCCTGGTCGATCAGCTGATCGCCAAGCTCATGAAGGTGGACAGTCTTGTCGTGCTTGCTCCCGGTCGATCCGGCATGGAGACGACCGGCTCGCTGTTCAATCTTCAGGGCAGCACCGTAGTCGAGGGCACGGTCCTGCATCTGCATGTCCGCCTGGTCAACGGCGCCGACGGCGCGGTCGTCTGGGCAAATCAATATGAACGCGAGCTGCGCGATCAAACCATTCTCGATGTCGAGGACGAAATTGCCGCTCAAATCATTATGGAAATTTCAAGTAGCCGCAAACTGAGCGGCGCAGGGCCGCTTCCGTAGCCGCGGTGCAAGCGACCATGTTTCAGATCGCAGGGGGACCATCCAATAGGCATGGTTGCTCGCACCAAAGCTCTTTGATTTGTCCATGTCGGAACCGCCGCACACTTCCGGGCAACATGGATTATCCTCCCGACGGCAGGTCAATGGCGACGCCTGCGGCCCGCAGTCCCGCAAGGACCCTTTCCTGATCCTCCGGCCGCTGCAAGCGTAGGGAAATCTCCTGGCGGATGTTCGTCATCAATGCCGGCGCGTTGGCAAGGAGCCAATCCTGCTCCAGCTTGGCCTCAGCCGTTTTGCCCGCTGCCCCGAGAATGGACAGCAGGGCAAGGTGGCGCATGGGATTGAAGTCGAGATCGGATATTCTCGACCATTGTTCCGCCGCGTCGATATCGCCCCGCATAAAGGCGCACATCGCCATGCCGCCCGCGTAATAACCTCTGGGGCCGACATTTTTGTCGAATGCGATCGAAACCAACTCGCAGCCCGATTGCCATTTCCCCGCCATCGCCAAACGCAAACCGTACTCGCCCGCAACTTCCACATCGTCGGGATCTGCAGCATAGGCCGCCGTTCCAGCCGCCAGTGCTTTGTCGATATCTCCCCGGAAGAAATTCACCAGCATAACGGCGCGGAGCACGCGGGTATTGTCCGGCGCGAGCGATGCCGCCCGTTGCGCTGAAGCATTCGCCAATTCGAGAGGTTCGGCCGAAGATGGGGTGCCGAGCCTGTAGCGAAATCGCACTTCGTCAAGATAGACAAGGGACAAGAGCGCCCAGGACGTAGCATTATCAGGGTTACGCTGGGTTGCCTGTCGCAGGCACTCGCGCACGACACTATGGCTTTGCGCAGTCATCGTCTGAAGATAGCTATCATAGGCCGGGCTACAGGCTTCAGCATTTTGGTCTGCCTTTAGGCCCGACCGCGCGATCATCGCTGGCTCGGCCTGAAAGATCGCGCCATGGGGCTGCGCTATCGCACCGGCGATTTGCCGGGCGACGTTTGCTTGAATTCCAAGCTTGTTTTGAGCGCGAAAATCGGCATCGAAATTATCGGCCCAGATGACGACCCCGTCCCTTTGGCGCACCAGCCTGGCGACCGAACGTAACCTGCTGCCGTCCATCTGGATGTTGCCTTGCAGCGCGTAGTCGGCAGCAACGGCACGATCACCCGTCGACGGATCGGCGACGACGATGACCTCATCGCGCTGAGCAAGCTGGCCGATAATATCATCCCTCAGGCCGCGGGCGATATCCGCCCTGGAATCGACGGAGCTGCTTTCGGCGAACACCTCGACGGCAACCGTCGGCGAGGCGGCTGCCGGCGGCGGCGCGCGCACCGGGACACTTCGGGCAATAAAAAGTGCGGACACCAGTGCGAGGAGAAGAAAAACGAAGATGGCCGGTAGAGCGATCCCGCGGCCGCGACCCGCCGGCAGCGTCGGAGGGTGCGCCTCCGGAAGTGGATGAGCTTGATTCGCGAGGTCTGCGATCCGAGCATTTTCCGGCTCGTTCAGCGGCGGCGTCATCGCCGCATCGCGGACATATTCGAAATGCGGGACATATCCGCCTTTCGGCATCGTAATAATGACCTCGTCTGCCTGGCCCGCGACGAGATAATACCGTTCCAGGGCCTTTCGTATCCGGCCGGCCTCGATCCGGACGACCGGATCATTCTGCGGATCGAAGGACGCTTCCCTGCCAAAAACCACATTTGCGATGGTGAACGCCTTCAGGAAGCCAGATCGGCCGGCGAGCGTCTCGTTGACGACAAACTCCAGAAAATTTCGGCCGCGCTGCGGCGCGTGAAATTCTTCACTTGCGAGAATTCTCTCGGCCTGCCGGCAGATTTCCTCAGCCGTCGGCCCAAGACTGCTGAATAGATTGACGTTTGTCGCGTTTCTCATGATCGCCCCCACGACAAGATCACGCATTTATGTAAGCTTCTTCTAAAGCATCATATCCGAGGAGCTTGCAGTTGCAAGCATCGCTTCGATTTATCGAGCGCCGGCCGGCCTGGGGGGCGCGGCAAGAGTGGATGCAATTCCTCCCCAGCCCGGTGGGTGGGCAATCCTTGTAGTATCGCGTAGCCTCTCTTGCTCGTCGAAGGTCTTGGGTGCAAATCTATAGGCGGCGCCGGATTTCATCGCCATTGGTTGGGCTCAAAGCCCCGCCTTCGGGGAGACAATCACAATCTATCGCAGCAAACGGTCTTCGATCAGCGTCCGCGCCGCGCATAAAATCGGCCCCGTGCCGACAGTGACCAACAGGCGCAGGCAATCCGGTCTGCTGCACGTTCCAGGCGTCTGGCCTTCCTTGCAAACGACGTTTCCGGAGGCCGCGTCCGGGATAGGGGAACGAGCAAGGCAGAATCCTCGGCGTTGGGTAGGAGCAGATCAGCTCCCGCTGACATTGCTGCAACGCGCGAGGATAATCACGGGGGGAAAGGTTGAGCCCACTTTTCAAAGAGATTCGCGGCAGCCCCATACGCTGGCTGCTGGCCGCTGTGCCGGTGGTGTTCTTGGCTGCGGCACTCTTTCCCGAAGCCCACACGGCGCTTTTCGTCCTGTCGGTGTTGGCCATCGTGCCGCTCGCCGGGCTACTCAGCCATGCGACGGAATCTGTTGCCGCCAAGACGGGTGACGCAGCCGGCGGGCTGCTGAATGCGACCCTCGGAAATCTGACCGAGCTGGTCATCGCGCTGGCTGCGCTACAGGCCGGTCAATATACGCTGGTCAAGGCATCGATCGCCGGAGCGATCGTCACCAACACGCTGTTCATGCTGGGCGCTTCGTTTCTGCTCGGCGGGCTCAAATACCACATTCAGGAATTCAACCGCGCCAGTGCGCGTATTCAGGCCGGCCTGCTTTTCCTGGCTACAGTCGCCCTGCTGATGCCTTCGGTGCTTGGCGGATTGGACACGGCATCGGTTGCCCCGGTCACCCAAACGCTCAGCCTCAGCCTGGCCGTTCTGCTGATCATCGGATACGGCCTGGGGCTGTTGTTCACGCTTGGAACGCATCGAGAATTTTTCTCGTCAGCAGATCATGCCGAGGCCGGTGAGGCGCCGTGGCCGATCGGCCTTGCTCTCGGCACGCTTGCCGGGGTCACCGTCCTTGTGGCCTTGGTGAGCGAGATTTTCGTCGAATCCGTGCAGGAAGCGGCCGTCGCCTTCGGAATGACCCCCGCCTTTGTCGGTTTCATCGTCGTCGCATTGGTCGGCGCCGCCGCCGAAATGGCCTCGGCGTTTTCCGGCGCGCGTAAGAACCGGCTCGATCTGAGCGTCGGCATCGCGCTCGGGAGCGCGTCCCAGATCGCGTTGTTCGTCGCGCCGGTCCTGGTCTTGATGAGTTACGTGATCGGCCCGTCACCGATGGATCTGCAGTTCTGGCCGGGGGCCGTGATGATGATGTTCCTTGCGACGGTGACTGCGATGTTCGTCACCAACAGCGGGCGATCGGCGTGGTTCGTCGGCGTCCTGGTGCTGATGGTGTACATCATTTTCGCCACAACCCTGTATGTCTTGCCGCCGGCAGTGCGATGAGGTTCCGCGTTCCCAAGCAATCAGGCGGCGAACCGCAAACTCAAAAGATGAGGCGGTTGTTCTTCATCGCACTCGCAAAGCAGCTTCGCGTCATCTGGCCGATCCTTTCCGGCATCGTATCGATCATGGTCGCCTCTGGTCTTGCAATTTGGCAGATCGAGGATTGGCGGATCGATGAAGCGCTTTATTTTACCTTCGTGACGGGACTTACGATCGGCTACGGCGATTTCACGCCCAAACATGTTTCGGCACGAATACTGGCCTTGCTCATCGGTTTTGCAGGAATCGTGCTGACCGGCGTCATTGCGGCCATCACAGTAAAGGCCCTGAACGCAACGGACCGAGACGGCAGCAGCTAGATGTAGAGCCGTTCCTAGTCGGATGCGGCATCCCGTCGTTCTCAAGTCCATACATTAATTCGTGATCTCGGGAACGATCCGCTCCCTCGGCGACTTCGTATCCATTGCAGGAGTGTTTTGAATGCGGAGCTGACCCATGAGCCAAGAGCGCGGCCGCAGAAAATTGATGTTGAGACTTCCCGATATCCGGCATCTGCTGGCGAGCATGACTAGTGAGGCCCTCGCTGAAATGTTTGAATCCTACGATCTCGCCGTCGATGCGCTGGAGCGGTTCCGCAATAAGAGCCCCAGCGAAGAGAGGCTGATCAGCGAGTATGAACAGCTCTGCCGCGAAATCGAGCAGGAGGTTGTCGTCTACTGCAAGAACCGGTGACCCCGAAAACGCTCACTGCGACCTATCGGCAGACCGTCATTGCCTGTGCTCGATGCGTTCCGGCAGAGCATCGAGCTTGGCTGGGCCGCTATTTTCCGACACGGTCTGGACTGAGGGCCAGGCCCAGGCTTTCAGAAGCTCGTAGAAGACGCTGAGCACGACCGGCCCCAGAAATAAGCCCAGCAGCCCGTGGGAAAGTGTGCCGCCGATGACTCCGATCAGGATGACCGGCATCGGGGTCGAGAGACCCCGCGCCATCAGCACGGGCTTCAATATGTTGTCGATGAGCATGATGGGCACGGTAATGGCGGTAAAGGCAAAAGCAGCGGCGGGCGACCACGAAAACCACGACCAGATAATAACGGGAAGAAGCACGAGCCCCGGCCCCAGCTGCATCAGGCAAAACATGAAGATCACGAATGTCAGCGCCCCACGCGCCGGGACGCCAAAGAAAGCAAAGCACAATCCGCAGAGCAATGTCTGCAGGAAGGCAACGCCGATGACACCCCGCGATACATTGCGCACCGTGGCTCCCGCCAGCCGGGCAAAGCCGACACCCTTTTCACCGGCGATCCGGTTTGCCAGCACTTGTATGGCCGCCGCCAGGCGTGCTGACCGCGTGAGAAATATTCCCGAAAGCATGATCGAAACGACAAAGCTCAACACACCGCCGCCGATCGAGGCAAGCTTGGTGACGATAACGGCCGTCACTTCACGAATGGGCGCCTGAAACTTGACGATCGTCGCGGCCAGATCGCTTGCAATCTGATTCCAGGCGTCATGGATCCGCTCGCCGACGACGGGCCACTCCCGAATGGCGGCCGGCGCCGAGGGCAGCGTGAATTCCCCCGCCCGCAACTTGCCGATCAATGCCTGCGCGGTGTCGGCAAAATTGACCGCGACCAGAGCCAGGGGCGCAATGATCAGGACGAGGCAAAAGACGACGATGATACTGGCTGCGATGACGGGCCTGTTTCCAAGCAGCCTGCAGAGCGCTTGGAATATCGGGAATAGCGCCACCGCCAGAATGGCCGACCAAATAACGATTAGCGCGAAGGGAGCAATCAAGACGATCGTCCAATAGGCGAAAAGCCCGATGATGCCCAACCGGACAAGATCGCTTATTCTCGCCTCTACTGAAGTCTGCCCTGACCCGGCTCCCTGCGCTGCCGTATCGCCTGTGTTCTCCGCCATGTTCGGCTAAAGCCGTGTTATGACGTCGCGTCGGGCACAACATGGCGGACGCTGAGGTCCTCCACGAAATCCGCCGGCCGCTTCTGACGTTTGCCGAGATCGGGCGCCTCAAACTTCACCCGTTCATACGGAATGGATTGCAGGATGTGCGAGATGCAGTTGACCCGGGCACGTTTCTTGTCATCCGAGGGCACCACCCACCACGGCGCGTGATTGCTATCGGTCATCCGCAGCATCTCGTCATAAACACGCGTGTAGTCCCACCAGCGCTGATAGGATTCGACATCCATGGGGCTGAGTTTCCACTGCCGCAGCGGGTCGTCGATCCGGCGTCTGAAACGGCGTTCCTGCTCTTCCTCGCTGACCGTCAGGAAGTATTTCAGCAGAACGACGCCGCTTTCGACGATCGCCGCCTCGAAGCGGGGCGCCAATTCAAGAAAGCGCTGCGCCTTCTTGTCGCTGCAAAATCCCATGACGCGATCGACGCCGGCGCGGTTGTACCAGCTGCGGTCGAATATGACGACTTCGCCGGCCGCCGGCATATGCGCGATATAGCGCTGCATGTAGATCTGGGATTTCTCACGGTCGGTCGGCGCCGGCAATGCGACGATGCGAAAGACCCGCGGACTGACCCTTTCGGTTATACGCTTTATCATGCCGCCTTTGCCGGCGGCATCCCGCCCCTCGAAGACGATGACGATCCTCGCACCGGATTTCTTGATCCAGGCTTGCAAATGGGCCAGTTCCACCTGCAGCCGCCCGATTTCCTTGTCATAATCCCATGATTTCTTTTTCTTCTTCTTATCCTTTTCGACGCGGCCTGCCTCTCCATCCGTCCGGCTGGGTTCGTAATTCTCGTCCATTTTCTCTCCCTCCTTTTAGCGAAACCTCTTTGTTTTCACACAATTGCGGACGCAAACCGCTGCGCAGCTTTGCCGGAATTGCTCTAGCCTGCCGACGCGGCAGTGCCGGCCTCGCCGACAGTCCCGATCAACGCTCTCAGTGCTTCTTCCCTGCCATTGAAGAGATTGTGGGCGCCGATCGCCTCGATGACCCCGGCACGCTCGAGGATGCCGCGGCTTTCTTCGCTGAGATCGGCCATGGCGAAGACGATATTCCGCTTTGCCAGGATCTCGGCCACGGCGTCGAGCGCGGCTGCGCCGGTGCTGTCGATATGGGTGACGGCGCCGGCATCGAGCACGAGGCATCTGGTTTCGGCGGGAAGTGCCCTGGCCACCGAGGTCAGCCGCGTGCGCACGTAATCGGCGTTGTAAAACAGAATGCTGCCTTGGATGGCGAAGACGGCAGCACCCTCGACGGGGCGCGCTTCCGGAAAGCGGGCAAGATCGAAAAAGCCGTGCCGTCCCTCGATGCGGCCGAGAAGACCGTCGCGGGGAAACATCGTCTGCCGCAAGAGGTAGACGAGGGTTGCCGCAACTGCGACGATGACGCCGTTGAGAACACCGAAGCTGATTGCGCCCCACATGGCGATCAGCGCAAAAATGAATTCCATGCGGCTGATGCGCCAGATCTTTTTCAATTCGTGAATATCGATGAGGCTGATCGCCGCCGTTGCGAGGATTGCGGCGAGCGCGGGAATGGGGAGTATGCGCAGCGCGCTGTGAAGGAACACAAGAGCGGCAACCAGCGTCGCGGCCGATACCAGTCCCGCGGCCTGGGAGACGCCGCCCGTCGACAGGTTTATCGCGGTTCGGGAATCCGAGACGCTGACCGGAAACGAGCCGAACAGAGCGGGCGCGATATTGGCGGCGCCAAGTCCGATCAATTCCTGATTGGCGTCGACCTCCTCGCCGGTTCGCGACCCGAAGCTCCTTGCCGCGACGATGCCGGCGCCGAAACTGACCAGAAAGATCGCGGCCGAACCGAGCACGATCTTATCGAGAGGCATCTGATGCAAGGCAGGCAGAGACAGGCTCGGCAGTCCGCTCGGGATATCGCCGACAACGGCAATGCCCCGGCCTTGGAAATCGAAGATCGCCGAAAGAACGACCGAGAGGACAACCACCAGAACGGGGCCCGGAACTCTGAACCGGAAGGCTTTGACGATCCATAACAAAGCGAACATCACCAGGCCGAGGACGAGCGAAGGCCAGTGGATCAGACTGCTCTTGGCGAGCATTTCGACAAGCGGCGGGATCAGTCCATCCGATTGGATCTTCACCCCCGTGAAGCGGCCGATTTGCCCGACAAGGATCGACAGCGACACGCCGGCGAAGAAGCCGACCAGGATGGGACGGGAGAGAAAGCTCGCGAGAACGCCGAGCCTCAGCAATTTCGCGGCGATGCAGAAGACGCCGACGCCAAGCGCAAGGGCCGAGGCAATGGCGACCCTGTCGACACTTGCCGTCGCGGGTTCGGCGGCGATGATGGCACCCATGGCGGCCGCCAGCACGGTCATGGTCGCAGCGTCTGGCCCGACGACCAAAAGCCGGGAAGGACCAAAGATCGCATAGGCAATCGGCGCAACGATGCTGGCATAGATGCCGGTCTCCGGCGGCAGGCCGGCGATGGCGGGATAGGCGATGGCGCTCGGCAAGCCGACTGCGGCGATCGACAGGCCGGCCGGAATGTCACTGCGGAGCCAGGCTCTGTTGAAGCCGGCCAGGCCCCGCAACATGGGAAGACTTCCTATCACCCCTGGCTCCCTATCTGATGCCGTTGGCCCCCGTGCCGCTCGATCCTTGATTTTGCGGCGCAAGCCTAGGCAGGGTTTTCGCGGACATGGCCTTAGTGTTCGAGGAACACGAAGTTCATCCAGCTGCTCATCCGCAGCAGCACCTTGCGAAGGACAGCGACATGGTGCCAATGATGGGTGTAGACCGCGACCTCGGCGACGACGCCGCCGGGCAATTGATATTCGTCGGTACTTTCGAGCAACTCGATCCGAGCCAGCGTCTGTCCCGGCGAGACGCGCTCGGGCGATTGCGGATCGATCAGCGCACCGCTCGGCTGCAACTGGCCCTGGGCCATCACATCGATGACCTCCTGAACCCGCGCCTTGAAAATCTTGCCGGGCACGGCTTTGAAAGAGACCTCCGCCTCATCGCCGACACGGACGCGCTGCAGCGAGTTCTGGATGAAGGCTGCCGCCAGCATGCGGTCCTGACTGTCGATGAACACCATGACCGGCCGCAGGGGTAGCGGGTTGGCCATCATTCCAGGGCGCAGGAAGACCTGCGTGACGTAGCCATCGGTCGGCGCCCGCACAACCGTCTGGTCGAGTTCGTACTCGGCATTGTGCAATTCCGCTTGCAGCCTTGCGACTGTCGGGTTGGTTCCGTCGATCTCGGACTCATAGGCAAGCTTTGCCTGCACCGCTTGCGCGCGGGCCGTGGCGACCGCAGCCTCCGATGTCAGGTAGATGCCGCGTCGGTTTTCGACCTCGAGTTCGGAAAAGGCCGCACCCTTGCCGCTCGACTTCGCATTCTCGTTTGTCTGCTGGAACTTTTCGAAGGCCTGCTGTGACCTGTCCCTCGTGGCCTCGGCGCCCGTGACCCCTGATTCGGCGGCATCCATGGCGGCTTTCAACTGCAGGACGGACTGCTCAGCCTCGGCGAGCGCCGCTTTCTTTTGATCGACGGTAAACTGATAGGGCCGCGGATCGATGCGAAAGAGGATATCGCCCTTTTTGAGAGGCGCATTCGGTGTCACCGGCACCTCGACCACCTGGCCTCCGACGACGGGAATAACCGGCGCGGAGGTGAAATAGATGCGGCCGTCGCTCGAATAGGGATGGTTGTAGCTCATCAGGAGCAGGAGGGTAGACAGAAGGAAGATCCCTCCAAGGACGGCGGTTGCGAGCGTCCACTGGTTTACCGGGATCCTGAATATTTTGAAGATTGCCCAACAGATCGCGGCGTAGGTGAGTATCAGGAGCAGATCCATCAGGCGTTCTCCTTCTCCGGCGTCTTTGCTTCGAGTTCGGCGATTCTTGCATGGAGACGAGCGATTTCCGCATTCGCCTCAACTTCCGCCGATAATTTTCCGTCCTGCCGGATGCCCCAGCCCCTGTCTTCGCGGTAAAGCGTTGCCCAAATGAACAGAAACGGCCAGATCACGTGGAGCGTGAAGAGGCTGACCCATCCGGCAACATGGATGGCGTCTTGATGGGGATGATTTCGTGCCTTGGCCATCAGGTGGGGAATGTCGTGAATGGCAATCACGGCATAGAAAAGCGTGATCACGACGAAGACCAAGACGCCCAAGGCAAAATAGTCGAGAAACACGGATCCCCCTTCTGGCTTGGTCTGCCCGAGCCAATCTGATCGCAAGCGACAACCGGATAATAAGCCCGTTTCGGCGCAAAGACCCGTAGCATCGCGTAATCTCTATCGAGACTTTCGCAGCCGATCCGGCTGGCGAGATTGCCTGCCCAGGAAGGAAAGATGCGCGATCGCCCGACGATCCCCATTCGTCCTCTCGAATGGCGACCGGGATGCGGCAGTCAGAAGCCGGCGACCGTAGGTTCGCGTATTTTACGTCTCCTGACGGTCCGGCTGTTATATAGTTTTCGCACTGCTTAGCGCAGTTCGTCGGCGGGGGCGGAGATGGCGTCGGGAGAAAGTGGTTCGACATATTTGTCCGCCCTTGAAACGGCAGAGACTTATTTTCCCGACCAGGCGAGGCTGGTGCAGCGGCTTTTCTACGTCAATGAGGCCTTTCACAGCATGTGCGAGGATCTGGCTGCCGCGGCGCAGGCTTTGGCGCATGCCGAACAGTTACCCGACACGTTGAAGGAGGCGCGGCGGCTCGAATATGCAGGCCTGGTCGACGCCCTGTTGAAAGAGATGAGGGAGGCGATTTCACAATCGAAAATCGTGATGCTCCGGCGGTCACCTGTCACCGGCCCAAGAAAGTAAACGCGTCCGTCCTTCAACCGATTCAAGGGAGGTGCATGTGCGATGAAAGCAATTTCCCGCAAACTGCTTGGTGGATTATCGGCTCTGGCGATCATTGTGCTGCAGCCGGCCTTCCCCGCACGAGGACAGACCCCCGCGCCGGCTGCGGCGCCTATCCAGGCCGGCGCCGAACAGCCCGCGGCTGCCCTTCTTTCAGAGGATGAGCTCGAGGTGCTCGTGGCGCGGATCGCGCTCTATCCGGACGAACTGGTCGCGGCGATTTCGGCCGCTTCGCTCTTTCCCCTGCAGATCATCGAAGCGCAGCGTTTTCTGGACGCGACAAAGAAAAGTGCCGACCTCAAGCCCAAAAGCGATTGGGACGGCAGCGTCGTGTCGCTTCTCAACTACCCCGACATTATCAAGATGATGAGCGAGGATCTCGATTGGACTCAATCGCTCGCCGATGCGCTCGCCAATCAACAGAAGGACGTGCTGATCGCCATCCAGCAGCTTCGCGACGAGGCGGTGGCAAAGAACATCATCAAGACGGATGACAAGGTGACGGTCGTCACCGAAAACGATAATGTCATTATCCGTCCGACCGATCCGGAAAAAATCTATATCCCGCAATATGCGCCGGAGATGCTTTACGAGCCCGGCTATGCGTCTGAGCCGATCTCTTATTATCCGGAGCCGTACGACAATTATTACTATCCCGGAGCCACTTTTTTTGCCGCCGCGGTCACTGGGCTCGCCTGGGCGGCCGTCGTTAATTGGGACGACTGGGGGGTGTGGGGCGGTCGCTGGGGCGGTGGTGACATCGATATCGATTGCAACAATTGTCTGAACAATCGCAACTTCAACGGAAAAATGAAGTGGAACGATGTCGACTGGGCGAATGTCGACCGCAGCAAGCTGAGCATCGGCAAGGATCAGCTTGCCAAGCTGGACCGGTCGGCGATCAAGTCAGGACTTCAGACCGACAATCGCAATCAGCTGCGCAACAAGGCAGCAGATATGCAGGCAGGCCAAAGGCCTGGCAATCGCGGGACTGCCGCTCGCGCGGAAGATATCCGGAAAAACACCGCGCAAGGGCTGAAGGCCAAACCGCAGGCGGACAGGCCGACGGCGGCCAATCGCCAGAACGCGTCGCGGCCGGAGAACCGTCCTAATCAATCGGCCAATCGCCCCTCGGCGAAACCCGCGCAGAAATCCGTTAAGAAACCCAGCAAACCGCAGATGGCTGCGAGGCCCGACAATCGCGGGCGCCAGTCGAGCGCACTCGGCAATGTCCAGTCCGGCCGCCAGCAGACCGTCGCTTCGAAACGAGGCGCGCAAAGCATGGGCGCACACCGCCCGGCAGCCCGTCCCGTCCAGCATTCGCGCCCGATGCCGTCTCGCGGCGGTGGCGGCCGCGGTGGCGGTGGCGGCGGCAGGGGACGGAGATAACACCCTTTACGAGCCCATGGAGTTACATCATGAGACGTCAATCGATCGTAATCCCGCTCATGCTTGCGACAGCGCTTTCTACGATGCCGGCGACGCCGGCGCTTTCGCAGGCGCAGACAGATCTCGGCGAATACAAGGCGGCAAAATCTTCGCCGAAATTCGACAGCCCGACTCTCGCCCTCGATCGGCTGAAATCGGTGCTCGGTTCCAACAATATCGGCGATCTTGCGGATCTGCTCGGTCTGAACACAGACAGGCTGCGGGCGAGCAACGAGGCGATGATCGCTTATGGATTGATCCGAGAGGGCGCCGAGCGACAGATGATCCTGAAAGACGCAAACGGTGCCAAAGTCGTTGCGATCGGCGATCGGCTCTGGCCCCTGCCGTTTCCGCTGACCGAGGACAAGGACGGGAAATGGTCCTTCGACACGCGGCGCGGCCTTGAGGAGATCGTCAATCGGCGCATCGGCGAAAACGAACTCGCGACGATCGACACGATGCACGAATATGTGGGGGCGCAGTATCAATATGCCTCCGACGATCGCGACGGTGACGGTATTTACGAGTTCGCCAAAAAATTGATCAGCAGTCCGGGCAAGCTGGACGGCCTTTACTGGGATCCGAGCGTCTCTGCGGAGGAAAGCCCGGCAAGCGCCCTGGTCGAGACGGCCGCCTTCGGCGCCGCCAAACGCGGGGAAGGTTACTTCGGTTATCGCTATCGTATCCTGACCGCCCAGGGCGACAATGTGCTGGGCGGCAAACAAAGCTACCTCGTCAATGGTTATATGACCGGCGGTTTTGCGCTCATCGCCTGGCCGGTCACCTATCGGGTGACCGGCGTGCAGACTTTCGTCGTCAACGGCATGAGCGTCATCTATCAACGCGATCTCGGGGCCCAAACGGAACAGCGCGCCGCCGCGATCAAGGATTTTAACCCGGACGCCAATTGGACCATTGTCAGCGAATAGGGTCTTACAGCACGCGCCTCTTAGACGGGCGCCGTCATCAGCCGCCGCATGCACCCAGAGGCGGCTGACGTGAGGCCTCAGCCATAGCGCGATTGGAATAGCGCTTGTTACCCGTGACTTCCCGCCCAAGCCATTGCGGCAGGGCCGGCAGATCGTCTTCGCCAGCCATTTCGATCTCGGCGAGCGTCAATCCCTCATAGGCGCCGGCAAAAACGTCCACATCCCAGTTTCTGCCCTCGTGCAGGACCCGGTAGCGCGTTTTCTCAATGACGTGGCCGGTCGCATGGCGAAGCAGGTCCCGTGCCTCCTCGACAGGAATCTCGTATTCATATTCGTCTTTGGCGAGCCCTGCCGTGTGGAATTTGATCGTCAAGCAAGCAGAACGGCCGTCAATCAGACGAACACGGACCGAGTTCTCATCGCGAGACAGATAAGCCTGCTGCAGGACATGCGGAATGCCGGCGCAATCGCGCCAGCTATCGTTGCGCACGAGAAACTTGCGCTCGATCTCGATCGCTTTCACGTTGATCGCCCCTACGTGCTGGTCACTCGACAGGCGGCTCCCAAGTGAGGAAGAAGCCGACGTCTCCGGGCATGCCATCGGGGAAGTTGATGATCATGGCCTTCAGCCCATAACCCTGCGGCCTCGCGACCTCCTCGAAGAGTTCCAAGAGTTCCTTTGCCTTTCCCTGCAGCGTCTTCTGCCATCCGGACAGGTTGTTGTTGATGGCTCGGCCGCTGTCGGAGCAGAACGTCGATGGAAAACTATAGATCAGTGCTTCGTATTTGCCGTCTGCGGCCGCTTTCATGACCAGCCGCTTGATGGTGGCGCGTTCCGTTTCGCCAATCTGCTTGCGGAAAAAATCCTCGACGAATTCCGCGTGTTTCTTCGCTTCACGCGCCTTGATCCTTTCGCTGCGCTCCATCTCGACGAGCTGAAGCTCCAGAGCACGTTTGCGCAGTTCCTCCGCGCTTGTCATGGGATGGGGTGTAGAGGTCTCAGGTGATGTCATCGCAGCCTCCTCCAGAATACACGGCGATGATAGGGCGAGCTTGCAGACTAAGGCAGTAAGATACATGACGGCGCCGGTAGAATACGGTATCCTACGCTGGCATTTCGTAAGCCGTGACTACGTCCATCCTTGGCTAATCATCGGATTCGTTTAGCGTTGGTTAGGGTATTCGGCCGGTCGCCATTGCCGTTACGCGGCGGCGAGACTATCGTTTAAGACAGCGTGCTGCAGGTTGTTCGCAATCGGCGTCTGGGGGAACCGATGACGAGTGCAGGCATAAATAGGATCGCCGCCTCGCAGGAGGAGGTACAGCAGCAGCTTGAGCGCATTCTTTCCAGCCGCGAGTTCCGCCTGCCCGAACGAACGAGGAAGTTCCTCGAATTCGTGGTCACGGAAACGCTGGCGGGCCGTCGCGACTATCTGAAGGCCTTTACCATCGCACAGGCCGTTTTTGGCCGGGACGCGAACTTTGATGCCCAGCAGGATCCCTGCGTTCGTATCGAAGCCGGCCGGCTGAGACGGGAACTGGAACACTATTACCTCACAGCCGGCGGCACCGACCGGATCATCATCACCATCCCGAAGGGCGGCTACGCGCCGGTCTTCGATGTCATCGGCGGCGCTGAACCCGCTGATATCCTGCCGCTCGAGCAGCCCGAACAGCCGGGCGTGTCAGGCGCCGATAACGGACAGATCCATGCGGCAACGGATGCGATCAGCCGGAACCCCGGGGGCTCGCGCCTTTCGCCTCGATATTGGCTGCTTGCGGCAGGCGCGGTGATTATCCTCGCCTCGGCAGCAGCTCTGCTTCGGCAGGTCGAATCGCCGAGTGCAGAGCGCGAGGCGGGACAGGGCGCCAACAACCGTCCCACCATCATCGTCGAGCGTTTTGAAAGCGGCTCCGGCGGGAACCTTGCCTCCGATATCTCTCGCGGCATGACCGACGACATCATCGAGAAGCTGGTGCGCTTCAATGACATCGTTGTCGTCACCGCCATGCCGCGGAATAAGTCCGGCGAAGTTTCGGCAGAGTCGCTCTATGCCCTGCAGGGAAGTGTGCGGCTCGAAGGCAGCATGCTGCGCTCGACGGCAAGGCTCGTGCGGCGGGCGGATGCGGCTGTCATCTGGGCAAGCAATTACGACGCCGATATGACGGTGCAAGGCATCCCGAAAACGCAAGCGAGCCTTGCCGGGGATATCGCGACTGCGGTCGCGCGCCCGTTCGGCGTCATGTTCCAAACCGATACCGCGACCATCGCCGGACGCACGGACGCCTTTTCATGCATTCTCTCCTACTATAGCTACCGCAGCGAAATGACCGTGCAGGCGCATGAGGTGGCGAAATCCTGCCTGCAACGGGCCGTGGAGAAGATGCCGGCCGATTCCAATGTCGTGGCCCTACTTTCGTTGATCCATCTCGACGAGTTCCGCTTTTCATACCAACTTCACACGAAATCGACGGCCGCGACGCTTGGCCTGGCAAAGCAACTTGCCGAGCATGCGGTGCGGCTCGACCCGAAGAATGCACGCGCTCTTCAGGCGCTGATGCTTGCCAATTTTTTCGACAATGATCCGGCTGCGGCCCTCAGCGCCGGCGCCGGCGCCTATGCCAGCAATCCAAACGATACCGAAGTGGCCGGTGAATACGGCCTGCGGCTGTCGATGTCGGGGGAATGGGACAGAGGCTGCACGCTGATTTCAGAAGCGGTCGGCAAGAATGCGGGGCCACGCGGATATTACGAGGTCGGAATGGCGCTCTGCGCCTTCATGCGGGGCGATACACAGGCAGCGGAACTCTGGTCGCGCATGTCGGATCTCAACTACAATCCGATGCATCGCCTCGTATTGCTCTCCATTCTCGGCGCGCTTGGAAAAAAGCAGGAAGCGGAGGAGCAGCTTGATTGGCTCCGGCGCGAGTCACCCGCGTTGATCCCGCACATCAGGCAGGAAGTCACCAGGCGGCTGGCGCGGACCGAGGATCAGCGGCGGTTTCTTGCGGGAATAGAGTCTGCCGGTTTGTCGGTGCAAGATGGTGAGGCGCCGAAGGATTGAGTTGGCGGCCGGGCACTGCTTTGGCCTAATGGTTTCTCGCGACTGCGCCACGCGAAGCCCGTAAGGGCGAAGCGTGGTGGAGCTAAGCGGGATCGAACCGCTGACCTCTTGCATGCCATGCAAGCGCTCTCCCAGCTGAGCTATAGCCCCATCAAGGTGGTCCGGCTCAGGGCCGGTCCTGGGATGCTTCGCAGGGCGTGCCCTGCGGAGTGGCGGCTTATTACTTCCGGTTTTCGGAGATAGCAAGCCTAAAAAATCCGGCCCGGAGAATTTTTTCCTCACCGGGCCGAAATGCAGTCGTCAAACTTCGTCTTCGTCGCCGGTCACGCCGATGATGTCGCTCATGTCGTCATCGTCATCGTCTTCGTCGGGTGTGAGGAAGGTATCGTCGTCGTCATCGCCTTCGATTTCGACATCGTCGTCGCCGATATCGGGGATGTCGTCGCCGGAGGCGGCGTCATCGGCATCCTCAAGCGAAACCAGTTCGACTTCGGTGTTTTCGGTATCGACTTCCGCAACCTCGTCTTCTTCGGCAACGTCGGCGATCGCCGAGGTTTCCTCGAAGAAGGACAGGGGGTAGGACTTGCCGGTATAAGGAGAAACGATCGGATCCCGGTTCAGATCATAAAACTTCTTGCCGGTTTCCGGATCGGTACGCTTGGTTCCAAGTTCCGCTTTCGCCACTATAAGCCTCGTGAGAATGGCCGAATGCAAGATTCGGCAAATGCCGTTCAAGCCGGCGTTCCATCGGAATTTATAAGCCGGTCCCCTTAATCGCTGTGGCTTCCCATGTCAAAGCCAAACTTTATGATCGGAGTGCAAGGTATTTCCGGCATCGGCGGATGACCGGCCGGCGGGTTTATGGTAACGAGCCGCGGCAGCCGCAGAACCGAGCGAAGATCGTCGCCGGAAAGGGCGGCCTTGCGAAGAAAATGCTGCGCCTTTACAAAGGATTACGCCAAGCACGGCCTTCGCGCCGGGGCCTTTGGGCCCGCTGCCCAGGATTGATCGCATGACCACCAAGACTTTCACTATCGCCATCGATGGCCCGGCTGCGGCCGGCAAGGGCACGCTTTCGCGCCGCATCGCCGAGCAATACGGCTTCCATCATCTCGACACCGGCCTGACCTATCGCGCCACGGCCAAAGCGCTGCTCGATGCCGGCCTGCCGCTTGACGATGAGGCGGTGGCGGAAAAGATCGCGCGGGAGGTTGAACTCGCCGGATTGGATCGCGATATACTTTCCAAACATGAGATCGGCGAAGCTGCCTCGAAAATAGCGGTCATGCCGGCGGTGCGCCGGGCCCTGGTCGAAGCGCAGCGGCGATTTGCGACGAAGGCGCCGGGAACCGTGCTCGACGGGCGCGATATCGGCACCGTCGTCTGCCCGGATGCACCTGTAAAGCTCTATGTGACGGCGACGCCGGAGGTCCGCGCCAGACGCCGTTACGACGAGATCCTCGGCAAGGGGGCGACGGCGGATTTCGATGCGATTTTCGAGGACGTCAAGCGGCGCGACGAACGCGATATGGGACGGGCCGACAGCCCTTTGAAACCAGCTGATGATGCGCACTTGCTTGATACGTCGGAAATGAGTATAGAGGCCGCGTTTCAAGCCGCTCAATCGATCATCGATGCGGTCTTGAGCCGAAATGCCTAAATTCAAGCGATTTTGCATGCTCAGACGCATGGATCGCTTTTAATACAGCAGCCTGAAATTCCGTCCAAGCGCCGGATTGCCTTCGTGAAAGAGGGCGGACTGGGTTCAGGCCCGTTCAACGCAAACCAACCGGCGCATACGTGTCCGCTCCGCTATTTGGGACACGCAGGAGATTTTATGTCAGTAGCTACTCCCTCTCGCGAGGATTTCGCGGCCCTTCTCGAAGAGTCCTTTGCCAAGAACGATCTGGCCGAAGGCTATGTCACCAAGGGCATCGTCACGGGCATCGAAAAGGATGTCGCCGTTGTCGACGTCGGCCTGAAGGTCGAAGGCCGCATCGCGCTCAAGGAATTCGGCGCACGCGCCAAGGATGGCCAGCTCAAGGTTGGCGATGAAGTCGAAGTTTACGTTGAGCGCATCGAAAACGCGCTCGGCGAAGCCGTTCTGTCGCGCGAGAAGGCTCGCCGCGAAGAGAGCTGGGTCAAGCTCGAAGCCAAGTTCGAAGCCGGCGAGCGCGTCGAAGGCGTGATCTTCAACCAGGTCAAGGGCGGCTTCACGGTCGACCTCGACGGTGCGATCGCCTTCCTGCCGCGTTCGCAGGTCGATATCCGCCCGATCCGCGACGTCACGCCGCTGATGCATAACCCGCAGCCCTTCGAAATCCTCAAGATGGACAAGCGCCGCGGCAACATCGTGGTATCGCGCCGTACGGTTCTGGAAGAATCCCGTGCCGAGCAGCGTTCTGAAATCGTTCAGAACCTCGAAGAAGGCCAGGTTGTTGACGGCGTCGTCAAGAACATCACCGATTACGGTGCGTTCGTTGACCTCGGCGGCATCGACGGCCTGCTGCACGTCACCGACATGGCATGGCGCCGTGTGAACCATCCGTCGGAAATCCTGAACATCGGCCAGCAGGTCAAGGTTCAGATCATCCGCATCAACCAGGAAACCCACCGTATCTCGCTCGGCATGAAGCAGCTCGAGAGCGATCCTTGGGATGGCATCCAGGCCAAGTATCCGGAAGGCAAGAAGATTTCCGGTACCGTCACGAACATCACCGACTACGGTGCATTCGTCGAGCTGGAGCCGGGCATCGAAGGCCTGATCCACATTTCGGAAATGTCCTGGACCAAGAAGAACGTACACCCGGGCAAGATCCTGTCCACGAGCCAGGAAGTCGAAGTCGTCGTTCTCGAAGTCGATCCGTCCAAGCGCCGTATCTCGCTCGGCCTCAAGCAGACGCTGGAAAACCCGTGGGCAGCATTCGCCCGCAGCCATCCGGCCGGCACTGAAGTCGAAGGCGAAGTCAAGAACAAGACCGAATTCGGCCTGTTCATCGGCCTCGATGGCGATGTCGACGGCATGGTGCACCTCTCCGACCTCGACTGGAACCGTCCGGGCGAACAGGTCATCGAGGAGTTCAACAAGGGTGACGTCGTCAAGGCCGTCGTTCTCGACGTCGATGTCGAGAAGGAACGCATCTCGCTCGGCATCAAGCAGCTCGGCAAGGATGCGGTCGGCGACGCCGCTGCATCGGGCGACCTGCGCAAGAATGCAGTCGTTTCCTGCGAAGTCATCGCGGTCAACGACGGTGGTGTCGAAGTGAAGCTCGTCAACCACGAGGACATCACTTCCTTCATCCGCCGCGCCGACCTCGCCCGCGACCGCGACGAACAGCGCCCCGAGCGCTTCTCGGTCGGCCAGGTCTTCGACGCCCGCGTCACCAACTTCTCCAAGAAGGACCGCAAGATCATGCTGTCCATCAAGGCTCTGGAGATTGCGGAAGAGAAGGAAGCCGTTGCTCAGTTCGGTTCGTCCGACTCGGGCGCTTCGCTCGGCGACATCCTGGGCGCAGCCCTGAAGAACCGCGGCGGCGAATAAGCCTCGCATCCGCCTTTGAATTGAAGAACCCGCCGGAGCGATCCGGCGGGTTCTTCATTTTCAGGTCATTTATTCCCAGCCGACCATGCGCTGATAGAGCGCATAAACCGGGTCGGCGGCCGCGTCCGGCTGATATGGCGTCGGCTCGGAATCGATCATCCTCGGCGTCCGGCGCTCAGGCGCCGCATTGGCTGCTTCGCCAGCGGCCGCGGCATCCCCGCCGCCGGTCTGCGCCTGCTGCTGATCCTCTTGCTGCTGATCTGGCGACCCGCCCTCATGGTGGTGCTGATTCTGGTGGCTGGTTTCATCCGCCTTCCCGTCCGCCGGGACATCCTTGGCGAACTGATAGGGCAGTTGCGTATAGGCAAGTCCCTCCGGCATCCGTGCCGCGAGCGGCACATAGGCAGCATCGGCCGTCTCGGGAAGCGGCATCATCGGCGGTGGCGCGTCGGTCTCTTTCGGCTGGCGGGCAGCCGCAGCCACGATCTCCGTTTCGGTCGGCGATGGGTGCAGCGCCGCGGAGGCGCGCGGGTCGGCTGCTGCGAGCTCAGCCGGCTGCCTGGTCAAGGTCTCAGCCGCATCGCTGATGACGGCATCGTCGAGGATCGTATCGATCTCCATGGCCGCTTCGACGGGACCGTCCTCCAGCACGGCTTCGACGTCCTGCTCGCGGATGATGGTGACGATCATCTCGGAGACCTCTTCGGTCATCGAAGCGACAATTCCTGTCCAGTTCCTCGGAATGACGGGATCGCCCTTTTCCGACACAGTGCGAGGCTGGAGAGCAGACGCCTCCGGCGTTTCCTGCGCCTCGGCCGCTGGGGTTTCGGCCACCAAGGCTGGCGCGGCGTCGATCTCCTGCGGGTAAGGCTCTTCCGGGGCGACCTCCCCTGCCGCTGCCGACGCGGACTGAGCCCGATTTTCAAGCCGCGGCGTTTCCGGATCGGTTACTTCCGCGGCCTCGGCGATTACCGCTTCTTCGGCGGTCGCCAGCGCCGCAGCCTCGATAAAGGCACCGGCCGGCCCCGACAGCTTGTCTGCCGGCTGGCGCATGGCGACAGACGCATGATCCTCATGCAGCTGGATCTCCGGCCGGGCTTCGGTGCGCATCGGCGAAGCGTCATTCTGGCCATAGGAGCGCACGACGGCGCGGGCGGCGAGATCGCGGTCCTTGTAGCGGACGATTTCCAGATAGGCGACGATGCGGGCCGCTTCCGGGCCTGCAGGGTTCTTCAGGGCTGCGGCGATCATCCGAAGCGGCAGGCTGTGGCCTTGCTCCGTCAGTTGGCGCTCGACCTCGTCGATCTTGGCGGCCGGCAGTCGCTGGATGGCATCGGCAAGCCGGGAGGCAAAGGCAAGATTGGTTTCGTCCTCGCCGCGATCCAGCGAGATCGCGCGCCCGGCAGCATCAATGGCATCGAAGAGGGCTTCGATCATGCGCTCGCGTGCGGCAAGGAGCAGGATACTGAGCTTGCCGGCAATGGCGGAATTCAGGTCGGCGGCTTCGACGGCGTTGACGGGCGCGGGCGCAATCACAGAACGGCCGAGGCCGCCGGCGACGATCGCCGCAGTCTGGCCTTGAGACGAAAAGCTTGCATTGGACGCTGCACGAACGGGAGTCAACATGGCATGCTCCTTTCGTAAAGTGACGATGAAAGCAGGCTCTATAAAGGACCGCGCTCATCCGGCCCCTTGCATCCCCGCAGATCCTCCTGTCCGCATGACGCAACAGCGGCGTCATCGAAATGCATAAATATTAACGGGAATTTTAGGAAAGAGGCGTTAACGAATCGCTAACGCCGCGGACATGCCGATCCACGATCTCTGTTTTCATGCGTGCCGCAGGCAATTTACTCAGCTATGGGCGAAGATATCGGCCTCTTCCCAGCCAAGCAGGTCGAGCTTGGCGCGGGTCGGCAGGAATGCGAAGCAGGCCGTCGCATGGTCGAAGCGGCCGTCACGGAGCAGGCGTTCCGTCAGCTTGTCACGCAACGCGTGCAGATAAAGCACATCGGAAGCGGCATATTCGAGCTGGGCCGGAGACAGCGTCTCGGCCGCCCAATCGGAAGATTGCTGCGCCTTGGAAATATCGACATCGAGCATCTCCTTGAGATTGTCCTTGAGGCCGTGGCGATCCGTATAGGTGCGGATCAGGCGCGAGGCGATCTTGGTGCAGAAGACCGGGTTCGTCGTGACCCCGAATGTGTGGAAGAGCACGGCAATATCGAAGCGGCCGTAATGAAAGATCTTCTGATGGGTCGGATCTTCGAGCAGGGCGACGAGATTGGGGGCCTCTTTCTGGCCGGCGGCGATGCGGATGACGTCGGCGGTGCCGTCACCCGGTGAAAGCTGGACGACGCAGAGCCGGTCCCGGCGCGGCACCAGGCCGAGCGTTTCGGTGTCGATGGCAATCGCGCCGGTGTAGCGCGCGGCATCGGCTGCGGAAATATCGCCTTCGTGATAACGTATGGTGGCGGCCATGAGACTGTCTTTCCTTAGGACGCTGTAGCACTTTGAATTGCCGCATAATTTTATCCTTAAATCGATGGCGATTTAAGGAATTATGCAGTGCGCTATAGCGCAAAGCCGCAAAATGCGAAACCGCTTCCTCTGCAGGCGTTTCAGAATGTCGGCGGCGTGTTGATCCAGAGAAGCACGGTTTCGCCATCATGGCGGTTGCGCCAGGAATGGTAGCGGCGGCTTTCGAAGTAAAGTGAATCGCCCGGGCCGAGATCGAAGAACTGATCGCTGTCGAGCACCAGCTCGAGCCGGCCGGACAGGACATGCATGAATTCCTCGCCCTCGTGGCGATAGGCGCCCTCGCTGGCAGCACCCGACGCCAGCACGAAACGATGGCAATCCATCATCCTCGGGCCCTCGGCCAGCAGCTGCACCGCGACTCCAGGCGTCGTTTCCGGCCAGCTGCGCCATTCCCCGGCACGCACCAGCACCGGCACCTCAGCACTTTCTTCGCCGGAGAGGCGTGAGACGGTAGTGCCATAATACTCGGCGAGGTCATGCAGCGTCTTGAAACCGACGCCCTGCGAAGTGCGCTCCAGCGTCGAAAGCGTCGAGGAGGTGACGCCGATATCGCCGGCCACCTGATCCAGCGTCTTGCCGGCGGCGTGGCGCAGGCTGCGCAGCTTGCGGCCGAGGCCGGTGCCCTGGCTTGCCTCGGCGCCATCGGCAGAAGGCTCCTCGCCTTCCAGCGCCTCGCGGATGGCGGCGGGATTGAGACCACGTTCGACCCGATACCAGGAGATGCGCTTCAGCCGCGCCACATCGTCGGCGCTGTATTGCCGATGACCGGTCTGCGAACGGTCGGGAACGACCAGGCCCTGGCTTTCCCAGAGACGCAGCGTCGAGGCCGAAACACCCGCCAGCCTTGCGGCCTCCGCCACCTTGTAGCGTACCGGCCCGTTATCGTTCATCCGCCAATATCCCCGATTCCAATCGCTGCCGAGCATTTATCAAAAAGCGTGATGTTTGAAGCAAAAAATCCCACTTGTTTTCTTGCAGGAAAAATGTAGGAGTTTTATAAATAACTTGCAGAACTTATACAAGATAATTTCAAGCCCTTCAGACAGGAGCGCATCGATGACCGCGACGAGCCTTACGGACCGGAAGAACGCCGCCATTTCACGGGGCGTCGGCATGACGACCCAGATCTATGCCGATCGCGCCGAGAATGCCGAGATCTGGGACAAGGAGGGCCGCCGCTACATCGATTTCGCCGCCGGCATCGCCGTTCTCAACACCGGCCATCGCCATCCCCGGGTGATTGCGGCGGTCAAAGATCAGCTCGACCACTTTACCCATACCTGCCATCAGGTGGTGCCCTATGAGAACTATGTCAGTCTCGCCGAGCGGCTGAATGCGCTGGTGCCGGGTGACTTCGAGAAGAAGACGATCTTCGTCACCACGGGTGCCGAAGCGGTCGAAAATGCCGTCAAGATTGCGCGGGCGGCAACCGGCCGCTCGGCTATCATCGCCTTTGGCGGCGGTTTCCATGGCCGTACCTTCATGGGCATGGCGCTGACCGGCAAGGTGGTGCCCTACAAGGTCGGTTTCGGCGCGATGCCGGGCGATGTCTTCCATATTCCCTTCCCGGTCGAGCTGCACGGCGTCACCGCCGATCAGTCGCTGGCGGCGCTGAGGAAGCTCTTTGCCGCCGATGTCGATCCGCAGCGGGTCGCCGCCATCATTATCGAGCCCGTGCAGGGCGAAGGCGGTTTCTACCCGGCGCCCGCGGCCTTCATGAAAGCGCTGCGCGAACTCTGCGACCAGCACGGCATCCTGCTGATCGCCGACGAGGTGCAGACCGGTTTTGCCCGCACCGGCAAGATGTTCGCGATGGATCATCACGACGTGGCGGCCGACCTGACGACGATGGCAAAGAGCCTTGCCGGCGGCTTTCCGCTCGCCGCCGTCACCGGCCGTGCCGACATCATGGATGCGCCGGGACCGGGCGGGCTCGGCGGCACTTATGGCGGCAATCCAATCGGCATCGCCGCCGCGCATGCCGTCCTCGACGTCATCGCCGACGAGGATCTCTGCAACCGCGCCAACCTGCTCGGCGGCCGGTTGAAACAGCGGCTGGAATCGCTGCGCGAGACGGTGCCTGAGATTGCCGATATCCGTGGGCCGGGCTTCATGAATGCCGTCGAATTCAACGACCGGACGACGGGATTGCCGAGCGCCGAATTCGCCAATCGAGTACGGCTGACAGCGCTCGACAAGGGCCTGATCCTGCTCACCTGCGGCGTCCACGGCAACGTCATCCGCTTCCTTGCACCGATCACCATCCAGGACGAGGTGCTCGGGGAGGCGCTCGACATTCTCGAGGCCTCGATGCTGGAAGTGAGTGCGGCCAAGTGAGGCGACAGGCACCGGATTTCAATGGCTGCCGGCGACCGGCAGCCGCTGCCAAGGAGATATGACATGGCTTTCACCACCGCGCTGACCAGACACGTTCCCTTCTCTTCACCGTTCCTGCGCGCTGCCGGCTATATCAACGGCGTCTGGACATCGGGCGATGCCGCCGGGACTTTCGACGTGCTCAACCCGGCAACCGGCGAGCTGCTTGCCTCGCTGCCCGATATGGGGGCTGCCGAAACGCGGACGGCGATCGATGCGGCCTATGCCGCTCAGCCGGCCTGGGCCGCCCGTCCGGCCAAGGAGCGCAGCGTCATCCTGCGCAAATGGTTCGACCTGATGGTCGCCAATGCCGACGAACTCGCCGCGATCCTGACCGCCGAAATGGGCAAGCCCTTCGCCGAAGCGCGCGGCGAGATCCTTTATGCCGCCGCCTATATCGAATGGTATGCGGAAGAGGCAAAGCGCATCTATGGCGAGACGATCCCCGCGCCGTCCAATGACAAGCGCATGATCGTCATCAAGCAGCCGGTCGGCGTCGTCGGCACGATCACGCCATGGAATTTCCCCGCGGCGATGATTGCCCGCAAGATTGCGCCGGCGCTGGCCGTCGGCTGCACCGTCGTGTCGAAGCCCGCCGAACAGACGCCGCTAACGGCGATCGCCCTTGCCGTGCTTGCCGAACAGGCCGGCATCCCCGCCGGCGTCTTCAACCTCATCGTCGGCGTCGACGGCCCGGCGATCGGCCGCGAGCTCTGCGGCAACGACAAGGTGCGCAAGATCAGCTTCACCGGCTCGACGGAAGTCGGCCGCATCCTGATGCGGCAATGCGCCGATCAGATCAAGAAGGTGAGCCTGGAGCTCGGCGGCAACGCGCCGTTCATTGTCTTTGATGATGCCGATCTCGACGCCGCCGTCGAAGGCGCGATCGCCTCCAAATACCGCAATGCCGGCCAGACCTGCGTTTGCGCCAACCGCCTCTACATCCAGTCGGGCGTTTATGACGCCTTCGCGGCCAAGCTTGCCGCCAAGGTCGCCGCAATGTCGGTCGGCGACGGCTTCCAGCCGGGTGTCGAGATCGGGCCGCTGATCGACGAACAGGGCCTTGCCAAGGTGGAAGACCATGTGGGTGACGCGCTTGCCAAGGGCGCCAAGGTTTTGACCGGCGGCAAACGCGTCGACGGCGCCGGCACTTTCTTTGCGCCGACGGTGCTGACCGGCGTTGCCCGCGGCATGAAGGTGGCGCGCGAGGAAACCTTCGGGCCGGTGGCGCCGCTCTTCCGCTTCGAGACGGCCGAAGATGTCATCGCTCAGGCCAATGACACGGAATTCGGTCTTGCCGCCTATTTCTATGCCGGCGACCTGAAGAAGGTCTGGCGGGTGGCCGAAGCGCTGGAATACGGTATGATCGGCATCAATACCGGCATCATGTCGTCCGAGACGGCGCCTTTCGGCGGCATCAAACAATCCGGCCTCGGCCGCGAGGGCTCACGCCACGGCGCCGACGACTATCTGGAAATGAAATATCTCTGCATCGGCGGCGTCTGATCCGCCGGCCGGAAAAATCGGGCACGCGGCCTCTCGCCGCGTGCCGTCAATAATGCGGCGGGCGGGTGATACCAGGCGCTTCCAGCGACTGTTCCTCGAGCGACAGGAAACGTTCGGTCAGCCGGTCGAGCTTGGTGCGCATCTGCTCGACGATCTTCCATTGCTCGGTCAGCTGATCGGACAGTTCCTCGATCGTCTTTGCCTGATGGGCCAGCATTTCCTCCAGCCGGGTGATGTGGTTCGTCTCGTCGGACATCGATCCTCCTTTGCCGAAACCGGCAGTACAGATGCCTCTCCCAAAGCGGAAATAGGCCGCTTCGTCAATGCTTTCCATGGCTGGTGCGGCCGTGCGCAAAAACCGAACCATCTGGTTACTAAAAGACCTTGCCGCGCCTGATGTTGTGGGGTAGGCCCTTATCCATCAGGGAGGAATACTGATGGATGTAGGAAACGGATTTCTTCATCCGGACCGGCTCTTTCCGGCCGACCCGGCAACGCGGACCATTGCGCGCGACCTCTACGAGACGGTGCGTAATCTTCCGATCGTCAGCCCGCACGGGCATACCGAACCGTCCTGGTTCGCCGACGACAAGCCCTTCGAAGACGCGGCTTCGCTGCTGGTCATTCCCGATCACTATCTCTTCCGCATGCTGCACAGCGTCGGCGTCGCCCTGGACGAGCTCGGCGTTCCCAGGCTCGACGGCAAGCCGGTGGCTGAGGGACGGGCGATCTGGCGGACTTTCGCGAAGCATTACCATCTCTTCCGCGGAACGCCGTCGAGCCTCTGGGTCGACCATGCGATGTCGGCAGTGCTCGGCTGCACCGAGCCGCTGACATCCGACAACGCCGATGCGCTCTATGACCATATCAATGCCCAGCTTGCGCTTCCCGAATTCCGCCCACGGGCGCTGCACCAGCGATTCGGCATCGAAACGATCGCGACGACGGAAGGCGCGCTCGACCCGCTGGCCCATCACCAGAAGATGGCGACCGACGGCTGGATCGGCAAGGTCCGCACCACTTACCGGCCGGACAGCGTCACCGATCCCGACGCCGTCGGCTTCCGCGACAATCTCGTCAAGTTCGGAGAGATTACCGGTGCTGACGTAACACGCTGGGACGGACTGATCGAGGCGCATCGGCGCCGGCGCGCCTATTTCCGCCAGTTCGGCGCCACCGCGACCGATCACGGTGTGCCCACAGCTTTCACCGCCGACCTGCCGCTTGCGGAAAAGCAGGCGCTGCTCGACAAGGCGCTGAGGGGGCCGCTTTCGCGTGAAGAGGCGGAACTTTTCCGCGGCCAGATGATGACCGAGATGGCCGGACTTTCGGCGGAAGACGGCATGGTGATGCAGATCCACGCCGGCTCGCGGCGCAACACCGACAGCGGGCTCTTTGCGACGCGCGGCCCGAATATGGGCGCCGATATCCCGACGCGCACGGACTGGGTCGGTGGCCTCAATGCGCTGCTTTCCAGATATGGCCATGCGCCGGGGCTGCGGGTGCTGCTCTTCACCCTCGACGAGACGACCTATGCGCGCGAGATGGCGCCGATGGTCGGCCATTGGCCCTGCCTGATGATCGGCCCGCCCTGGTGGTTCCACGACAGCCCGCTCGGCATTCGCCGCTATCTCGACCAGGTGGTGGAAACCGCGGGCTTCGCCAATATGGCCGGCTTCAACGACGATACGCGGGCGCTGCTTTCGATCCCGGCGCGGCATGACGTCTGGCGCCGCGAAGTCTGCCGCTTCCTCGCCGGGCTCGCCGCCGAGCACCGGATTTCCAAGAGCGAAGCCGAGATCGTGGCGGGCGAACTCTCCTATGGCAATGCGAAGAAGGCCTACAAGCTGTGAGCGAACGACTGCAGACCCTTTCCGACCTCGCCCCGACGGCGAAGCTTCCCGCCTATGACCGCAGCCGGCTGAAAAGCGGCATCCTGCATCTGGGTCCCGGCGCCTTCTTCCGTGCGCATTTCGCGCCGTTTACCGATGGCGCGCTGGCAGCCGACGGCGGCGACTGGGGCATCGAGGTGGCAAGCCTGCGCACGCCCGATGTCGCCGACAATCTGAGCGCCCAGAACGGGCTCTACACGACGCTGATCCGCGATACGTCGGGCACGACGGCCGAGGTGATCGGCTCGATCCTGAAGGCGCATGTGGCGCCGCGCGATCCGGCCGGCCTGCTGGCGCGGCTCGAAGACCCCGCAATCCGCATCGTCAGCATGACGGTGACGGAAAAGGCCTATGGTTTCGATCCCGCAACCGGCGGCCTCGACCTCAAACATCCCGATATCGTCGCCGACCTCGCCAACCGGCATGCACCGCGCGGCGTCATCGGCTATCTCGTCGAAGGCCTCGCACGCCGCCGGCAGAAGGGGATCGCCCCCTTCACACCGCTCAGCTGCGACAACCTGCCGAGTAACGGCGCTGTTTTGAAACGCCTCGTGCTCGAATTCGCCTCTCGCATCGATACCGATCTGCATGACTGGATCGAAGCGAATGTGCCCTTCCCGTCGACGATGGTCGACCGCATCACGCCGGCAAGCACCGAGGCGACCTATGCCGATGCCGAGCGGCTGACAGGCCGCACGGATATGGCGGCGATCGAGACGGAGCCCTTTACGCAATGGGTCATCGAAGATCATTTCGCCGATGGCCGTCCGGCCTGGGAAAAGGTGCGTGGCGCGCTGATGGTCGAAGACGTCTCGGCCTATGAGAAGATGAAGCTCCGGATGCTGAACGGCGCCCATTCGCTGCTCGCCTATCTCGGATATATCGGCGGCTATGAATTTATCCGCGACGTGATGGACGATGCCGCCCTGGCAGCGCTTGCCTACCGCCACATGCATGCGGCGGCGAGAACGCTCGATCCGGTTCCCGGCATTGATCTCGACGACTATGCCAATGAATTGATAGCACGCTTTGCAAACAAGGCGATTGCGCATCGCACCTATCAGATCGCCATGGACGGCACGCAGAAACTGCCGCAGCGGCTGCTGGAACCGGCATGCGAAGCGCTGGCGCATGGCGACCGGGCGGAGACCTATGCGATCGCCGTTGCGGCTTGGATGCGCTACGCAATCGGCGAGCATGGCAATGGCGATCGTTACGAACTGCGCGATCCCCGTGCCGCGGAGATCGCCGCGCTGATTGCCGATGTCCCGCGCACCGGCCCGGCGATTTCGGCAGCGCTGTTCACCCTGCCCGGCCTCTTCCCCTCGGCTTTGACCGGACATCGGGCCTGGACGCAGGATGTGTCGGACAAGCTGGAGATCCTGATCCAGGATGATCGGCTGCCGTTGTTTTGACCTTCTGCGTAGGAGAGGGCGTGCCGTGTAAGCCCCCCTCTGCCCTGCCGGGCATCTCCCCCACAGGTGGGGAGATTGGCTGGGAGCGCTGACTTCCCCAAACAATTGGCGTCACAGCCCGGTGAAACGATAGACGGATGCGAAGGTTTGGCTACTTGTGATCTCCCCACCTGTGGGGGAGATGCCCGGCAGGGCAGAGGAGGGCGACCACGGCACGCCCTCTCCTCGTCAACTCCGCTCCAGCGCACAGGAATTCGCCCCGTCAACCCTTCACCCGCGCCATATCCGGATCGTAAAGCGGCGCCAGCGTCACCTTGCAGGGGATGCGCTCCCTGGCGACATCGAGTTCATAGGTGCCGGAGAGGATGAAATCCTCCGTCACGCCGTCGGCATTGCGGATGTAGCCGTAGCCGATTGGCTTGCCCAGCGTGTAACCGAAGCCGCCGCTCGATAGCCAGCCGACGCGTTTGCCGTTGCGATAGATGGTTTCGCGGCCGAGCAGCACGGTATCGGGATCGTCGGGAACGAAGCAGGCGAGGCGCTTCTTCACACCCTCCTTAAGCTGGCGCTCAATCGCCTCGCGGCCGCGGAAGGGAATGTTCTTCCTGATCTTCACCGCCCAGCCGAGGCCGGCTTCAACAGGCGTATGGTCGGGGCCGATATCCGAGCCCCAGGCGCGATAGCCCTTTTCCAGGCGGCAGCTTTCGATGGCGCGGTAGCCGGCGTTGATAAGGCCGAACGAGCCGCCTGATGCCATCAGCAGATCATAGACCGTGGTCGCATATTCGATGGGGACATGCAGCTCGTAGCCGAGTTCGCCGACATAGGTGATACGCAAGGCCCGCACCGGGCAGCCTGATATGCCGATGGTTCTGACCTGGCCGAAGGGGAAGGCGGTATTGGAGACGTCGCTGCCGGTCACCTGTTCCAGCACGGCGCGCGCATTCGGTCCCATCAGCGACAGCACAGAATAGGCTGAGGTCACATCGACCAGTTCGGCATGCATCTCCGCCGGAATATTGCGTGCGATCCAGTTGAAATCATGGGTGGCGAAACCGGTGCCGGTGACGATGTAATATTCGTCCTCGGCGATGCGGGCGACGGTCAGATCGCATTCGATACCGCCCTTGTCGTTCAGCATCTGCGTATAGATGAGCGATCCCACAGGCCTTGCGACATCGTTGGCGGCGATCCAGGAGAGCGCTGCCTCGGCGTCCCTGCCCTTCAGCACGAATTTGGCAAATGAGGTCTGGTCGAAGATGACAGCCGCCTCGCGCACCGCCTTGTGTTCACGGCCGACGGCGTCGAACCAGTTCTGCCTGGTATAGCTGTAGACATCCCGCGGCTCCTCGTTGGCGAAGAGATCGGCAAACCAGTTCGGCCGCTCCCAGCCGAGCTTTTCGCCGAAACAGGCCCCCTGCGCCTTCAGCCGGTCATAGAGCGGCGACTTGCGGCAGGGGCGGCCGCTCGAATGCTCCTCGAACGGCCAGGCCATAGTGTAATGCTTGCCATAGGCTTCGAGCGTGCGGGTGCGCACCCCGTCGGTATCGAAATGCGGGCGGCCGAAACGACGGATATCGACCGGCCAGAGATCATAGGGCGGCTC
Organism: Rhizobium sp. BK619; assembly: GCF_014195245.1. Taxonomy (NCBI): domain Bacteria; kingdom Pseudomonadati; phylum Pseudomonadota; class Alphaproteobacteria; order Hyphomicrobiales; family Rhizobiaceae; genus Rhizobium; species Rhizobium sp. BK619. Next base: position 40,034 of record NZ_JACIBH010000003.1, on the reverse strand, counting down.
GCCCTTCGTCACCCATTCGGCAAGCGCCATGCCGGCGCCGCCGGCCGAGGCGATGCCGAAGGCGTTGAAACCGGCGCCGACGAAGAAATTCTTCAGTTCCGGCGCCTCGCCGAGAATGAAGTTGCCATCCGGCGTGAAACTTTCCGGGCCGTTCAGCAGCTGTTTGACGCCGACATTCTCCAGCGCCGGAACGCGGCCGAGCGCCTGTTCCATGATCTGCTCGAAATGATCGAAATTGCTGTCGAGCAGCGTGTAGTGGAAACCCTCGGGAATGCCTTTCTCCGCCCAGGCGATGGGGTTCGGCTCATAGCCGCCCATGACGATGCCACCAACCTCCTCCTTGTAGTAGGTCAGGCGATCGGGATCGCGCAGCGTCGGCAGGTTCGAGGGCACGCCGAAGGATTCGGTGATGATATATTGATGCTCGACCGAGACCAGCGGCACGTTGACGCCGAAGCGGGCAGCGAAGGCACGCGTCCACTGGCCGGCGCAGACGACGACCCGCTCGCATTCGATACGGCCTTCGGCGGTCACGACGGCGCGGATTCGTCCCTTGTCGATCTCGAGATCGAGAACTTCGGTATCCTCGAAAATCGAAACGCCGGACAAACGGGCGCCTTTCGCCAGCGCCTGGGTGATGTCGGAGGGGTTGGCCTGGCCGTCTGTGGGAAGGAAGGCGGCGCCGACGAGATCGTCTGTCGTCATCAGCGGCCAGAGATCGAAGGCCTCCTGCGGCGTCAGCAACTGCATTTCGAGGCCGAAGGACTGCGCCGTGGTCGCCTGGCGCTTGACCTCCGTCCAGCGCTCCTCGTTGCAGGCAAGGCGCAGACCGCCATTCATCTTCCAGCCGGTGCCGAGGCCGGTTTCCTCCTCCAGCCGCTTGTAGAGATCGACGGAATAGCCGAGCAGCTGGGTGATGTTGGCGCTGGTGCGCAGTTGGCCGACGAGGCCGGCGGCATGGAAAGTGGTGCCCGAGGTGAGCTTCTTGCGCTCCAGCAGCACGGTATCGGTCCAGCCGAGCTTGCCGAGATGATAGGCTGTCGAGCAGCCGATGATGCCACCGCCGATGACAACGGCTTTCGCCGTCTTCGGTAATTGTCTCGTCATTTATCTTTTCCGTTCAAAGGCTTGGTAGGCGCGCTCGAAACGCGCGAGGTTTTCGGCCGTATAGGCGGCATAGTCGAATTGGATGGTGGAGTGGATTTCCGAAATCATGCTCCAGAGCGTCTCGCGCAGCAGCGAGGCGCATTTCATCGCGGCGTAACGGCGGCTGAGATCATCGGTCAGCGGCCGGTCGAAATAGTTCTCCAGCATCATCTGCTCGGCAGCTTGCGAAAACTCGTTGTTGGAGGCCAATCCGCCGAGATCGAACAGCGGCGTGTTGAAGCCGGCATAGTCCCAGTCGATCAGCCAGAGCCGCTTGCCGTCGTCGAGAAAATTGGCGGCGAGCAGATCGTTGTGGCCGAAGGCGATCTCGAACGGCCCTGCCGCTTGTTCCAGCGCCTCGGCCTTGGCGATCAGCCCCGGCAAAAGCGGCAGATAGGAGCTGCCCGCCTCCTTCAGGCTGGCGGCATAGTCACGGATGACGTGGAAGACCCAGAAGATCATCGCCTGGCCGCGGAAATGCCGGGCGATGTCGTGATGGCAGGCGCGCACCAGGGGAATGATCCGGGCGAGCATATCAGGCGCCCTGATATCCTCCGGGCAAAGCGCCTTCGCCTCGATATAGTCGAGCACCAGAACACCGGGCGAATGGTGGATGACGGCAGGCGATATGCCGGCGGCATGCGCCGCGCGGCTGGCGGCAAGCTCGTTCTGCCTGTTGATGTGGTGGATCGGAATATCGGTTCCGAGCCTCACCACACAACGCGCAACCGCATCGCTGACCAGATAGTTCCGATTGGTGATGCCGCCTGAGATCGGCGCAATTTCGATCGGGCCCTGCCAGATGCCGAGCGCATGAATCCTATCTTCAGGCGTCATGCCAACCCCCTCGCCTTCTCGAAATGATGAGGCAGAGGAGGATCGGCTGTCAAGCAGCGGTTACAGCGCTGCAGCCGGATTAGATGGTCTTGCCCGAGCCATCGAAGACATGACAGCGAACCGGGTCGAAGAAGGTCTTCACATTGGCGCCGCGCTCGACCTTCTGCTGGCCGTCGAGGGCGACGGTCAGGAGCTGGCCATCCGGCGTCGTGGTGTAGAGCATGGTGGCCCCGCCGAGATTTTCGACCAGATCCACGTTGACGGTCGACAGCGTAATGGCACCCTCCGTGAGGGAAAGATGCTCGGGGCGAATGCCGAAGGTGACATCCTGGCCGGCTTCGCCTTTCAGCCGACGTGGCAGGCGGACGGAATTGCCGCAGACATGGATGCTGGTTTCGGTCTCTCCGACCTGCTCGATGCGGGCCTTCAGAAAATTCATCTTCGGGCTGCCGATAAAGCCGGCAACGAAGCGGTTGGCCGGATTGTTGTAAAGATCGAGCGGCGCGCCGACCTGTTCGATACGGCCGGAATTCAATACGACGATCTTGTCAGCCATCGTCATGGCTTCGACCTGGTCATGGGTGACATAGATCATCGTGTTGCCGAGCTGCCGGTGCAGACGAGAAATCTCGACGCGCATCTGCACACGCAGTTCCGCATCGAGATTCGACAGCGGTTCGTCGAACAGGAAGATGCGCGGCTCGCGGACGATGGCCCGGCCGATCGCCACACGCTGGCGCTGGCCGCCGGAGAGCGCCTTCGGCTTGCGCTCCAGGAGCTTTTCGATCTGCAGAATCTCGGCGGCGCGTTTGACCTTCGGCTGGATATCGGCCTTTTTGTAACCCGCCGTCTCCAGGCCGAAAGCGAGGTTTTTGTAAACCGACATATGGGGATAGAGGGCATAGGACTGGAAAACCATGGCGATGCCGCGCTTGGCGGGCGCCACCTCGTTCATGCGCTCATTGTCGAGCAGCAGCCCGCCGCCGGTGATTTCCTCGAGGCCGGCGATCATCCGCAGAAGGGTCGATTTTCCGCAGCCGGAGGGACCGACGAAAACGACGAATTCGCCGGGATCGATCGTCAGGTCGATGCCATGGATCACATCCAGCGAGCCGTAGCGCTTCTCGACCTTCTGAAGAACGACACTGGTTGCCATCTTCTCAAAACCCCTCTCGTTTTATTTATCGGTTACTTCGTTCTTGCACGCCAATCGGCGTATTTCGGACTGTCCGGACCGACCGGCAGCGGCACTTCGGCGCCGCTGTCGGAAGACTGGTAGATGGCGGTGACGAGTTCCAGCGCGCGGCGTGCATCCACCGTCGTCACCGGCAGCGGCCCATGGCCGCTGAGGTAGTCGTGAAACTGGCCCATCTGGGTGGTGAAACGCGGCGCGACCGGCTGCCAGTCGCTGATCACCCTGTCGATCTTTGCCTGCACGTCGTCATTGGCGGCGATGATCTTCCAGGGGTCCTTGCCTGGCGTATACGGCTCATGGCTGCTTTCGAAGGTGACATTCTCGAAGTGCAGCCTCAGCCGGCTCAACTGTTCCTGCGAACCCAGCGTGCAGGACAGCGAGACGAAGGCGCCGCTTTCCATCAGCAGGCTGGCGGAGGCGCAATCTTCGACCTCGATATCGTTGACGCGGGTGGCGACACGGCCGAAGACCCTCGCCGCCGGCCCCATCAGATGCATCATCATGTCGTGCAGATGCAGCGCATGGGTGACGAGCACGCCGCCGAGTTCCGTCGCCCATTTGCCGCGCCAGGGCACGGCGTAATATTCCGGCTTGCGCAGCCAGAAGGTTTCGACCGAAGCCGTGTAGGCCTTGCCGGCAATGCCGGCATCGATGATCCGCTTGGCCTTCTGGATGCCGTCGCCGTAGCGATACTGGAAGATCGGCATCAGCACGCCTTTGGCGGCTTTCTCCGCCGCCATGATCGTATCGACGGCGGCAAGCGAGCCGGTCAGCGGCTTTTCGCAAACGACATGTTTGCCGGCGGCAAGGGCAGCCACCACCTGTTCCAGATGGATGCCGGGCGGAGTGCAGATATCGATGATGTCGATCGTTTCGTCGGCGAGCAGCTCCGCAAAGGAGGTGGTGCGCCGTTCGATGCCGAACTCGTCGCCGACTGACGCCATGCGCTGCTCATTCAGGTCGCAGATCGCCACGACCTTGAACTTGTCGGCATGCGGCAGATAACCCTCGACAATGTGGGAGCGGCCAATACCGCAACCGACGATCGCGACCGTTCTGATGCTCATGTCACTGTTTCCCGTGACCGCCATCAACGCTTCATACCCGTCGTGGCGATGCCTTCGATCAGCAGGCGCTGGAAGAACAGGAAGAAGAAGAACACCGGCACGAGCGTCAGCGTCGACATGGCGAACAAGCCGCCCCAATCCGATGCGCTGGTGGAATCCACGAAGGTGCGCAGGCCGAGCTGGATCGTATAAGTGTTCATGTCGTTCAGGTAGATCAGCGGCCCGAAGAAATCGTCCCAGGTCCAAATGAAGGAGAAGATGGCGGCCGTTGCCAAGACCGGCAGCGACAGCGGCAGCATGATCTTCCAGTAGATGCGCCAGGCGCTGCAGCCGTCCATCATCGCCGCCTCGTCAAGCTCGCGCGGGATGCCGCGGAAGAACTGCACCATCAGGAAGATGAAGAAGGCATCGCTTGCCAGGAACTTCGGCACGACGAGCGGTAGGATGGTGTTGACCCAGCCGAGGTTGAGGAAGAGCACATATTGCGGGATCAGCGTCACGTGATAGGGGATCATCAGCGTGCCGAGCATGATCGCGAACCAGAAATTGCGGCCGGCGAAACGCAGTCGCGCAAAGGCGAAGGCCGTCAGCGAGCAGGCGATGACATTGCCCGTCACCACCAGCAGCGAAATGACGAGCGAATTCCAGAAGAACCGGCCGAAGCTGACATCGAGACCGACCCAGCCGCGCGCATAGGAGGAAAAATCGATCGACGACGGGATAAGCGAGGTCGACGAGAAAATCTCGGTTTCCGGCCTGACCGATGCCGAAACCATCCACAAAAGCGGATAGACCATCAGAATCGATGCGGCGATCAACAGCGCGTGGATGACAAGCGAGGCCGGCAGGCTGCGTTTGGTGATGTCCGATGGCGGCCTGGCCGCAGTGACGGAAGCGGTCATCTCAGTCATCGTAGTGCACCCAATAGCGCGAGGTCAGGAAGGAAAAGGCCGTGAAGATCGCGATGATCACTACCAGGATCCAGGCGAGCGCCGAGGCATAACCCATGCGGAAATTGCCGAAGGCTTCCTGATAGAGGTAGAGCGTGTAGAACAGCGTCGAGTTGATCGGGCCGCCGGTACCGCCTGATATGATGAAGGCCGGGGTGAATGCCTTGAAGGCGTCGATTGTCTGGACCACGGCGTTGAAGAAGATGACCGGGGTCAGCAGCGGCAGGGTGATCTTGTAGAACTGGCGGAATTTCGAGGCCCCGTCGAGGCTTGCCGCTTCATACATATCCTGCGGGATCTGGCGCAGACCGGCGAGAAAGATGATCATCGGCGAGCCGAACTGCCAGACCGACAGCGCCACCAGCGTGTAGATCGAATAGTTCGGATGCGAGATCCAGCTGGGACCTTCTATGCCGAACTGCGAGAGCGCGGCATTGACGAGACCATCGCTGGCGAAAAGCTGGCGCCAGAGCACTGCGATCGCCACGCTGCCACCCAGCAACGAAGGGAGGTAGAAGATGGCGCGATAGAAGGTCAGCCCGCGCAGGCCACGATTCAGCGCCATGGCAACCAGCAAGGCGAAGGTCAGTTTGAACGGCACCGAGAAGACAACATAAGTCAGGGTGACGTGCATGGCGGCCGAAAATTTCGGATCCGCCGTGGCGATGCGCACGTAATTCGAAATACCCACCCACCGCGGCGACTGCAGCATGTCGAAGTCGGTGAAGGAGAGGTAGAGCGAAATCAGGGCCGGCCCCAGCGTCAGCCCGAAAAAGCCGATAAGCCATGGCAGGAGGAAGAGATAGCCGGGAGCATTGGCGTTCCAGACACGCCGGAAGCGTCCCTCGGCCACGGCCCCCTGATATCGTTCCACTGATATAGCCCCTGCGGGCGTGCGCATCGCATTGCTCATACGGGATCAGCCTCGTGCGAGAATCTGCGTGATTTCGGTGACAAGCTGTTTGCCGCCATCGGAAGGAGATAGCTGGCCGAAGCCGACCTGTTCGGCGATGTTGCGCAGCATCAGCTCGCCTTCACCGGCCCCGGCCGGCGGCGGCGGCGGCAATTTGCCGGCAAGATCGCCGAGACCGCTGACATAGGCCAACGCAACCTTGCCGTTCTCGTCGAGCTTAGCCGCAACAACCTCGCGCATGGCAGCCGATTCCGGAATGCCGCGTTCGACATCCAGGAGCAGCACTGCTTCGGGGTTCTTGACGAAGAAGTTGATGTAATCCACTGCCAAGTCGATCGCCTTTGACTGGGCCGAGACCGAGAAGAACATCGAAGGCTTGCGGTAGTGGCCGCCCTTCGAATCCGCCTTGATGCGCATGTAGTTGGTGAGCGCCAGCTTGTCCTTGTTCATGGCCTGATAGGCGACGAACTGGTTTGAATGTGCAAAACCGGCGGCCGCTTTGCCGAGCGACACCGTGTTGGTTTCGATATCGTTCTTGTCGAGAGCCTGGATATCGGCGGGAACGCAGGCGCCGGCCTCACGGAACTTCGCCCACATGTCGTACCATTCCGATGCGTCGTCGACGTCGAAGGCGATCTTGCCGTCGGCGGTATAAAGGCCCTTGCCGCGCTGGCGCAGCCAGTTTTCGAACAGCGGTTCACCGCCACTGCCGTCGGCGAGGCCGAACATGCCCTTGCGTTTGCCGGCCTTGGTGATCTCCGCACCCATGCGGCCGAATTCTTCCCAGGTGGTCGCCTGTGTCGGCAGATCGACCCCGGCTTCCTTGAAGGCGGTGGTGTTCAGCACCGTCGCGGCCGAGTTTGCACCCAGGCTGACGCCATAGAGATGGCCGTCGACGCTGCCGCCTTCGATCTGCGCCTTGTCGAAATCGTCAAGGTTGAGCTTGGCCGGCATATAGGATTCAAGCGGTGCGAGTGCGCCGCGCCGTGCATACTGAACGATATAGCGATAATCCATCTGGATGACGTCGGGCGCGTTGCGGCCGGCGACCTGGGTCGCAAGGCGCGGCCAGTAATCGCCCCAACCGAGGAATTCGCCGGTGATCGACGTACCGGCATTCTTCGTCTGATAGAGCTGGGACACCTTGTTGGTGCGGTCGGCGCGCGGCTGCGAGCCCCACCACAGGAGGCGCAAGCGCTTTTCCTGTGCAAAAGCGCTGGTTCCGAGCGCCGAGAGCGAAAGAAGCGTTGCGCCTCCCGCCATGAAATTACGTCTGCTTACACGTAGGCTCATTTTTTCCTCCTCCAAAGGGGAAGCGCCTCCACACGCTTCCGATGTCGTTACTCTTGCATAAATAACTAATTGGTTACAAGCTACGAGCAAAGCGGCAAGCCTGTCAAGCGGGGTGTCGGTTCTTGCTCGCCGCCCTTCTAAATTCGGTTTTTACAATTTCGCACCGAAGGCTTATGAGCGCAACATGCGAGACGGAGGGGAAACGATGAACGACAACGGCGAAAACGGGGAGAAGAAAAAATCCCGGCGCCCATCTCAGGAACGCACGGCGCAACGCGATCCGGAGCGGACACGCGCCGCGATCCTGGAAGCGGCCACCCGGGAATTTGCCGAAAACGGCATGGGCGGGGCCCGCGTCGACGCCATTGCCGAGCGCGCCGGCACCAACAAGCGCATGCTCTACCACTATTTCGGCGACAAGGAGCAGCTCTATCTGAGAGTGCTCGAAGAAGCCTATGTCGGCATCCGCACCGCCGAGCGCGCGCTGCATATCGGCGACCGCAGCCCGGAGGAGGGTATCGGCGAACTGGCGCTCTTCACCTGGCGTTATTTTCTCCAGCACCCGGAATTCCTCAGCCTGCTCGGCACGGAAAATCTGCATCGGGCCCGCTGGCTGCGCCAGTCCGTCCGGCTCAAGGAACTGCATTCGCATCTGATCGGTGAGCTTTCCGACGTCCTTGAGCGGGGAAAGAAGCAAGGCGTCTTCGTCGAGACCGCCGATCCGCTGCACGTCTATCTGACGATCGCCTCGCTCGGCTATTTCTACCTGTCCAACCAGTACACGCTTTCAACGATCTTTGGCCGCGACCTGATCGAGCCGAACCATCTCAATGCCTGGGAAAGACATATCGTCCACGTGACGCTCGCCTCGATCAAGCATTAGAGCCTTTCCGGGTTAGATTGCAGCATTCTGTTGGCTCAAACGGAGTCGGATGGTCGACCGGCCGGCGCGCGTCGTAGCCAACCTCTACGGCCAAGCCGGCCGGTCGATCAGCCGGCCCGTTTCAGCCAACCCGAAGGGCCGGGCATCTCTAGCCAGGATCAAAGGCGATCGGCTCGGACGTACCAAGAGGTATGTCCTTCGCCAATCGCCTTTGCCCTGACGAAAACCTGCTCCGGCAGAATGCTTCAATCTAACCCGGAAAGGCTCTGATTCCGAAATCAGGATTTGACTATTGACAGCCTCGCCGCTCTTCTGCCATCAAGTAACTGTTTAGTTACCGGCTTGGGAGGGCCGGGCTTGATGCCCGCTCCCGCCGCAAACGATTCCAGGGAGGAAAACATGGCACGCTTGGGGATCATCTTGCACGGCGTTACCGGCCGCATGGGGTACAATCAGCACCTGGTGCGTTCGATCCTCGCGTTCCGCGATCAGGGTGGCATCACGCTGAAATCGGGTGAGAAACTCGAAATCGACCCGATCATCGTCGGCCGCAACGGCGCCAAGATGGAAGAGCTGGCGAAGAGGCATAACATCAAGCGCTGGTCGACCGATCTCGATGCCGCTCTCGCCAATCCCGACGACACCATCTTCTTCGACGCCGGCACCACGCTGATGCGCGCCGAACTTCTGTCCCGGGCGCTCGATGCCGGCAAGCATGTCTATTGCGAAAAGCCGATTTCCGACGACCTGCAGGTGGCGATCGATCTTGCCCGCAAGGCGCGCGGCTCCGGGCTCAAACACGGCGTCGTGCAGGACAAGCTCTTCCTGCCCGGCCTGCGCAAACTGGCGCTGCTCAGGGATTCCGGCTTTTTCGGCAAGATCCTCTCGGTGCGCGGTGAATTCGGCTATTGGGTTTTCGAAGGCGATTGGGGTGTGCCGGCCCAGCGTCCCTCCTGGAATTACCGCAAGGGCGACGGCGGCGGCATCATTCTCGACATGCTCTGCCACTGGCGCTACGTGCTCGACAATCTGTTCGGCGAGGTGAAGGCCGTCTCCTGCCTCGGCGCCACGCATATTCCGCGCCGCATCGATGAGCAGGGCAAGCCCTATGACTGCGACACCGATGATGCCGCCTATGCGACCTTCGAGCTCGACGGCGGCGCCATCGCCCAGATCAATTCGTCCTGGGCGGTGCGCGTGCGCCGCGACGATCTCGTTACCTTCCAGGTCGACGGCACGCATGGTTCGGCCGTCGCCGGCCTGACGAAATGCTGGAGCCAGCACCGCGTCAACACGCCGAAGCCGGTGTGGAACCCCGACCAGCCGCAGACGATCGACTTCTACAAGACCTGGGACGAGGTTCCGGACACCCAGGCTTTCGACAACGGTTTCAAGGTGCAGTGGGAAATGTTCATCCGCCATGTCGTCGAAGACGCGCCGTGGCCCTATGGGCTGGAAGCCGGCGCCAAGGGTGTGCAGCTGGCCGAACTCGGCCTGAAATCCTGGGCCGAACGCCGCTGGCTCGACGTTCCCGCACTGGAGTTCTAAGCCGTGACGACGATCAATCTCCCGCTGGACGGCAAGATCGTCCCCTACACGCTGACCGGCACGCCGATCGAACTGAAGAAACGCGACGCGAAGGCCTTTCCGCGCATCGCCTTTGCCGCCGCCCATGTCGTCGCCGATCCGCTCGCCGACAACGATCCCTGGCTGACGCCGGCGATCGACTGGGAGCGGACGCTCGCCTTCCGTCATCGGCTCTGGGATCTCGGCCTCGGTGTCGCCGAAGCGATGGATACGGCGCAGCGCGGCATGGGTCTCGGTTGGCCTGAAGCCCGCGACCTCATCCGCCGGGCGCTTGGCGAAGCGGCCGGCCGCAAGGATGCGCTGATCGCCTGCGGCGCCGGCACCGACCATCTGACGCCGGGACCCGACGTGACCATCGACACCATTCTCAGAGCCTATGAAGAGCAGATCGAAACGGTGGAGGCGGCCGGCGGCCGCATCATCCTGATGGCGAGCCGGGCGCTTGCCGTCGCCGCCAAGGGACCGGACGATTATGTCAGGGTCTATGACCGCATCCTCCGCCAGGTCAAGGAACCCGTCATCATCCATTGGCTCGGCGAAATGTTCGACCCGGCGCTTGAGGGCTACTGGGGCAATGGCGACCATCTGAAGGCGATGGAAACCTGCCTCGAAGTGATCGAAGCCAATGCCGCCAAGGTCGACGGCATCAAGATCTCGCTGCTTTCCAAGGAAAAGGAAGTGGCGATGCGCCGACAGCTGCCGAAGGTCGTGCGCATGTATACCGGCGACGACTTCAACTATGCCGAACTGATCGCCGGCGATGAAGATGGCCATTCCGATGCGCTGCTCGGGATTTTTGATGCGATCGCGCCGGCAGCGTCGGCTGCGCTCGACGCGCTCGGCCGCAAGAGCAACCACGAGTTTTTCGACCTGCTCGAGCCGACCGTGCCGCTGTCACGCCACATCTTCAAGGCGCCGACCCGCTTCTACAAGACCGGCGTCGTCTTCCTCGCCTATCTCAACGGCCTGCAGGACCATTTCACCATGGTCGGCGGCCAGCAGAGCACCCGCTCGCTGACGCATCTGGCAGAGCTCTTCCGCTTGGCCGACAAGGCGCGGGTTCTGGCCGATCCGGAACTGGCAACAGCGCGCATGCGCCAAGTGCTTGCCGTCCACGGCGTTCATTGAGCGCCGGCATGGCGATGGGAGGAGAATGACATGCAGGTCGAAGGACTTTCGATCAACCTGGCGACGATCCGCGAGCAATGCGGTTTTGCCGAAGCCGTCGACATCTGCCTGAAGCACGGCATCACCTCGATCGCGCCCTGGCGCGACCAGGTCGCCAAGGCCGGACTCGACGAAGCGGTGCGGATCGTCAAATCGAACGGCATCAAGCTGACCGGGCTTTGCCGCGGCGGCTTCTTTCCGGCGGCAAACGAGGGCGACTGGCAGAAGAACCTCGACGACAACAGGCGCGCCATCGACGAGGCGGCGGCGTTTTCGGCCGATTGCTTGGTGCTCGTCGTCGGCGGCTTGCCGGGCGCTTCAAGGGATATCGTCGCAGCCCGCCAGATGGTGTTCGACGGCATTGCCGCGGTGCTGCCGCATGCCCAGGCTGCCGGCGTGAAGCTTGCCATCGAGCCGCTGCATCCGATGTATGCCGCCGACCGGTCCTGCGTAAACACGCTCGGCCAAGCACTCGACATGTGCGAACCGCTCGGCGAGGATGTCGGCGTTGCGATCGACGTCTACCATGTCTGGTGGGATCCCGATCTTGCCAACCAGATCGCCCGCGCCGGCCGGATGAAACGCATTTTCGCCCATCACATCTGCGACTGGCTGGTGCCGACCAAGGACATGCTGCTCGACCGCGGCATGATGGGCGATGGCGTCATCGACCTCAAGGGCATAAGACGGATGGTCGAGGCCGCCGGGTTCTTCGGCGCGCAGGAGGTGGAAATCTTTTCGGCCGAGACCTGGTGGAAACGCCCCGCCGACGAGGTGATCGCCACCTGCGTCGAGCGCTTCAGAAGCTGCTGCCAGATCTGATTTCAATATTCGTTTCATCACGCATGCAGGAGGATCATTCGATGGAGAAACGCCGTTTTGCCCTGATCGGCACGGGAAACCGCGGCACCACCATGTGGGGCAAGGATCTGCTGGCCGGCTGGCGCGAACATGTCGACCTCACAGCCATCGTCGAGACGAATTCGCTGCGCGGCGAGCGCGCCCGCAACATGATCGGCAGCAACGCGCCGCTCTATGAAAACATCGATTCCATGCTCGCCGAGCAGAAACCGGATTTGGTCATCGTCTGCACGCCCGACCATACGCATGACGATATCGTCGTGCGGGCGCTGGAGGCCGGTATCGACGTCATTACCGAAAAGCCGATGACCACCTCGGTCGAGAAAATTCGCCGGATTCTCGATGCCGAAAAACGCACCGGTCGCCGCGTCGACGTCTCCTTCAACTATCGCTACGCGCCGACGGCCGCAAAGATCAAGGAGCTGCTGAACAGCGGCGAGATCGGTCGGGTGACCTCCGTCGATTTTCACTGGTATCTGAACACCAAGCATGGCGCCGACTACTTCCGACGCTGGCATGCCTATACGGAAAATTCCGGCAGCCTGTTCGTCCACAAGGCGACGCATCATTTCGATCTGTTGAACTGGTATCTCGACAGCGATCCCGACGCCGTCACCGCCTTCGCCGACCTGCAAAACTACGGCCGCAAGGGCCCGTTCCGCGGACCGCGCTGCAAGCTCTGTCCGCACGCGCATGAATGCGACTACTATCTCGATATCGAAAAGGATTCCTTTCTCGATCAGCTCTATGAAGATCCCTCGAAGATCGACGGCTATTTCCGCGACGGCTGCGTCTTCCGCGAGGATATCGATATTCCCGATACGATGGTGGTCAGCCTGCGTTACCGCAACAATGTCCATGTCTCCTATTCGCTAAACACCTTCCAGCCGATCGAAGGCCATCACCTGGCATTCAACGGCACCAAGGGACGCATCGAAATTCGCCAGTATGAGGCCCAGCCGTGGGAAGAGCCGAAGCAGGACACGATCCTGCTCATCCGCAATTTCCCGAACGGCAAGGAGGCGGTCGAGCGTATCGTCGTTCCGCATTTCACCGGCGGCCATTACGGCGGCGACGACCGGATGCGCAACATGATCTTCAAGCCCGATATGGAAGACCGGCTCGCCCAGCGCGCCGGCACGCGGGCCGGCGCCATGTCCGTGCTCTGCGGCATTGCCGCGCTGACGAGTTCGCGCACCGGCAAGGTGGTCAATATTGCCGATCTGATGCCCGAACTTGCCGATGACGGGTCGTCGAATTCGCTGCGGACATCACGCTGATATCTCGTCGCCTGGGTCGCTCGACGCGTCTCAGGCGATGTTTTCTAGATTGGCCTGGTGGATCTGGTAGAGCAGCGGCCGGCCGGTGATGAAGCGCTCGACCTCGTCCACCGCCATCTCGCCGAGGCGCGCCCGTTCCAGCCCGATGGCGCCGGCAATATGCGGCGTCAGAAAGACGTTCGGCAGATCGTAAAATATAGAATCCGGCTCCGGGATTTCCGGATCGGTGACATCGATGACCGCATCGATGCGGCCGGTCTTCAGCTCCGAAAGCAGCGCCGCCTCATCGATGAGAATGCCGCGCGCCGTATTGATCAGCGTCGCCCCGTCCTTCATCAGCGACAGCCCTCGCGCGTCGATCATATGCCGGGTCGACGGCAGCGACGGCGCATGCAGAGAAACGATATCGGCGCGGCGCATCAATTCGTCGAGCTCGACCTTCTCGGCGCCGAGGCCGGCCGCCTCGGCGGCATCAAGCATCGGGTCGAACAGCAGCAGCCTGTAGCCAAAGGGTTTCAACAGCTCGATCACCCGCCGGCCGATGCGCGAGGCGCCGACGATGCCGAGGGTGCGGCCGTAATTGCCGATGGCTTCGCGCTGCATCGGATAGGTTCGATCGCGGTTGCGGTCGGCGACGTAGAGATCGCGGAAACGGAAGGCGCGTTTGCCGGCGAAGAGGATCGCCGCCAGCGTGAATTCGGCGACCGGCACGGCATTGGCCTCGGCCGCGTGGCTGACCGCTATGCCGGCTTCGAAGATGGCGTCGTCGATGATGCCCTTCACCGTGCCCGCCGCATGGACGATGAGGCGAAGCCGCGGCGCGGCTGTGAGGATGTCAGGCCCGACATAGGGCGCGCCCCAGCCGGTCATCAGGATTTCGGCTTCGGCCAGCAGACGCCTCGCCCGCGCATCGTCGAAATGCTGAAGCGGCTCGGCATCCAGCAGACGGCCGATGCCATTCAGCCGGCGCAGGATCTCATCCGGCAGGACATGCTCGGTGCGCGAGGGCTGCATGGCAAGGACAATGGCCGGTCGGCTCATGGCATCTGTCCCGGGGCTTCGATGGCGCTGACGGTCACGCCCTTTTCCCGCACCAGGGCCTCCAGCGCTGCGATGTCGGGCGCCTTCGGCGGCTTCGTCCAGGCCGAGGAGACGGCAGCGGGATCGTCGAGCGCCAGTACCGCCGTCACCAGGATGGTTTCGCCGGCCGGGATCTGGCCGCGCAGTTGTGGCACCAGTGTTTTCGCAACGATCACATTGGTGTTCGGCTGCGCCTTCTGGGTCAGCCCGGTGCGCCTGACCGAAGAACCGAGATCGAGAATGCCGCTGAAATCGGCTTCGCCGATCGCATAGGCAGCCCCATCCGAAGCCGACAGCCTGTCGAGTTCGAAATCCCGGCGGCCGATCGCAAAGCCGCCTTCGGCGATGCGCAGCGGCCGGCCTGAGCTGATCCGGTGGAGGCGGATATGCCAGGGGGCTGCCGGGACGAGCCAGGTTTCGACGCCGACATCTTCAAAAGGCGACCATTTTGCATACAGCACATCGCCCGCGAGCTTGGCTTCCTCATTGGTTTCGCGCACCCGGTAGTGCAGCCCGTCATCGCTGAAGGCCAGCATCGAATCGAAGGCGGCGAGCGCAAAGCCGCGCTCGTCGGATTCGACACTGAAGCCGTAGCGGGAGGAATAAGCGAATTTCGCGTATTTTTCCGTACCGAACCGCATCTGCAGGTTTTCCTGCCCGGAGGACAGCGCCACGACATCGCCGCCCGGCTGCATGATCACCATGCCGGGATGACGCTGGGGGACGATGTCAGGTGCCGGCTCCGGCACCTTTTCCTCAGCGGTCCAGAACGGATGGTCCTCGGGGATCGCCAGCGGCAGGAAGGCCTTGAGCGCCCAGTAGGGCGAGCCAGCGGAATTGTAACTTTCCGACATCAGCAGGTTCGGATAGCCGAAACCGATCGACAACACGCCGTCACGATCGGCGATCGGCTTGTCCCTCCACCAGCGCAGATGCTGCAGGCAGAGATGCTTGATCTCGCCCCAGGGCAAAGCCTCGACATCGGCAAAGGCGAGCGCCGACCAGAAGCCGGCGCAGGCGAAACGATAGGTCAGGCTGCGGCCGAAGGGGATCGTGGCGCCGTCGGCGGCGAACCAGTGGCGAAAATCCCGGGCGAAGAGGATCGCGCGCTCGCGATAGCGCTTGGCATAATCGTCGTCGACGAGCTTCGAATAGATCAGCCCATAGAAATGCATCGCGAAGGGAATGTAGTGGTCGATGCGCCGGACGTTTCCGTCACGATACCAGCCGTCGCCGATATAGAAGCCTTCGAGTTCCTCCAGATATTGCCGGGTCAGGCTGCGGTCGAAATCGGCGCCGAGGCGATCGAGGGCGATATCGACGAAAATCCGGAAGAATTTCCAGTTGTTGTCGGCATAATCGAACTGCCTGGCATGTTTGAGATAGGCGACGACATTGCTGCGGGCGCACGCATCGAGCGGTTCCCAGATCTTTTCCGGCACCAGCGCCAGGGCAAAACCGAGAGCGGCAAGCTCGACCATCCGCTGATCGCGGCCATTGACCGTTCCCCAATATTCCGGATGGGCGGGATCGGTGCCGTTTGCGAGGCCTTCGGCGAACCGATGCCAATGGGCGAAGTCGCCCTTGCCGGCGCCAAGCGGCGCCAATCCCCAGAGCGGGCGGGCAAAGCCTTCGAGATCGGCCGCCGCCCGGTCGAAATGGGCGGCCGCACCGCTCAGCCTGACGCGGGCATTGCCTTTTGAGAAGCAGGCAAGCAGCGGATCGAAGAGTTCAAGCAGGGCCCGGCTCATATCGGCGCGGGTTTCGAGCGGATTGCCTGCGAGCGGGTTGGCGCTGGCGGGATCATAGGTCATCGGCATCACTCACGGGTTTCAGCGTTCGGAACGGTCCCTCCCGGAACGGGAATGACAGCCTGGCAAATGTGGCGCGCCGGCGCCGTCCTGTTGCGGAAACGGGACAGCATCAGCGAGATGGCCTCACGCCCAAGGGCGGCACGGTCGACGCGCATGGTGGAAAGCTGCGGATTTGTCATCAGCGCGCAGGGCAGATCATCGAAGCCGACGATGGCGAAATCCTCCGGCACGCGCAGACCGGCTTCGGTGACGGCCTCCAGCACGCCGACGGCGATGAAATCATTCATGCAGAAGGCGGCGGTGAAACCGGCATTTTCAGCAAGGATCGCAGCCGTGCATTCATGGGCCTCGCCGCTGGCGCTGCCCTGCAGCGCGAGGTCGACGAAACGGCCCTCGGTGCCGGGAACGGCGGCGATCGCCGCCTCGAAACCGCGGATGCGCTCCCGGATCGTATGGCGGTGAGACCCGCTCAGATGCAGGATGCGGCGGTGGCCGGCTTTCATCAGCCGACTGGTCGCCTGATAGGCGCCGAAGAAATTAGCCGGCGAAACGCCATCCAACTGCATCATCGGATCGGTCCCATTGACGAGCACTGCCGGCGTCATGGTGTCCCGCAGCCAGGCGCGCAGCATTTCGTTCGGATCGATGCCGACCAGAAAGAGGCCTTCGGCGCTCGCTGCCCGCATATAGTCGCGCACGGCATCCGGCGTTGTGCGATCCTCGCGGACCATGCGGATTTCGAAGGGCATGCCCGCTGCGGCAGCGCCGGCGCGCAAGCCGTCGACGATCGCTTCGTAAAAGACGCTGAGGCCGCCGGTGACACCATCGCTGGCGATCAGCGCCAGCCCGCCAGCAACAGCTTCAGTTGCAGACTTGACGGGATAGCCGTGCTCGGCAGCCACTTTCAAGATCTGGCGGCGCACGGTTTCGCTGATGCCGGGCTCGTTGGCGAGCACCCGCGACACCGTCGAGACGGAGACGCCTGCCAATGTGGCGATATCGGCCTGGCGCGGCCGTCTGATTTTCTGTTCGTTCATAGCCAAAGTCTATGCAAGTTATGCAAATTTGCAAGATAATCATTATTTCTTGCAATAATTATTTTTTTGCGTACTCTTTGTGACGAATTGCTCGCGAACGCCATTGGAGGATGGCAGCGGGCATATAGGGGCAAGGAGGATATCATGCAGGTCAACCGCCGTTCATTTCTGATGGGATCAGCCGGAGCAGCCGCCGGCCTCGCTTTTGGCGCGGGAAGCGCCATTCCGGCTTTTGCCGAGGACACCTCGCTGCGCGCCATGTGGTGGGGTTCGAACGACCGCGCCAAGCGCACGCTCGATGTCGCCAAGCTCTATCAATCGAAGACACCCGGCGTCACGATCGTCGGTGAATCGCTGTCCGGCGACGGCTACTGGACCAAGCTCGCAACGCAGATGGCCGGCCGCTCGATCGCCGACATCTTCCAGCTCGAGCCGGGAACGATCTCCGATTATTCCAAGCGTGGCGCCTGCCTGCCGCTCGATGAGTTCGTCCCCTCGACGCTGAAGGTCCAGTCCTTCGGCGCCGACATGCTGAAGCTGACCACCATCGACGGCAAACTCTATGGTGTCGGCCTCGGCCTCAACTCCTTCTCGATGTTTTTCGACACGGTCGAATTCGAAAAGGCCGGCATCCCGCTGCCGACACCCGACCTTACCTGGGATGAGTATGCCAAGCTCGCCGTCGAACTCACAAAGTCTTCCGGCAAGAGCGGAGGCCCCTATGCGGCCCGCTACGCTTATGTGTTCGACGCCTGGCTTCGCCAGCGCGGCAAGAGCCTTTTTGCCAAGGAAACCGTCGGGCTCGGCTTCACGGCCGACGATGCCACGGAATGGTTCGACTACTGGGAAAAGCTGCGCAAGGCGGGCGGCACCGTTGCCGCCGACGTCCAGACGCTCGATCAGAACACCATCGACACCAACAGCCTCGGTGTCGGCAAATCGGTGATCGGCATGGCCTATTCCAACCAGATGGTCGGCTATCAGCTGATCATCAAGAACAAGCTCGGCATCACCATGCTGCCGCGGGAAAAGAAGGGCGGGCCGTCGGGCCACTATTACCGTCCTGCGCTGATCTGGAGTCTCGGCGCTACGACCAAGAACGGCGAAGCGGCCGCGAAATTCATCGACTTCTTCGTCAACGATATCGAGGCCGGCAAGATCCTCGGCGTCGAGCGCGGCGTGCCGATGTCGCCGACCGTGCGTGAAGCCATTCTGCCGCAACTCAACCCGACGGAGCAGGAAACGGTCAAATACGTCAATCTTCTGAAAGATCAGGTCGGCGAATATCCGCCGCCGGTGCCGATGGGCGCAACCCAGTTCGACCAGCGCGTGCTGCGCCCGATCTGCGACGAACTCGCTTTCGAACGGATTTCGCCGTCCGATGCGGCGACCCGGCTCGTCGAAGAGGGTAAGGCGACGCTCAAAGGATGATCGATCGCCTGAAGCATGTCGCGCAAAAGTGTGCAGCGGTTTTCCCAGGCAAAGCGCGAGCGCTTTTGCCGCAAACGACATGCGTAAAAACAAAGAGCTAAAGCGCGTCGTGATCATGTCGCGCGCCATGCTTTAACCTGCGAGGAGAGGCCCGCGAACCCCGGCGGACCTCTCCTTGTTTTGTGGGATCAGTTGCTGACGCTATCGACCACGCGCCAATCCGGCCGGCCGAGATCGAACGGCCAGGCGTGCACATCCCGATCGTTGAAATAGACGACTTCCTGCAAGTTCGGAAAGGCGCTCTGTTTCAGCGTCGCGGTTTCGATCCAGGGCCTGACATAGGCGTCGCCGCCTTGATAGCCGAGCTCCGCCACCCAGATCGGCTTGCCGTAGCCGGCGACGAGATCATAACCCTGCTTCAGCGCTTCGGAGAACGTCCGAAGCTTGTCGTAGGCAAGCTCGTCGTAGTGTTCCAGGCCGAAGACCGAGAGCCCGACGAGATCGACATAATCGTCACCGGGATAGTAGTCCTGCAAGCCCGGCTCGCCCTTCGGCGACCACATGATCTGCGTGCCAGGCGCCTCCTGCCGGACGATATCCATCATCCGCTTATAGGCGGCGATATAGTCCCGCGGGTTCCACCCGGACCACGAAAACCGCCCAGACTTGTCCTCCATCTCCTGGCCCCAGCGGACGATCACCGGACTTTTCAGCTGGGATATCATCTGCGCGATCGCCCGCATATTGACATCGTAGTCGCCGCGCAGAACCTTTTGGCGAAGCTCGTTGGATGTCAGCCGCCAGTCGACGTCCCAGGACCACGGCTCCACGGTGATCAGCAGATTACGGCCTCTGGCCTGCGCGTAGGCATCGGCGACGCGCAACGTCTCCAGATCGACGTCTTCCCAGGGCAGGAACAGCGCTTCGGTTGAGACATTCGATTGTGCGCCGAAATCGCCATGCGGATCGTAGGCGCCGAACCTGATGCCGTCGGCATGAAGAACGGGGCGTTTATCGATGATCGTCTTGACGCTTGCTGCCGGGTTCGGGGCTATGCCCGCATATTGCATCTCGCTTCGGCCGGGCATATCCGCGGCACACAGCAGGAGCAGCGCGATCGCTGCGGTGGAGAGGTTCTTTTTCATCAGCTTCTTCATGGCTCACCCTCCTTTTCGGGCTACTTCCTGGCTCAGCAGGACCTGCTTCAGGTCACGCGCCTTGTCGCTGACCGAATCCATGGGAACGAGCTTGCGAAACTCGTCATCCCCGCGCACCGACGCGTGACGGAAGACGTACCAATTGCCGTCCGGCTGGCGCCGCTGATAGATCGTGTTGCCGACCTTGCGGTGGCCGAAACAGGTGCTGGCGCGGGCCGCACCCTCGGCATTCGTCCAGGTGGCGCGCATGCAGAGCTGGCCGAGATCGTCGACCACCCACTTGCCTTCGGCAAAGGATTGCTTGCCTTTGTCGTTCACCCAGGCGACGAAACGCCGGCGGTCATCCGAGAAACGGCCGCCGCCGGTGTTCCAGACCCAGGTCTTGTCGCCGTAGATGCGGTAGAGTTCATAGGCGCTGAGCGGCGTCGGCGTCGGCGCCATCTTGCCGGCTGCCTCGGCGCATTGTGCCGCCACCGGCAGACACAGGCTGAGAGCAAGGGCTCCTCCATAAAGTTTCGATCCGATACGCATTACTTCCTCCTGTTCGACACTTACCGGTTCCGCCGGCTCAGACACCCTGTTGGTCCCGTCCCATGTTGCCGAACCCATTCCATTTGAGACGGAATTTCGTGATCTTGGTCTTGCCGCCGCCGAGGCCGGCGCCGGCTACGGCAAATTGCGTTTCGGTGAAGCTGACGAATGGCTGGCCATGGGAAAGGGCTTCGAGGCTGCGGAGGCCATGGCCGCCCAGTTGCATGCCGCCGGTAACCCAGATGGCAAGCCCCATGGCGGTCGCGAGCCGCAGCCCATGCGATTGCGGCAGCAGCGGCAGACCGTTCTCGATTGCATGGCGAACGACGATCAGCACCGTCAGCGACAGATAGATCGACAGGTTCATCGCGGCGAAGATGTAGAAGCCCTGGGCGGCAGCGGCCTTGCTGGCAAACGCCATGGCGACGGCGCACAGCCCGGCGAGCGCGATATAGGGCGCGACGACGCGCAGAGGCAGAGAATGCTGCTGCTGCTGTCCCTTCGGCGTGATGCGGAAATCGACGAAGGAGCCGGAGATGCGATCGCGCATGGCGGCCAGGCTGCCGGCGAGCGACCACGGCCAGCGCAGGAAGATGAAGGCGAGCCCTTCCCAGCCGAACAGTTTCGCATCATACGGCCTGAAAGTGCCCGTCGCCCGCCAGAACACGGAAAACAGCGTCAGCACGGCGGATATCGGTGCGAAATGCAGCAGGAAATCCGGATAGGTGACGTTGACGAAGACATGGCCCGTCAGCAAGGCGGCAACCGGCAGCAGGAACATGACGGCCATGAAGGCGGAAAAGAGCGGATACCACAGCTGCGAGAACACGAACTGAAATTTCAGCCGCCACGGCAGATGCTCGATGTAACGGCCGGAATGCTGCAGCAGAATGGTGACGAGGCTGCGCGACCACTGGAATTCCTGGACGACGAGATCGGCAAAATTCGCCGGGCCGTCGCCATGGGCGATCGCATCGACGGCATGTACGCCACGCCAGCCGCCGGCATTCATCATCAGTGTCGTCGAATGGTCTTCGGCGAGTTCCGGGCCGAGGCCGCCGATCTCCCGAAGTGCTGAGGTGCGAACGGCATAATGCGAGCCGATGCAAAGCGGCGCCCAGCCATTGTTGTAACCCGTCTGCAGCGAACCGTGCAGGCTGGCTTCGGCATAGAGCCTGCCGCGCGCGGCCCAGCTCGTAGCGGCATTGGCATCGCAGATGCTGGGCGCCGAGACATAGCCGATGCCAGGGTCGGCGAAGGGACGCAGGACCTCACGGAGATAGGTCGGCGTCGGCACATGATCGGCATCGAACTGGGCGACGAAATCGTAACGCGCATAGCCGAAGTGATCGTAGAAATAGGCGAGATTGCCTTCCTTGCAGCGCGTCCGGCGCGGCCAGGTGGCGCGATGATATTCCGCCACCCCCTTTCGGGTGGAGATCAGCACGCCGTGCTCCGCACACCAGCGCCGGGTTTCCTGTGAAGGATCTTCGTCGGCCAGCCATACGTCGAAATCGACGCCGATCTGATCGAGCATAGCCCGCAGTGTTGCGCGGACCACGGCAAAGGGCTCGGATGGCGCCTTGGTGACCACCATCGCCACCCGCCCTTCCGGCAGCCGCGCGTGAGGGCTGACCGTTCTCGCATCGAGGAAGATCAGGATGAAATAAGCCGGCACAAGCGTGATCCAGCCCAGCACGAGAGTGATGAGCACGAAGGCCGTCCAGGAAATGATGTGAGCCGACTGGCACCACCAGATCCAGAAATAGCCGAGTGCCGCCAGCCAGCAGAGGATGCCGAAACCGTAAACGACGCGGCTCCAGCCGGCGAAGACAGCATCGAAAGCATTCGCGGAGGCAGCTTTCGCCGTCCTGGCGCGTTGACCGATTTCCGAACCGATGCTCATGCCTTCACCTCCAGCCCGAAGGTGGGACCGGCGGTGCGGATGATCGTATCGATATCCGAGAGAGCGGGCGCGAAGCCGAGTTCCGCCCTGGCTTTTGCCGTGTCGGCAAAGAGGATCGGCGGATCGCCGGCCCGGCGGGGACGATACCGGACGGGAACCTCACGACCGGTCGCACGATAGATGGCTTCGAGGATCTGGCGCACCGAGGTGCCGCGGCCGGAGCCGAGATTGACGCTGAGCGAATCGCCGTCGGCCATCAGGTGATTGACGGCGGCAAGATGCGCCTGGGCGAGATCGCTGACATGAATATAGTCACGCACACAGGTTCCGTCTTCTGTGGGATAATCGGTGCCGAAGACATCGAGCCGCTCCAGCCTGCCGGCGGCAGCGAGAAGGGCGCGGGGGATGAGATGGGTTTCCGGATGGTGGCGCTCGGCAAGCTCGCCGTCCGGATCGGCGCCGGCCGCGTTGAAATAGCGCAGCGCGGCGAAGCGGATGCCATAGGCGGCGGCAAAATCCTCGAGCGCCATCTCGAAGATCAACTTGGTGCGGCCGTAGGGATTGACCGGGTGCTGTGGAGTTTCCTCGCGTATCGGCAACGAGGCGGGGACGCCATAGGTGGCGCAGCTGCTCGAAAAGACGATCCGGTCGATATCCTGGTCGAGACAGGCCTCAAGCAGCGTCAGGCTGCCGACGACGTTGTTGCGGTAATATTTCCTGGGCATTTCGACGGATTCGCCGACATAGGCATTGGCGCCGCAATGGATGACGCAATCGGGCGAAAACTCTGCAAGGGTCCGGCGCAGCGTGGCGGCATCGGCGAGGTCCGCCCGGATAAGCGGTCCCCAGCGGACACTGTCGGCATGCCCGGTCGAGAGATTGTCGTAGGTGACCGGGACCATGCCGGCACGCGACAACGTTTTGCAGATATGACTGCCTATGAAACCGGCGCCGCCGGTAACCAAAATGTAGCGGGGCATCTCATACGGCCTCCGCCTTCTCGGCGCCGGCAAGCAAGCCGTCGAAATAATCGACGGTGCGCGCCAGACCGGTTTCAAGCCCGATGCAGGGCTGCCAGCCCAGATCGGCCATGGCCCGCGAAATATCCGGCCGCCGCTGGCGGGGGTCATCGGTGACCGCCGGCAGATGAACGATTTGTGAGCGCGAATTGGTGAGGTCGCGAACGATCTCCGCCAGGCGCCGAACCGTGATCTCGGCCGGATTGCCGAGATTGATCGGGCCGTGGCAGGCGTCGCCGGCGGCCGAGAAACGCAGGAAGCCCTCGACGAGATCGTCGACATAGCAGAAAGAGCGGGTCTGCTGACCGTCGCCATAGATCGTCAGATCTGCATTGCGCAAAGCCTGTACGATGAAATTGGAGACGACGCGGCCGTCATCCAGGCGCATGCGCGGCCCATAGGTGTTGAAGATGCGGCCGACCTTGATGTCGACGCCGTACGTCCTGTGATAATCGAAAAACAGGGTCTCGGCGCTGCGTTTGCCTTCGTCGTAGCAGGCCCGCGGTCCGATCGGGTTGACATTGCCGCAATAGGATTCCTGCTGCGGGCTCTGGTTCGGGTCGCCATAGACTTCCGACGTCGACGACTGAACGACGACCGCACCGGTCTTGCGGGCGCAATCCAGGGTGTTGACGGCGCCAAGCACGTTGGTGAGCAATGTGCCGACAGGATCCCGCTGATAGTCGGGCGGAGAAGCTGGTGAGGCGAAGTTGAAGATGAGCGACGCTTCGATATCGAAGGGTTGGCGAACATCGTGCTCGACGAGCTGAAAACGGGCGTTCGATGCGAGGTGATCGACATTCACGCGGCGCCCGGTCGAAAAATTATCGAGGCAGATGACTCGGTGGCCGCGCTGCAGAAGCCTTTCGCAGAGATGCGAACCGAGGAAACCGGCCCCGCCATTCACAAGAGCGGTGCCCAACTCCTTGCGCACCGGCATGTCTGTCACTTCGGAATATCCTTCGCTGGGAACGAAACTACGCATTACAAACTCCTTCCCATGTTTTAGTCTTTTGTTTTAGTTAAGCACTTCATGCCGCCCTTATCCTGTTGGATATTCATTGTACCGACTCTGTACCGACTATCTCAACATGAATAACTTTTGAGTTATTCTTAGAACAACTGAGTTACTATTAAAATGATAAGACGATTGCGGATAAGGTCAACTTCAAAAGTTCCAAGTATTCAAAATAATTACGCAACTATTCTTTGAAGTAACAAATGATTAATCATTTTCTATCCATTTTACCCTTAGAACGAGTGTCCAGACCGCGCTCAAGCTTCACTCAATGCAGGTGATCTAGAAGTAACGGGGAAGATCGGCCGGGCTGAACCGCACGGCCGGCCTTGCATCCGGAAGCGCCATATGCGAGGGGTTTTTGGCCATGTTGAAAAAACAAGCTGCAGCGCAGCCGAAAGGCTGGCGTCTATTTCATCTTGCTATGTTTGCCGGGGGAACGACGCTTTTTGCGGTCGGGACAACGGCCTGTACCGTCGTGAACGACGACATAGCCGCCGTCGCGAAAAAGAACGTTGTCGTGGTCGAGGCCCCGCGCGTT
This sequence comes from Rhizobium sp. BK619, assembly GCF_014195245.1. Lineage (NCBI taxonomy): Bacteria > Pseudomonadati > Pseudomonadota > Alphaproteobacteria > Hyphomicrobiales > Rhizobiaceae > Rhizobium > Rhizobium sp. BK619. The sequence goes on along the minus strand of NZ_JACIBH010000003.1, from coordinate 15,321 downwards.
GCAAAAGCCTATGCCTATCCGGCAAATCGGCCCGAACGCCCGGCTACATCTACGGTTCGCGTCGCCTATCACGGCTCAGCGCCTTATATCTGCTCTCCCAGCGGCTTCGGACAGAAGTCGCGCTGCTTCGCACGTCCGTCGATCTGACGCAGCAATCAGTGCGACGGCCTTGTTTGCGCGTCTGAATGGCCGCGCGGCGCGCGAGCGTATTTGCGTTTTCTTCGGTTCACGAAGAAGCTCAATCTTTTTGTTTTCATGCCATTCCCGGCAAATGCGCTTTGTGCTTTGCCTGGCAAAACCGCTAGGCAATTTTGCCGGACTTGCTCTGGATCAGTTGCGCCAGCGGCCGGACATGTCGTCCTCGCCGGCTGGATGCTCATTGAAGAAACGGGATGCAGCTTCCGTGCGGTTTCGGACGTTCATCTTCTTGTAGATGTTGCGGACGTGAACCTTCACGGTGTTTTCCGAAAGATGCAGCTTGTCGGCGATGATCTTGTTTTGCGTGCCCTTGCATATGAGGTCCAGGATCTGAACCTCGCGCGTGGTCAAGGAGGAGATGCTGTCGCGTCTCAGCTTCAGCGCATTGGTGCGCGCCGCATCGACCGATTTTGTCTGATAGAGCGAAGGCTCGAGCGGGGTGTTCTTGTTGGTGAGGCGATTGAGAAGGGCTGACGGAAAATGTTCGCCACCCTTCATCAGCAGATCGACCGCGGCCATGAAGACATCGAGCCGCAGGTTGAGCGGCAGGACGCCATCGATGATCCTTGCCTCCACCAGCCGGCTGACATAGGGTTCGAGCATGTCGATCGCTTCGACGACGAGTCCGACGGATGTTTCCGGGTGATTTTCGCGGGCGGCCTGCAGCGCTTCATGAAGCTCGGGCGCAGGTATGTGATAGAATAAAACAAGCTTTATATCGTTGGCATCCTTGTCCAGCATCGGCTTTGTGCTCGTTATGCTTGACACCTCACAGTTCGGAAATTTCTTCGCCAGCGCTTCTACCATGCATTCAGAAAACAGATCCGCCTTGGCGACCACCAGTATAGTATTTCTCGATGACTCCAACTTCCGTCCCTGGTCAGAATTCTCCGTCTCTGAGCCTGTCATGAACATATACGCCTCCCCTAGCGTTACACTTTACTCAAACGTGGAGCGATGGCGGGTATTCAATAGTATGAAATGCCGGCCCCGGATGTCACCGCCTTATTTTTTAGACATTTCTTAATTATGTTAATACGGATTGAGAAGGAAGGAAATGGCCCAAAGTGATTAGTTTTAGCGGGCGAAAAACAACAATATACTAAGCTTTGGTTGTATTTTTACTGTGATGTGTACTTCGAGGTTAAATTTGCTCCCAATATAGATCAGAGCCCGATGTAATATTTGAGTACAGATTGTTATATTTTCGTCCTCCAGCGGATATGCGCCGAACAACCATCGAATGGCGCCACTCAACCCGGCGGCGAGTGCTGCAATTCTTACTCTCGTCACTCGGCAATACCCCGGCTGAGACGTCCCATTGCTCCGGCGATAGGGCTAGACGGAGGTGGTCAATCTGCCTTAGCCCGAATTGATATCTATCGGCTCCGCATTTTTTCCAGCAATCTGTGATCGTCGCCGAAGTGGCGGCATGGACGATCCAGGTATCGGCGTGTGTTTTTGGTACGTGGCATCCATTTAGGGCAAATCAACGACAATAAAGCCTGAATACTCCTCATCCTCGTCAGGATGCGGAGCTGGATATGTGCGGCCTTGTACTGAGTACGTGCGGTCCCAATACCAACGGTTTGACGAACAAATCGCGATGAAGCTGCAGATGACTTGTACCGAATACATCTGCCGATGTTAACCGCATCGGAGCGAGCGCGAGCAAAATCCCATTTGAGATGAGAGGGATTTCGAAAAGCTGCTCCGGTTTTTTCTGGAGAGATTTTGATGTCTGACGCCTATAAACACGACCCGAAACCATCGGGCGACGTAACCGAAATCACGAAGGTCGGGGCGCTGGCCGACGGCTTTGCCAACAGCGCTATCAATTCAACTGAAGTCGACGACGGCTCGACAGGTTATGTCGGCGGCGTCGCCAATGGCGACAATCGTGACAATACCGACAACAGCGTCGACGTCGACGTCAAAGCCGAACTCTCCGCCAACAATGGCGACAACCGCGATAACGACTACGACTGGAGCTACAAGTCCGACGACGACACGAGCACCAAGACCACGACGATCACCGACACCAAAACCGACTACGACTGGAGCTATGACAGCAAGTCGTACAGCGACAACGACACCGACACCAAGACGATTACGGACACCGATACCAAGACCGTGACCGACACCGATATCAAGACCATTACCGATACCGACACCAAGACGGTTTCCGACAGCAATAATACCGCTGACAGCTTCAACAAGACGGACACCGACTTCGCCGTCATCGAGGACGTCAAGGATTTCGACAACCTCGGCGTTGCCGGCCACGACCTCACCTTCAACCTCGGCGACGACTTCTCCTTCACGCTCGACGTCGACAGTATTCTGAACGACTCGCTGTCCGGCGCGGGCAACGACAGCGGCTTCAGCGCCGTTCAGGCAAACCATCTGGCCGACCAGGACAGCGCCTGGAACATCAAGATGGAGAACGAAGGCGCCCAGAACCACCTGAACGCCAACGCCGGCACCGCCGATAGCGCGGAAGGCATGGAAATGGACGGCAGGGGCTGGGATCTCAAGGCCGGCGACGACGCCACCGGCTCGAGCACGGCCGATGCTTCGGCGATCCTTGCCAATTCCGGCTTCCACCTCGAGCTCGTTCAGGGCGCGAACCTGCTCAGCAACACCGTCGACTCCAGCGTCATCGGCGGCAATTCTCATGTCTCCGACGTCGGCGAGGATACCGGCACCTGACACTGACCTCCAGCGACCAAGACGAACTGCACCGGCCGGCGCCGGTGCAGTTCGACTGTTTGAAAACGGTTTGACGACCATGGCTCCCGGCGGGGCCGCTTCAAAGGCCGATCGTCATTTCGAATGGGAGGGCCGAACCATGCATATCGAGAAGATTTCGGAAATCATTGCGCACTTCATCGGTCTCTTCGAGATGACCACCGAAGAGATGAGGGCGCGCACCAAATATGCCGAAGGCGCAGGAGCCGGCGAAGATGGGCCGGTTCTGCCGGATCAGGACGCGTTTACCGCGGCCTTCACTTCCAATCTGCAACTCAAGGACTACGATCCCGAGGTCATCTACAAAAGCGGCAGTTACGAGATCGAATTTGGTCCGTCGCGTCATTTGGGCCGCGTCTTCGAAGAGAGCATCGAGAAGCTGGCGGCGATTGCCGCAAGGGACATCCCGTTACCGCATTTCGGCTCGCCCACGGATATCGTGCTGTCGGATGAGCCGGAATTGAATGTCTTTGCCGGGCCCGGTTCGGCGATCAGTCATGTCCTCCAGGTCAACGTGCTTTACGACGACGACTATCTCGACATGACGGACGGCATTCATGCTGCCCGGGACACGAGTTTCGTCACCGAGCGGCTGGCGGAGTTCGGCACCAAGGCCGAAGTCTTCACGCCTTTTTCGGATCTCCACCGAACCGACAGCTATGACGGCGCCCTGAAAATCGCCCAGGAACTGGAAAGCTACATCCAGAATGCCCGCGATGCCCAGGATGCCGAGAAGGTCCAAAATGAGAATAGCGAGGACAGTGGCACAACGCCGCCAAGCACCGACGCCACGCATGATTTCATCCGCCTCGATCCCGAGGTCAACGGTCCCGTTTACGTCAACGGCAAGATCGAGGCCGAGATCCCTGTCCTCGATGACTTCCTGCCCGACCGCGGTCTCGCCAAGATCCCGGAGGAGCCGGACGACAGCCATTCATCCGTTGAGCATACCGACCCGAGCGGCAACAGCCTTGAGGTGACCGCCGGGGCGAACTTCGTCATCAACGTCGCCTCGGTGATCAATACCGCCGTCATCACCTCGGTCACCGCTGTCATGGGCGACTACCACCAGGTTGACGCGGTTTCCCAATCCTTTGTCTATAGCGATAATGACGATATCGCCTCGGCGCTGCGCGCATCCGCGCACTCGGCCGAGGAGGCCGGGACAGTCGCCAAGAATATCGCCGTCTTCCAGCAAAGCACCTTCGAAGCATCGAGCCATGCCGAAACCGATGCTGCCGATCCGACGTTCCCGACCAGCTGGCGCGTCAGTGTCATCGACGGCGATGTCTCCTTCGTACAGTGGATCGAGCAGTATCACTTCGTCAGCGACAACGACACGATGACGGTCACCACCTCGGGATCCGAAACCACGGTTCTGACAGGCGGCAACACCGCCATCAACCTCTCCTCCTTTTTCGGGATGGGCATGCAATATGATCTGGTGATCATCGGCGGCAATGTGCTCGACATCAACAGCATCACGCAGATCTCGCTGCTCTACGACAATGACTGGGTGCGGGCGGAAGACGGCGCCGATCCCGGCGCCGACATCGAGACCGGCGACAACCTGATCTGGAATTTCGCCTCTATTCACAATGTCGGCACAGGCAGCCCGTTCGAGGCGATGCCGGACTATATGGTCGAGACCCAGAAAGCCATCGAAGACCGCGATCCCAACATGCCGGAAGGGCTGTCCTTCGATGTGAATTTCCAAGGCTATGCCGGCCTCAACGTGCTCTACATTACCGGCAATCTCTACGACATGACTGTTATAAAGCAGGTCAGCATCCTCGGCGATTCCGATGATGTGACCCAGGCCGCATCGACGCTTCTGAAGAACAATCCCGATGCAACGGTCACGATCGACACCGGCAGCAATGCGGTCGTCAATATCGCCGAGATCATCGATTATGACAGTTTTGGCCAGACGACCTATCTGGCAGGCCAGCTCTACTCGGACGCCATCCTCATTCAGGGCGGGCTGGTAGAGCATGACACGACCCAGCCGCACCAGGCAGACGACAGGCTCGCCAACGAAGTCATCGCCTTTCTCAACGACGATGATCCGGCGGGCGGCGATTCTGCCGATGGCGTAATCAATGCAGGGCATGACCTTTCATGGTCGTCGGCGCATCCCGCCGACGTCATGCAAGCCGTGGTCGCGTGACCCTAAGGATTGTGAGAGAATCACGATGAACCAGATTTCGAAACAAGTTTTTGCAGCGGGCAGCGCCCTCGATTTGAGGTCAGGCAATATTCCCTCCGCTGCGCCCTCGGAAGCGGCGAGGAACGATCTGTGCATCTCTGCGATCGACGAAGCCGTCGAGAACCTTCGTCGGCTGACCGGCGCCGCCGCTTCGTCTGCCGATCGCAGCAAGGCGCCGGCCGATGTTGCAGCAAGCGACGCCGCCGATATGGCGCGCGCAGCCACGGTGCAGGCACCCCTCCCGCAAAAGACAGTGACGCTGGAAGCCTCATTGAAAGCCTGGAATGCAGAACCGGCGGCTCCCGCCGCCGTGATGCGGGGCCCGGCACCGACAAAACCGGTCGAAGAAAAACCGGTTGAAGCGACACTGGGGGAGGCATCCGCCCCATCGCCGATCGAGGCGCGGGCGGCGCCTGAACTGCCGAAAGAGAAAACCGAGCTCAAATCGAGCCCGACGATGCCTTTCGCCAAGACCATCGAAGGCGACAGCGGTCCGGTCAGCGAAACCGACAGGCGTCTGCGCACCGGCGGAGGCGGAAATGGCAAGCATTCCGATCCCGGGGGCGGCGGGGGCGGGGGCGGGGGAAGTGGCGGCGGTTTTCACAAGCGCAGCGAGCCTGTGAATTTCGCCGCCAGCCTCGCGCGCGGCATGGGGGCCGTACGGCGCAACATGGTGGTCGTCATGATGTTCACGATCGCCATCAACGTGCTTCTGCTGGCGATCCCGCTCTATCTCTTCCAGATATCCGACCGGGTGCTGACCAGCCGCTCGATCGACACGCTCGTCATGCTCTCGATCGCCGTGCTCGGCGCCGTGCTGCTTCAGGCCTTCATGGATACGGTCAGGCGCTTTATCCTGATGCGCACCGCGGTGGAGCTCGAAGTGCAGCTCGGCGCGCCGATTCTCAGCGCTGCGGCGCGAGCCTCGCTGCATGGCAGCGGCAAAGACTATCAGACACTCCAGGACCTGCAGCTGCTGCGTGGTTTCCTGACATCCGGCACGCTGATTGCGTTTCTCGACGCGCCGCTGATGCCGTTCTTCGTCGTCGTCGTTTATTTCGTGCATCCGCATCTCGGCATCATCATCATGACCTGCTGCGCGGTGCTATTCTTCATCGCCTATCTGAACCAGAAATTCACCGCCCGGCAATTTGCCGAATCCAACAGCTATCTCAGCCGGGCGAATTTCCACCTGGATTCCATGTCGCGCAATTCGCAGATCATCAACGCAATGGCGATGATCCCCGAGGCCGTGAAGATGTGGGGCCGGGAAACGGCGGGCTCGCTGAAATCGCAGGTCGAGGCGCAGGACCGCAACATCATCTTCTCCGGCATATCGAAGGCCTGCCGCATGATCACCCAGATCACTCTGCTCGGCTGGGGGGCACATCTGTCGCTCTCCGGTGAGCTGACCGGCGGCATGGTGATTGCCTCTTCGATCATCTCGGGACGCGCGCTGGCGCCGATCGAGGGCGCCATCGAAGGCTGGCACCAGTTCAACCGGTCGGCAGCCGCCTATTCCAGGATCAAGAGCCTGCTTTTGAACTCGGCGTTGAACTTCCCGCGCCTGCGCCTTCCCAATCCTGAAGGCCGGCTCGATGTCGAACGCATTCTGTTCGTGCCGCCGCCGCAAAAGAAGGTCATTCTCAACGGCATCTCCTTCTCCCTCAGGAAGGGCGAATCGCTGGCGGTCATCGGCAATTCCGGGTCCGGCAAGACGACGCTCGGCAAGATGCTCGTCGGCTCGATCGTGCCCACGTCCGGAAATGTGCGCCTTGACCTGATGGATCTGCGAAACTGGGACCAGCGCCAGTTCGGCGAAAGCATCGGCTATCTGCCGCAGGACGTGCAGCTCTTTCCCGGCACGATCAAGGCGAATATCTGCCGCATGCGCGACGACATCGAAGATCACCAGATCTACGAGGCCGCGGTGCTGGCCGACGTGCACGAGCTCATCGCGGGTTTCCCGCAAGGTTACGAGACCATCGTCGCCGCCGACGGCGCTCCGCTTTCGGGCGGCCAGAAGCAGCGCATCGCGCTTGCCCGCGCCTTCTTCGGCAATCCCAAATTCGTCGTCCTCGACGAGCCGAATTCGAACCTCGATACACAGGGTGAGGCAGCCCTTGCCAAGGCGCTGATCCACGCCAAGAAGCAGGGCATCACCACCGTGACGATCACCCAGCGCCCGGCCCTGCTCCAATGCGTCGACAAGATCCTGGTGCTCAAGGACGGCACTGTCGCCATGTTCGGGGAGCGGATCGAGGTGCTGCAGGCGCTTTCGAAGAATAACAGCAATAACGGTCAACAAGCACCGCGTATCGAAGGGTGAAGGCTATGGCACGGAAACAACAGGAGACCGCCGGTCCGGTGCAGCTCGAATGGTATAGCGATGTGCCGCGCTCGATCCGGATGCACAGCATCGTCGGCCTGACGGTTCTCTTCACCTCGTTCGGAGGGTTCGGCTTTTGGGCCGCAACGGCGCCGCTTGCCTCGGCTGTCATCGCCCAGGGAAGTTTCGTTGCGACCGGCAACAACAAGATCGTCCAGCATCTGGAAGGCGGCATCATCAAGGAGATGCGCGTCAGCGAGGGTGATACCGTGAGGGAAGGCGATATTTTGCTGACCCTCGATCCAACCGCCTCTCGCTCGAATGAGCGGATGCTGCAGCTTCGCCGCCTGCGCCTGGAAGCCGTCGTCACAAGGCTCCGCGCCGAAGCGCAGGGTCTGCGAGAATTCCAGCTTCCCGCTATTGTGACGAAAGAGGCGGGCGATCCGGACATCAATGCGATCATGCAGAGCCAGAACATCGTCTTCCACAGCAAGCAGATCAAGCTCGAAGAGCAGCTCAATCTGATCGAGAAAAACATCCAATCGCTGGAATACCGTTTCGCCGGTTATACCGGCCAAAAGGAATCCTTCGAAAGGCAGCTATCGCTGCTGACAGAGGAACGCGACTCCAAGGCCCGGCTGGTCAAGGTCGGCTATATGCGCAAGACGGATCTGCTGGCGATCGAGCGGGCGATCGCCGATGCCATGGGCGACATTGCGCGCCTGAACGGCGAGATCAACGAGAGCGAGGCAGAGATCGCCAAATTCCGCCAGGAAGCCGTCATCGCCGTCAACTCCAACAAGCAGGCGGCACTCGACGCGCTCGAGACCGCCGAATCCGATCTCGACAGCGTACGCGAACAGATGCGCGAGGCTGCAGGCGTGCTCGAGCGCACCACCATCCGTTCACCGGTGTCGGGAACCGTCGTACGCTCCTATTTTCATACCGCCGGCGGCGTCATCACCACGGGCAAGCCGATCATGGAAATCCTGCCGGCGCATGTGCCGCTGATCCTGGAGGCGCAGGTGCTGCGAACCTCCATCGACCAACTGCGCGAGGGAGAAATGGCATCGGTCAGGCTGACGGCGCTCAATCGGCGGACGACGCCGGTTCTAGAGGGCAAGGTCTTTTACGTCTCGGCCGATTCGATCGAGGAGAATGCAGGCCTCTCGGTCAAGGACGTCTATATCGTTCGCGTCGCAATACCCGATTCCGAGATTGCGCGGGTGCATAATTTCCATCCGGTTCCAGGCATGCCGGCCGAAGTGCTGATCCAGACGTCAGAACGCACCTTTTTCGAATATATCAGCAAACCAATCACCGACAGCATGTCCCGGGCATTCAAGGAACGCTGACCGCGGCGATCGGCAAACGACGGCGGTCCGCGAGGATGAGGGATTTGTCCGGGTTCTGAAATGGTGTCAGTAATCTATCATCCCCTTCGGGATGGATCGTCCCCTCCGGGGAAGAAAGGGCGAACATGGCGGCGATGTCGGATGTCCTGCTGCGGGTCGGGCGCCTGAACTATGTCTGGACGAATACCGAAAGCCTGCTGATCTACATCATTGCCCATCTGCTCCGGGTCGAAAAAGATGCGGCAATCGTCGTGTTCCTGACCCTCAACACGACACGCGCACGGATGGATCTCATCGAACGGCTTGCGAAGCTCGCTTCGACCCCGCCTTCCGACCGGAAAGCGATCCTTTCAGCCATGGCGCGGCTGAAGAAGGAATCCAAGACCCGCAACAAATACAATCATTGCATTTATTCCTTCGACGAGAAGGGAGAGATCTCGAGCACACAATTGATGCGGCTGGTCGAGGACGACAAGGAAATCCGCTATGGCAAGATCGAGCAGATGGATGCGCGCGAGATCGACCATTTGGAGAAGTCGATCGCCGAGATCGTCGCCATCAGCCGGACACTCTGGGCCTTTATCCATGCGAGCCCGCGGATCTCCGGCGAGCTCTGATCTAATCCTTATGTATGGTGAGTGGCCGAACTTTGGACAGCTTGGGCGGCCTATATCGAAGCGTCGCGTTCCATACAAAATGCGCAACTCTATGTGATTGAATTATTTAACAGAAACATGTCCGGATTCTGGGTTATTTGCCGGCTTAGAACTAATCATAATTAAGCCCCGAAAATCATCCGGACGGTTTATTTGAAGATCGGTTTTTCCCCTTAGAATGAAAGCTCCCGAGTAACGTATGGGGTATTGGGGGCGGCCATGCGCATAGACATCATCGATACCATTGCCGGGTTGGAGGCGGTGCGCGACAACTGGGATCAGGTCTTCATGGACGATCCCGACGCGCAGCATTTCCTCTCCTGGATCTGGCTGAAGAATTATCTGTCCCGCCGGCGCCGCTGGTTCATACTCGCCCTTCGCGAACGCGATCCGGATGCACCCTACGTTGCTTTTTTTCCATTGCGCCTCATCACGCATCTGAACGAAAAGACCGGGCTCTTCTACGACGAGATCATCATGGCCGGGAATTTTGCGGCCGATTATACCGGCTTCATCGTCAGGCCGGACTACGAACATCATGCCATTGCCGGCTTTGCCTCGTTTATCAAACATCAGAACTGGACCGACCTGAAGCTCGAATATTTCGGCGGCCCTGCCGGGCGGCGCGAAAAGATGATCGAGGCGCTGCGGGGGCCGGAGGTGATGTTTCGCGACAGCTCGCCCAAAAACAATGAGAACATCGACAATACGATCTGCCCGATCGTTTCCCTGCCGGCAAGCTTCGACGATTATCTCGAAAGCCGCATGAGCAGCCAGACGCGCCAGAAGCTCCGCCGGTTCCTGCGCAAGGTCGAAGGCGGCGATCTCTACCGCATCACGATGGCGACACCCGAGACCATCCATCGCGACCTGGACATCCTCTTCGATCTCTGGCGGACCAAGTGGAGCGCCCGCAAAGGCGCGGAGCGGACCGAGCGGCTGATCATCACCACCCGCGAAATGCTGATGGACTGCTTCAACAACGGCAATCTCGAGGTGCCGGTCTTCTGGTATGGCGACCAGCCGCTCGGCGCGCTGGCGAATATCGTCGACCGGCAGAAGAAGGCGATCCTCTTCTACATCACCGGCCGCGACGAAAACTGGAAGACGCCGTCTCCCGGTCTCATCCTGCACGGTTACTGCATCCGGCGGGCGATCGAACAGGGCTTCAAGACCTATGACTTCCTGCGCGGAAACGAGCCCTATAAATATATGTTCGGGGTCGAGGAACGACACATCAGCTGCACGCTCTTCCGCACCCGCAATGGCCAGAATCTGCATGACGCGCTCAACCCGCGCAGCATTCGCTTCGTCTATGAGCAGGCGCTCGACATGTACCGCAACGGCGCCCGCGGGAGAGCGGAGATCGTCTTCAACCAGGTCCTGCAATCGGCTCCAGGCCATACCGGCGCGGGATTTGGCCTCGCCAATCTGCTGTTCGACCGGGGCAAGCTGACGGAGGCACTGGCTGCCTATAAGGCGCTCGCCGAACAAGCGCCCGATCCGACACCGATCCGGATGCGGCTTGGCGACACGCAGCTTGCCCTGCATCAATACGACCAGGCCGCCGAGACGTTCCGCCTGGTCGGCGAGGTCGGGCCGCATCTGATCCAGGCGCATTACAAGCGTGGCATTGCCCTTGTTGCCGGTAAACGGCTGGCCGAGGCGGAAGCTGCTTTCGCCGCGATCCGGGACGTGCATTCGGACGATCCGGCCGCACTCGACTATATCGCCAAGGCAAATGCCGCCCTCGAACGGATCCAGGCGAGCGCCGAACCCACGCCTCACAAGACCGATGTCGTGTCCGAGACCATCGCCCGCTGGAACCGGGGCTGGCAGCTCAGCGAGCGACGCCGGCCGCGTCTGCACTGACGAGTACCTGCCGGCGGCGACGATGCGTTGCGGCGGTTCCTGGCAGCGAAGCCGCCATGGTCTTTGATTTCGAGCTGCGATCGTTGTTAATAGAGGCGCAAGCCTAATTTGCAACGCCTCAGTGGAACCTCATGCAGACCAATGCAGATGGCGCCGAAAGGGAACGGCTTCTGGCCATTCTCGATTTCTGGCACAAGATCGAGTTCTTCATTCCCTACGATCTCTCCAGCCGTATCGTCGCAGGTGAAGGGCGAACTGTCTTTTGGCTGCATGCAAGGACGCTCGAGGATGACAGTGCCGCGCTCAGCCGTCCAGCAATCCCCGCGGAGAAGCAGATCACAGGTTTTACCCTGTTCCTCGGCGTTTTCGGCAAATCCGAAATTACCGCTGTCCGCAGGCACTTCGATAGCGCTGCGGCCGGTATCGCCGAATATGAGGATGCCGAACGCGGCGATCTAGACGGCGATACCTGTTTTGCCAGCATGCAGCTGACACCCCTGGGGCAGCCGATCTTCGAAACATTTTCCGTTTCCACGCTTCCATGGGCTCTGGGACGCGTGCGAATATCCGGCCTCTCCTCGCTCAGCCACGAGGCATTTGCCGAGGGCAAGCGGCAGCTGACGGAATTGCTTCAGAATTTTCGGGCGCAGCGACAGCTGAGATCCTCATCCTTCGACGACGGCGCCGGTCAGCCGCTCGATGCCGGCGAAATTCTGACGCTGCATGAATTGCTCTGCGATTGGGCGAGCTTCGCCGCGCATCAGGAGAAGCCGATCGCCGCGGTCGAAATACGCTACAAAGACAGGGCGGAAAGGCCCGAAATCCTCTCCCTGCCACCGCAGCCGGAAAGCCATCCGCCCGATGCCGACGATGAGGAGGATGAGAGCGCAAGCGCCGCGGAAGAGATCGGTATCCTGAACAGCTTCTTCATCGAGGATATCGAGCGGGCGATGATGCGCGTCAAACAGGGTGATATTCCCGAGCCGCTCAGGCGATATCTCACCCCGCTTGCCCCGGAGAAGCGGATCGACCTCTATTCGGAGGATGGGCGCAAGGCGATCGTTCGGGCCTTGCATCCCGGAAATCTCAACCGCGGACGCTGGCTCAGCGAACCTCAGCACGCGATGAGCCTCATGCAGCAGTTCGCGATCAATTCGGCCATCGGCGAGCTTTCGGAAACCGGACTTTTCTCGGTCAACGGCCCACCGGGGACGGGAAAGACCACCCTGCTTCGCGACATGTTCGCGGATAATATCGTTAAGCGCGCCCGGGTGCTCTCCTCCTTGAAGACGGCGCGCGATGCCTTTGACGGATCGCCGCGCCGCGCCATCTTCGCAGACCGCAGCACCGCCTCGATCTCGGCGCTGATCCCGGCCCTTACCGGTTTCGAAATGGTCGTCGCCTCTTCCAACAATGCCGCGGTGGAGAATATTTCGCGCGACCTTCCCAAGCGAAGCGCGATCGCCTGGACGTCGTCCCTCCAATATCTGCAGACGGTCGCGCACAAGATCGCTTGCCAAAAGGACAATGGCGCCGCCGTCAAGCTCTCCGACAGCGACCGCCCATGGGGGCTGATCGCCTGTGCGCTCGGCAACTCAAGGAACCGGCGAGCCTTCAAGGAACGTTTCGCCTTCATGGAAATCCCCGAAAGGCCGAACCCCGGCTGGTCCGGCGCGGCCAAGCCGCAGACGATCTGGCAATGGCGAGAGAGCTATGAGGGGCCAAGCTTCGCCGAAGCAGCGTCGGCTTTTCGTGCCGCCGATGACCGGGTTCGCGACAAGATCGGTCAATATGCACGTTATGCCGATCTCCATGACGACATCGTGCGGGTCTCGCAGGATGCATTCTGCCGGGACGCGCTTGAACGGGTCGCGGCTGCCGCCGCCGACCTTCAGGGCACGCAGGAGCGCTGCGATATGGCGGCGGCTGAAATGCTCCAGATCAAGGAAGAGTTGTCGCATCTGAAGGAAGAGGAACAGCTGCTCGACCGCAGCGCGCCTGCCTGGTGGGAGCGGGTGATGCCGAGCAGCCCCGCCCGCCAGCACCGGCAGGATGTCGGCGCCAATGCGCGCCGGCAGCTGGAATTGCGCAAGGCACTGGCGGAATGCGAGCAGCATCTTGCGAAGATCCATGGGCCTCAGCGGGAACAGGCTTTGCGAGAATATGAGCGGGCAGAACAGGCACTGCGGTCACGGCAGAAAATCCGGGAGAGGAAAAGAGAAGAATTCGACCGTCTGGGGGAAGTTTTCAGCCATCCCGCCATACCCGGGCGCCTTGCCGATCTCGAGACCGACCGGTTCCAGGTCGACGGTCTCTGGCATCAGGACGAATTGGCGGGTCTGCGGTCGGCATTGCTGGAAGCGGCGTTGACGCTGCACGAAGCATGGCTGGCGGAGGTTGGCAGGAAGGGCGGAGGTTTTGGCGGAAACATCGTCGCCATCAGCAAACTGCTGTCCAACAACAGTCCCGTCGATGACGAGCACATTGCATTGATCTGGCAGAGCCTTTTCATGATCGTTCCCATCGTCTCGACGACATTCGCCTCCTTCGCCCGGCAATTCCGCGGGCTGGGCGCCGGTTCGATCGGCTGGGTCTTCATCGACGAAGCCGGTCAGGCGGTGCCGCAAGCGGCGGTCGGGGCCCTGTTGCGGGGGCGCCGCGTCATGGCGATCGGCGATCCGCAGCAGATCGAACCGGTCTTTATCCTTCCCAGCGCGCTGATCACCGCCGCGTCTGCTCTCTCAACCCACACGGCGGCGGGGCAATATTCGCCGAACCGGACGTCGGTGCAGATGCTCGCCGATGCCGCCAACCGCTATGGAACGACTGTTGCCGGCGAGGAAGCGGACGGGCTGTGGATCGGCTGCCCTCTCCGGGTGCATCGGCGCTGCATCGATCCGATGTTCGGCCTGGCCAACCGGATCGCTTATCAGAACAAGATGGTATTCGGGCTGGAAAAGCGCCGGCCCGCCGGAGACGCGCCGCCATTTTATGGCGACAGCGCCTGGATCGACATCCGAGGCAGGGTATCGGGCAAACAGACGGTTGTTGAACAGACGGGCTTCATCGTCGACGTCCTCACTGCCACCTATCGCCGCGACGGCGCATTGCCGGACCTCTACATCATCTCGCCCTTCAAGGAGATCAAAAACAATCTGAGGCAGGCTCTGGCCCATGCGCCATGGATCGATCCGCTCGGAAATATGCGATCTCCCCCTTTGCGGTTGTCGCGGTGGCTGCGGGAGCGGATAGGCACGGTCCATACCTTCCAGGGCAAGGAGGAAGACATTGTTTTCATGGTGCTCGGCGCCGATGCCTGGCATAGCGGAGCCGCAGGCTGGGCCGCATCGAAGCCGAACCTCCTGAACGTGGCGCTGACACGCGCCAAGCGCCGCTTCTATATCGTCGGCGACCGCACTCTCTGGCAAACCTTGCCGTACTTCAGGGAGACAGCAAATGCCTTGGCGACGATGAAGGCAGCAGAATTCCTGGCCCGGAATGGGCTGAACTGACGGATCCCGCTGCCGCGCGCTGAGTGCTTTTCGACATCCGCAGTAACGCAAAAACCCGCCGAGAGGCGGGTTTTTGGTTCGGAATAATATCGGGAGATTTGGTTGCGGGGGCAGGATTTGAACCTGCGGCCTTCAGGTTATGAGCCTGACGAGCTACCGGGCTGCTCCACCCCGCGCCATGTTGAGCTGTCTGGGCATGCCCGGACTTTTTGTTTGCCGGTCCTCGAAGGCTTTGCCTTCTGCGATTCGGCGGGGGCTGCTCCACCCCGCGAGATATAGTAACACGAAAGGCCGCTTTGTGAGCGGCCTTTTGTTTCGGCCTTGGCCGTTAGTCAGTTTCATTGTGAGAAGATTTAAAGTTGCGCTTTGCAGACCTGGCAGCGACCTACTCTCCCGCGTCTTAAGACGAAGTACCATGGGCGCAGGGGCGTTTCACGGC